>JAJDZG010000145.1 GCA_022824765.1 Dehalococcoidia bacterium | reverse complement strand
GTTAGCTGGTCGGGTGGGTTGTCGGGCGGGATTCCTGACAAGCTGGAATGTCGGTGGGGGGTGGAGTGACGGAGGGGGGGTGGGATGATGGCGGGGGCTGCTGGGCGGGTGGGGGCTGGGCTGGCGGGGGGGGGTCGTGATTGCTAGCCGTCGTTGGCTGGCTGGGGTTCTTGCTGTTCGGCGTTGGCTTGCTGGGGCTCTTGCGGGTCTGCTTCTTCGGCGCTTTGTTCGAAGTCCTCGGGGATTTCGTAGACGGCGGCTGCGCCGGCGTCTGGGCCTGCTTCGGCGTCGGCGAGCCAGGCGCCGACGACTGAGGTCAAGCCGTCGACCTCGGTGACCCAGCCGAATTCGGCGCTGGCGCCGGAGACGATTGCGTCGACGGGTCCGAAGACGCCGATTTCGACCCAGCGGTCGTCGATCAGTTCGAAGGCGTAGGCGGCGCCGCTTCGGTATGTGCCGGTTTCGGGATGGGCTCGATGGGGGGATCCGGCGACGAGGATGCCGTCGTTGATGTCGACGGAGTAGCCGAACCAGTCGCCGGGTTGGAGGTCGGAGGGCTGCAGCTTGGAGTGGAAGTTCCAGAGATTGTCGAGTTTCCAGACGTAGACAGCGCCGTTGCTCCACTCTGGGGTGTCGTGGTCGTATCCGCCGGAGGCGAGCCAGCCGTCGTGGAGTGCGACCTGGCTGCCGAGTCGGTCGGCGGCGGCGCCGTCGGAGGCGAGCAGCTTGCCGGCGAAGTTCCACTGGTTGGCGTAGTAGTGCCAGACGAAGAGTGCGCCGGCGTCTTCGGCGATGGTGTCGTCGCCGGGGGCACCGACGACGAGGATGTTCTCGTAGAGTTCGATGTCGCGTCCGAACATGTGCAGTTGAGTCGGATCTTGCGGCTGGAAGATGGCTTCGGGCTGCCAGAGTCCCTTGCGTTGGATGTAGGTGGTGACGGAGCCGACCATCATGTCGTCGACGGGGTCTTGCCAGGCGGAGACGGCGATGCGGTCGCCCCAGCTGGAGACGCTCCAGCCGAATGAGGCGCCGGCCTGCGGCACCGCCGGGAGCAGGGTGCCGGTGCGGCGCCAGGCGCCGCCGACCTTTTCATAGACGTAGGCGATGCCGGAGTCATCGATTCTGACACCGTCGATGCCGATGATATCCTCGTAAGGTGCGCCGATCACGAGTCGGCCCTGGTCGAGTGCGATCCAGCGTCCGAACCAGCCGTGCGAGTCGGGGTAGTCAGGGGTGAGGTAGGCGGTTTCGAGCCACTCGCCGTCGATGCGTTCGAAGACGAAGACGGCGCCGGTGTCCTGGCCGTTGGCGTCGTGGTAGGGCGCCGAGACGGCGAGCACGTCACCCTCGATCGCCGCGCCCCAGCCGTACTCGTCGCCTTCGGCGGGGACGCTGGGATTGAGGGGCACGCCATCGACGAGCCAACGGCGGATCGGGGGGATGTTTTCGGTCGCCTGCTGCTGGTCTTCCGACGTCATCTCGTCGGTGGCGTACGGTTCGTCCTCGTCGTCGGACTGACGCTGCTGTTGCTGGCTGGTCTGTTGGAGGTCGGACGGCTCGCTGTCGGACTGCTCTTGCGGCTGCGCGGCCACGTCAGCGTCGGCCTGGTCTTGCTGCTGATCGGCGTCCGGTTGGCTGGGCTGCTCGGATGCGGCGGCGGCGTCCTGCTGTTGGATCTGGGGCTGTTGCTGCTGGGGTTGGTCGCTCGTGCAGGCGGCGAGCACGGCGATCGCGAGTACCAACGCCGAGAGTCGTGCGCAGACGCTGTTGAGGACGGTCATCAGCCGACGCACATCTCTACCGGCTGCCCGCCGCTGACGAGCCGCCACTGCCGTTCGCAGACTTCCGCGATCAGACTCAGCGTATCGACAGAATGGGATTATGGGCTATCGCCGATAGTTCGGTTGGCGTTTCTCGCGGAACGCGGCCTGGGCTTCGGCGGCGTCGGCGCCGTCCATGGTGACCTGTTCCATGGCCAGCGAGACGGGCAGGACCATGTTGCTGACGTGCTTGATCCACTTGTTGATGGGGACTTTGGAGGCGGAGATGGCGGCGAGCGGGCCGTTGGTGAGGCGCTCGGCGAGGGCGAGCGCGGTGGGCATGAGGTCGTCGTCCTCGCAGACGTCCTGGACGAGGCCGAGTTCTTTGGCCTGTTCGGCGCGGATGTGCTCGCCGGTCATGAGGAAGTACTTGGCTCGGGCGGGGCCGACGAGCATGGGCCAGACCACGCCGCCGCCGTCGCCGGCGCCGATGCCCATGTTGACGTGGGTGTCGCCGAGCACGCCGGAGCGTCCGATGTAGACGACGTCGGAGAGCAGCGCGACGGTGGCGCCCAAGCCGAGTGCGTAGCCGTTGACGGCGCAGATGGTCGGCTTCTCGCAGTCGAGCCAGTTGTCGACGATCAGGCGGGCTTCGTTGAGCCGGTTGAGGTAGTGTCCGCCCATCGGTTCGTCGCGGCTGCCGGAGAAGTCGCCGCCGGCGCAGAAGGCGCGTCCGGCGCCGGTGAGGACGAGCACGCGAACGTCAGGGTCCCTGTTGGCGTCGACGGAGAGCGCGGCCAGTTCGCGGTGCATGGCGGCGTTGACGGCGTTGAGCTTTTCCGGGCGATTGAGCGTCGCGACGGCGATGCCGTCGGGGCGCTTTTCGATCTGGATGGTGGTGTAAGCGTCGGGGTTGAGGGTCATGGGTGGTCTCCTCTCGTGTGGTGATTACGTGGCGAACTGGCCGTCATCGAACAGGTCGCGCCTGCGGAGTTCTGCGAGCAGGAACTGCTGGGGACGATCTCCCTTGATCCGATTGCAGCTCCCGCAGAGTAGTTGCAGGTTCGAGATGTGGTTGCTTCCGCCACGAGCGCTCGGCACGACGTGATCGACTTCGAAGTGGCGAAACTCAAACGCGGTGCGGCAGCCATTGCAGCGCCCCTCTTGCTCGCCGAAGAGGACGTGCTTGTGCTGTCGGTAGTTTTTCGGCGCGTCGATGTCGGTGCGATGCAGGTGATCGGTGCGGTTGGTGACGAGTCGGTTGTGGAAGAGATTGCCCATCGTTTGCTGGAGGCGCACGTTGACGAGCTCAGCCGCCTTGGGTGAAATGTCGATGCCGACCCATTCACGATCAAGGCTCTCGGCGGCGACGAGGGCCGTTGCGCATCCGCAGAACGGGTCAAGCAGGGTGTCGCCGGGATTGGATGACGCTGAGATCACCCGCTCGAGCAAGCGAATGTGTTTCTGGGTCGGAAAACCGATGTAGTCCTTCGCAGCCGGTTGAATCGCGGGAATTCGCCACACGGCATCGACCTTCTTGTCGTCCACGGTCCGATAGATCAGATTGCCGTCGGCGTCACGCTTGTTCTTCAGCACGCCATCGACGCGTTCGCGGACGAGCTGGCGGACGGGAGCATCGCGGGGCTCCCGTTGGGGGTGAAACGTGTAGTCACCAAAGGCATAGAAGAGCAGTTGATCGAAGCTTCGGCCAAAGATTCGCGTGCCGGGCGCGAGCTTGTTGTAGTAGTACCAGGTGATCTCGTTGCGAAAGTTGGTTCGTCCAAAGATCGCGTCCATCAGGGCCTTGAGATAGTGGCTCGCGGTCGGATCGCAGTGGAGGTAGATGCTGCCGTTCGGGGACAACAGACGCCGCATCTCCAACAGTCGAACGGCCATCATCGTCAGGTACGACTGCATTCCCTTGGAATGGGTGAGACCGGCGGTATCGAGCAGTCGGGCGATGGGGGGTTCTTCTTCTGCGATCAGTCCAACCCAGGCCACGTCCAGGTCGTCCAAAGTCCAGGTGTCCTTGAACTCGGCGCCTTCTGCGGGTGTTCCGAGCGGGGCCTGGTAGTCACTGTTGGAGTTGAATGGTGGGTCGAGGTAGATGAGGTCCACGGAGTGGGAGTTCATGCCGCGCATGATGTCGAGGTTGTCGCCGGTCCATAGCGTGCGATTCGCCCAGTTCCGTTCCGCCATTTCCTGATGCCTTCGGTCTCAGCAGCCGAGCTGGGCGGCGAGGTGGTGGAAGTCGGTGGCGATGATGTCGAAGGATGGGTCTGGCGTGAGGTCTGCGGGGAAGTTGGGTCCGGCCTCGCGCGGTCTGGGCACGAATGCGGTGCGCATGCCGGTCTGGGCGGCGGCGAGCAGGTCGGCCTGATGGGCGGCGACCATCATGACCTCGCGCGACTCGCAGCCGAGCAGCTTGGCGGCGTTCTGGTAGCACTGCGGCTCGGGCTTGAACGCGCCGGTCAGTTCGGCGGACAACACGCAGTCCCAGGGCAGTGACCCGAACTTGGCCATGTTGACGAGCAGTTCGACATTTCCGTTGGAGAGCGTGGAGACCACGAACCGAGATTTCAGGCGCTGCAGGCCGCCGGGCGAGTCGATCCAGGGATGCAGGCGATGCCAGGCGCGATTCAACTCGGCGACTTCAGCATCGTCAGCCGTAATGCCGTGCTCCTCGAGCAGCATGTCGAGCATTCGGCGATGCAGCTGATCGGCGGTCTGGAAGGGGAGTGTGCCGTCGCGGACGAGTCGCATGCCGCCGGCGTAGCCCTCGCGGCGCCAGCGGTCGGTGAACATGCCGGCGTCTGCGTCGACGTTGTGGCGTTGGAGGAAGGCGGCGACTTCGGCCGAGACGGATGAGCGCCAGTCGACGACGGTGCCGAAGACGTCGAAGGTCAGCGCTTTGACGCTGTTGAGATCGGTCATCGGAACCCTCACCGTCACCCTCTCCCTCAGGGAGAGGGGATTAGAGAATCTGGCTGAGGAACAGCTTGGTGCGTTCCTCGACCGGGTTGGTGAAGAAGTGTTCGGGGGTGCCCTGTTCGACGAGCTTGCCTTCGTCGAAGAAGACGAGCCGGTCGGCGACCTCGCGGGCGAACCCCATTTCGTGGGTGACGACGAGCATGGTCATGCCGGACTCCGCGAGTTCGCGCATGACGTCGAGCACTTCCTTGATCATCTCGGGGTCGAGCGCGGAGGTGGGTTCGTCGAAGAGCATGATTTTGGGCTGCATGGCGAGTGCTCGGGCGATGGCGACGCGCTGCTGCTGTCCTCCGGACAGCTGGGAGGGGAACTTGTCTGCCTGCTCGGGGATGCCGACGCGTTCGAGCAGCTGCATGGCGAGGTCCTCGGCCTCGAGCTTGGGCATGTGGCGCACCTTTTGCGGCCCGAGCGTGATGTTGCTGAGTACGGACAGATGCGGGAAGAGGTTGAACTGCTGGAAGACCATGCCGACCTCGGAGCGGATCGCCTGAAGGGCGCGGACGTCCTCGTTCATCTCGATGCCGTCGATCACGATTCGTCCGGCGTCGTGCTCCTCGAGTCGGTTGAGACAGCGGATGTAGGTCGACTTGCCTGAACCGGACGGTCCGAGGATGACGACGATTTCGTGCTCCTTGACGCGCAGGGAGACGTCGTCGAGGGCCTGGAAGTCGCCGAACCACTTGTCGACCTTTTCGGTGATGATGATGTCGGACTGTCCGCGCAGTCGCTGAGGGACGTCGAAGTCGGTGGCGGACGCGCTCTCGCCGACGCCTTTGGGCGGAGCAGGCTGAGCGATGACAGGGTCTTGGGTGGTCATGAGGCGGCTCCATTGTTGAGAGCGTCGACTGTCTCGGGCATTCTACCGCTGCCTGGCGACGTTGTCGGATAATGGGGGAATGCCGAAGGTGCGCGAGGCCATCAAGATTGTCGAGGCAGACGGCTGGTACTTCGTCCGTCAACGGGGGAGCCATCGACATTTCAAACATCCAACCAAGCGCGGCAAGGTGACGATTCCAGGTCCACCTTCCAAGGACCTCACAACGCCGATTTGGAAGAGTATCATCGAGCAGGCAGACCTCAACTGGAGAGACTGGCGATGAGATACGTGGTGGTGTTTTCGAAGTCCCCGAACAACTGGTGCGCGCATGTGCCTGACCTGCCGGGCTGCGTGACGGTCGGCGACACGCTGGAAGAGACGAAGGAGCTGATTCGCGAGGCGATTGAGTTCCACATTGAGGGCTATGTCGAGGACGATGAAGAGATTCCGCACCACTCGTGCATTGATGCGGCGGTCGTGGACGTGAAGATCCCTGAAGGCGCGCGATTCGCGGAGCCTGAGTATCCGCTGTGGAATCCTGAGGACGACGACGAAGAGTACGAGAGTCCGGCGTTGAACGAGGCGGCGGAGGTGGCGGACTGAGGGATCAGCGTTCGCCGATGCCTTGGGCCCGCTCCACGCGTTGGGAGATCCGCGACATCATGAACGCGACGATCCAGAAGATGACGGAGACGAAGACGTAGGCCTCGATGCGGTCGGGGGTGAACTCGAACTGGGCGATTGCGGAGTCGGCGTTGCCCTTCAGCTCGCGCAAGGGCAGGATGACTGAGACGAGCGTGGTGTCTTTCCAGATGGAGATTGCCTGTCCGACCATGGGCGGGATCGAGATGCGCAACGCCTGAGGCATGATGATCAGGCGGGTGCGCTGGGTTTGGGTGAGGCCGACGGCTTGCGCGGCTTCGTATTGTCCGCGTGGCAGGGCCTGGAGGGCGCCGCGGATGTACTCGGCCATGTAGGCGCCGGTGAAGACGGCCATGACGACCATGGCGCGAATGATCAGGTCGCCGCCGATGATGTCGTCGAGGATGAACAGCGCGACGAAGAGCCAGCCGAGCAGGGGCGCGCCGCGCACGATCTCGATGTAGGCGGTGCATGTCCAGGAGATGGTCTTCATTGAGGACGCGCGGCCCATCGCGAGCGGAATGCCGAGCACAATGCCGCCGACGATCCCGACTGGGGCGAGGATCAGGTTGAGCACGAATCCGTCGATGTGTCGCGGCCCGACTTCACCGCCGAAGAGCAGAATGACGAGCACGATTGGCAGTGACAGCGCGAGCAGTCCACCGACGATCCGCTGCTGCCAGGTTCGCAGCGTCGAGGTCTCGCGGGGCAAGCGGACAGTGAAGAGGTAGCCGCCGTAGAGGCAGGCCACGGCGATCAGGAAGTAGATGGTGGACCAGGCCGCGGCACCTCCGTGCGCCATGAGGAAGATCACGAACGCGCCGACCAGTGCGACGAACAGGTGGTCGCGGCGGCCCATGGAGGACCAGGTGCCGTAGGCCGTCCCAATCAGGGTGAAGACGATGGCGATGCTGACCCAGAGCCGCCAGGCTTCGCCTTGCGGGAAGCCGCCGGCGAACAGCAGCCAACGATTGTGGGTGATGACCTCCCAGTTGGCGCTGACGAAGACGAAGTAGGCGACGCCGACGAGGATGCCGGCGAGGATGGCGCCGGCGACGAGCGTGAGCAGCGTGCCGTTGCGGGAGGGGAACAGATTCTTGCGCACCCATTCGCGGATTCGGACGGATCGCGGTCGTCGCGAGCGTTGTCGATGAGGCGGCAGCACGATCCGGCGCTGGCCGGGCGCGGGCGGCAACGGGATCTGTTCGGGTCGCGGGATTGGCGGTTGGTCAGACATCACGTGCCCCGCTCAGACGCCGACCCGCGTGACGCGGGCGTTGATGAAGTTCATGACGACGGAGATGAGGAAAGAGATCAGCATGTAGGTGACGATGATCACGAAGAACATTTCGAGCGCGTGGCCCGCTTTGTTCTGGATGATGCCGGCGACGCGGAAGAGATCGTCGTAGAGCACGGCGTAGGCAAGCGAGGAGTTCTTGTTGACGTTCAGGTATTGGTTGGTGATCGAGGGAATCATCTGGCGCAGGGCCTGGGGCAGGATGATGAGCGTCATGCGCTGGTAGGCGGAGAGTCCGACGGCGTTGGCCGCTTCGGTCTGGCCGCGCGGCAGGGCCTGGATGCTGCCGCGCACGATCTCGGCGTTGAACGCGCCGGTGTAGAGGGTGAGGCCGATCGTGAGCGCTGCAAATTCGGGACGGATCACGATTCCTTCGAGATAGCGCGTGCCTTCGACAATCGGGCGGTCGATGGAGACGGGCAGGCCGAGCGCGATGAACGAGACGAGGGCGCCAACGGCGAAGATGCCGAAGGCCCAGCGGTTGGCGAACTGGGGCTGGCCGGTGTCACGCTCAATGTTCTGACGCTGGCGTCGGACGGCCATGGCGGCGGCGGCGATGGCGATCAGGAGGGCGACCCAGACGCCGACAAACCAGTCGGGGACGCCCCACCAGCCGGCGTCGGGCACTGGCCAGGGGATCGCGAGACCTCGGTTTGAGATGAAGGCGAAGTCGCCGATGACTGCGACGTCCTGGATGATGGGTGCGCCGACGAGGAAGATCGCGTAGACGAGCACGACCTGCATGAGCAGCGGGGTGTTGCGGAAGACTTCGACGTAGAGCATCGCGAGGCGGGCGACCAGCCAGTTTGAGGAGAGCCTGGCGACGCCGACGACGACACCGACCAGGGTCGAGAGCAGGATTGCGACAAAGATGACGCGGATTGACGACCAGACGCCGACGAGGTACATCGTGATCCGGTTGTTGGTGACGCCGTCGATGTCGGTGATCCACTGATTGGCGACCTTGAAGGCGGCGGGATCGTCGAGGAATCCGAATCCGAAGTCGCGCAGGTTGAGGGCGTCGTAGACGTACCAGGCGAGCAAGGCGGTGACGCCGACGTAGGCGCCCTGCTGGAGGAGGCGTCGGAATCCGCGCTGATAGATGAGTGGCACGAGGTCTGGAGGCGGCAGAGACGTGGACGGTTGCTGGGACATCGTCTGTGCTTGCCTTCAGATCGCTTGGAGATCGCTGTCCGGGTCGTCTGCGGGGCTGGTGCGTATGTTAGCCCAGCATGGCAACCGGCTGGCGGCGGGCGGGCGGCCTGCCGGATGTCGGACAACGCGAACGGGCCGCCCCCTTGGGGGCGGCCCGTTGTTGTCGGCTCGGTAACGAGTCGATTTAGCGGTACGGCAGGGCGTAGAGGATGCCGCCTTCGCCGGGGCCACAGTCGACTGCCTCGGAGGGCAGCGGTCGGGCGAGGGCGTTGAGCGTGCAGTCACGTTCAATGGCGTCGCCGATTTCGCGCTCGTAGATTTCGCCGTAGTTGCCAACGGCGGTGATTGCGCGCTGGATGAACTGGGCGTCAACGGCGTCGAAGCCGAGCGTGGAGACGGAGCCGCCCTCGAAGGGAACGCCGAGCAGGCGTGCGACTTCGGTGTTGGGCGGGTTGGCAGCCATTGCGGCGACGTTGGCCTGGGTCAAGCCGATCTCTTCAGCGCGGATCAGGCCGTGGACGACCCAGTTGACGACGTCTTTCCAGTCGCTGTCGTAGTCACGCACGCCGGGAGCCAGCGGCTCCTTGGAGATGATCTGCGGCAGGATTTGGTAGTCGTCGGCGTCATCGCGGACGACGATGCGGGAGGCGAGGTCAGAGGCGTCGGCGGTCAGGACGTCACAGCGGCCCTCGAAGAAGGCGGCGGCCACGTCCTGGCTCAGACCACCGGTGGGCTCGTAGTTGAGTCCGATGTCGGTGAAGTGGTCGGCGACGTTCTGCTCGGTGGTGGTACCGGTCTGGACACAGATGGCGGCGTTGGCCATGTCGCTGGTGGAGTTGATGCCGGAGTCCTTGCGGACGGCGAAGCCCTGACCGGTGTAGAAGGTGGTCTGGGCAAAGTCGACGTCGAGTTCCATGTCGCGGGAGCTGGTGATGGTGGTGGTTCGGATCAGGATGTCGATCTGACCATCGGCGAGCAACTCGAAGCGTGTGGAGGCGTCAGAGGCGTCAACGTACTCGACGGCGTCGGCATCCTTGAGGACTGCGGCGGCGATTGCCTTGCAGAATTCGATGTCGAAGCCGGTCACGTTGCCGTCGGCGTCGCGGTTACCGAAGAGCGGCTGCGTCTGCTTGACGCCGCACTTGAGGGTGCCGCGGTCCTGAACCAGTTGGATGGTGTTGCCGCGGGGCTCACCGGAGACCTGGGCTTGCGGCTGGTCCTGCTGTTGCTGCATGACCTGCTGCTGTTGTTCCACTGCCTGGGCCTGCTGGTCGTCGTCGTCCGACGTACAGGCTCCAATCAATGCGCCGGCGATTAGCGCGGCGCCCGCAAACATCAGGGCGCTGACTAGCCGCCTGCTCTTCAAACTCGGCAATCTCATCGCTCGCCAGTCCTTTCATGAGCTGCATTCCTGCAGACCGTCTCGCTCGTAGGTCAGTGTACACAGATTGTCAGAGGTGGTGACCTTGGTTCGAGCCGGATCGGCGGGGCGATCCGGCTCGTTATGTGCGGCTAGCGCTTGGACTCGGGCACGTCGAAGCCGAAGAGTCGGGCGGCGTTGAGGCCGAGGATCTTGGCGCGTTCCTCGTCGGTGAGGTCGCCCATGGTGCGCTCGATCGCGGCGGCTGAGTGCGGCCAGGATCCCTCGTGGTGGGGATAGTCGTTGGCCCAGAGCAGGTTGTCGACGAGGTCATACTTGCGGGCCAGGTCGACGCCGGGGCCGTCGTCCTGGAAGGAGCCGAAGCAATGCGCGCGGTAGTAGTCGGAGGGGAGACCCTCGAGCTTGGGGAAGGCCCACATGTGGTGCTTGTGGTAGGCCTCGTCCATCGCGGTCAGCGCCCAGGGGATCCATCCGATTCCGGCCTCGATGGTGCCGGCGCGGAGATCGGGGAAGCGCTGGAAGACGCCGGAGGCGCACATGTTGATGATCGGCTCCATGGTCATTGCCAGGGAATGGAAGACGTAGTTGGTGACTGCGCCGCCGTTGCCTCGTGCGCCGCGCGGGTCGCGGCCGGTCGAGACGTGGAAGGTGATAGGCAGGCCGGTCTCCTCGACGGCCGCCCAGAGCGGGTCGAACTCGGGCAGGTTGTAGTTGCGGGAGTCCTCGCCGGTCGGTCCCCAGACTGGTTTTGCCGGGAAGGAGAAGCCGCGGAAGCCGCGCTCGGCGGAGCGCTGTACCTCGGCGATCGCGCCGGGGATGTCGCCTGAGGCCACGCAGGCCAAGGGGGAGGAGCGGTCGTAGGTGTCGGCGAAGGTTTCCCAGGCCCAGTCGTTCCAGGCTGCGCACATGGCGTTGGCGAAGACGGGGTCGGCGGTGGCCCACATGGAGAGGCCCTTGTTGGGGAAGATGATCTCAGCGTCGACGCCGTCGAGGTCCATGTCGCGGACGCGTTCGTCGGGGATGGCGTTGCCGTGCTTGTCGCGCACGAGGTCTTCGCCGGCCAGCTTGAGGTCGCGGATCTTGGTGGGGCGGTGACCCTCGGTCACTTGCCAGCGAACGCCGTCTTCATCGACCTCGATGCGGGGCAGTCGGTGGCGGTAGCGCTCGTCGACGCGACGCTCGAGGAAGTCGACTGGTTCGTGGACGTGGCAGTCGGCGGAGACCATGAAGTACTTGTTGGGGTCAGACGGCTGTGCGGTGCGTGTCCAACCGTCGTTGCCGGGCGTGCGCCAGCGATGCTCGGGGATTTCGTAGCGAAATCCATCGATCGCTGCGGTCGCCTGGGGCGGGCGTGAGGCGGTCACCATATTCGTTGTCCTTTCGCTGTCTGGACTGGTGAATCTCGATCAGTCTAGCGACTGCGGGAGTCGTGAGAAGGGGCCAGGATGGTCGTAGTCCAGTTGCGCGGTGTCGATTCGGCCGCTGTCGGGGATTGGCAGGTCGATGTACTCGGGGTCGAGGCCTTCGGAGGGCCAGAAGCGGAGGCGGACGCCGACGGCATTGGGCGGAGGCTGATGGGAGGTTTCGGCGGCGCCGCGGGCGGAGTGGAACCAGTCTCCCTCGGTCTTGCCGTCGCCGACGAGCCAGGAGCCGAACCAGGGCATTGGATCGCCGAAGTCGGAGGTTTGCTCGTGCCAGGTGATGGTCAGCGTGGTCACTGTGGTCATTGGCTTAGGTGTCCGTGAAGTTGGGGCGGCGCTTTTCGCTGAAGGCTGATGGACCTTCGAGGGAGTCGTTCATTCCCTGCAGGTTCTGTTCGATGGCGCTGCCGAACTGGGAGGCCATCAATGGCTCCATATAGTAGCCGCGATAGAGCGCCTGCTTCATGTTGCGGACGGCTCTGGGGGCGAGGAAGAGCATGCGGCGGGCGTAGTCGAGGGCGGTTTCCAAGAGCAGCTCTCGGGGGACGACGCGCTGGACCCAACCGAGTTGGTAGCAGCGCTGGGCGTCGTACTGGGTGTCGCCCCAGAGGGTCAGTTCGAGGGCTGAGCCGAGCCCGATCTGGCGGGTGAGCGGGGTCATCCAGCCGGCGCCGCCCATGTTCCAGCGGGCTTCGGCGATGCCGACTCGGGCTTCTTCGGACATGATCCGGATGTCGCACTGCATGGCGTACATGAAGCCGCCGGCGACGGCCCAGCCGTTGATCGCGGCGATGGTCGGCTTCCACAGTTCGAGCTTCTCGGAGAGTGGGACAGGATTCTTGCGTCGGGAGATGATGGGCGCGGGGCCGTCGCGGCCGTCTTGCTCGGCCTGGCGGGTCTCAGCGGTGTTGATGAGGTCAGCGCCGGCGCAGAAGGCGCGTCCGGCGCCGGTGAGGACGGCGCAGCGGGCGTTGGGGTCGTCGCGATACTCGACGAAGGCATCGTAGAGCGCGTCGGAGAGGCCGTCGCCGATGGAGTTCAAGCGATGTGGGCGGTTGAGGGTGATGAGGTAGATGCCGCCGTCCTCGAGCTTGTCGACCTTGACGACCGGTCCGAAGGTCTCTTGCGGCGTGGCGCGGTTGTGCACGGCGGGGTCGTAGGTCTCATACTGCTGATCGACCATGTCTGGCTCCTCTGCGTGTGTTGTTGCGGGCTGAGCGGTCAGCGGCTCCGTTGGCCGATAATCTAGCGCCCAGACGAGGCCTGCGCAGGCGTCGAGCGAACTCGGACGGTGAACGTGAGAGACCTGGGCAACGGACAATCACCGATTGACATCTCGAGATGCGAGATGTCGGACGCACCCGCGCCGACAGCGGACTATCGGGGTGCGGCGTCCGCCGTCGAGCGCCGCCCGCTGCCGCTGATCACGTTTGAGCGGGGCAGCGAAGTGCGGGTGGGAGCTGATGCGTATCGGCTGCTCCAGGTGCATTGGCACACGCCCGCGGAGCACACGATCGACGGCGCTGAGTTTGCGGCTGAGGTGCATCTTGTCCACATCGGCGAGGGTGACCAGCTGCTGGTGGTCGGCACGGTTTACGAGCTGGGCGAGGCGGACTCGGTGGTCCAACGGTTGATTGATGAGACGATGCGCGCGGAGGCAGCGGGCGACGCGCCGAGGCTCGATGCTGCCGCGTTTGCGCCGCCTGCGGGCGGTTACTACCACTACGTCGGGTCGCTGACGGCGCCGCCCTTTAGCGAGCCGGTGCTGTGGTGGCTGCGGCAGGCCGTCGGCACGGTGTCGCCGCGCCAGGTCGAGCAGCTGCAAGCGCTGACCGACGGCCCGAACGCGCGTCCGCTGCAGGATCGCCAGGGCCGTACGATCCTCTGCTGCGGCGGCTGAGATCGAGAGGTCATCACGATGCCCAACGGAGGATCGGACTGCTGCGGCACGTGTTGGTTCAATCGCGCGAACGGCGGTCGGACGGGATCGACGAACCACAATCACGAGATTCCGAGTTACTGCGAGATTCGCCAACTCGAGATCGAGAATCCCTTCTACACCTATTGCGCGAACCGTCCGTACCAGCGGTCGGAACGGGACCTCATCCCGATTGGTCCGGTCTACGTGGGGGTGTTTGACCCCGATGCGCTGAATCAGCATCGCCGCGAGATCTGGAAGCCGGCGCCGGATGAGGAGGAGATTCGCGAGCATTTGCTGCGGATCGTGAGTGATCCGTCGCAGCACGAGCGAGGCTACTTGCTCTCTGCTCCGTCATGCGTACGGGCGATCGAGGAGCTGTTGCGCCTTCGGGAGACGAGACTGGTTGGGGCGCTGGAGCAGCTGGCAGATGATCCACGGGTTGCCGATGCCCGGGACGAGATTCTGGAGATGGCGGCGTCCGTTGAGGAGCGCCTGGCTGACGCTGCCGGCTAGCATCGATCACATCACTAGCGATAGCTGAAGAGGGCGACGCCATGCCTCCGATCGTGACGACATCAATGGGCAAACTGCAGGGCGACAGGGATGACGACTGCGTCGTGTTTCGGGGCGTGCCGTTCGCCCAGCCGCCGGTCGGATCGTTGCGTTGGCGTCCGCCGGAGCCGGTCGAGCCGTGGAGCGGCGTTCGGGACGCGACTGAGTTCTCTGCGTCGGCGATGCAGCGGCAGCTGCCCGGCGACGTCGGCGATTTGATTGGCATTCCGGCGCAGACGCAGTCGGAGGTTTGCCTGTACCTGAACATCTGGACGCCGGCCTGTGATGAGCGACGGCGTCCGGTGATGGTCTGGATTCACGGCGGTGGAAACGTCGTCGGATCGGGCACGCAGCCGCGCATTGACGGTCGGCGTCTGGCGTCGACGGGCGATGTCGTGGTGGTGACGCTGAACTATCGGTTGGGGGTGTTTGGTTGGTTGCACGCGCCGATTCTGGGCGCGTACGGCAACGAGGGGTTGCTCGATCAGACAGCCGCGCTGTTTTGGGTGCGCCGCGAGATTGCGGCGTTTGGCGGCGATCCGCAGAACGTGACGGTGTTCGGACAGTCGGCGGGTGGCTTCGACATCGCCCATCTGATGGCGATGCCAGCGGCGACTGGGGCGTTCGACAAGGCGATCCCGATGTCGGGATCGCTGATCGACACGATCACGAAGGTTGAGGCGCGTCAGATCGCTGAGCGTTACCTGCTGCGCTTTGGCGGCTGGGACGATCCTGAGCGAATGCGGGGCGTGGCGGCTGATGATCTGCTGGATTACCAGGTGGAGCTCAGTGGCGGCGGACTCGGGGGCGCGCGCTTCGGCCCGGTCGCCGATGGTTATGCGCTGGGGCTCGACGCGGAGGCGCGGATCGGGGCTGGGATTCAGACCAGCGGCATGCCGATGCTGATTGGACACACCAAGGACGAGTTCAACCTGTTCACGGTCACTCGCGAGGGCGCGGATCTGATGTCTGACAACGACCTGCTGGCGGCGGCGACCGCGCCGTTCGGCGGGATGCGCGCCGCTGAGGGCGTCGATTGCTATCAGCGGGCTCGCGAGTCGCGCGGGGAGCCGACCGACAACCTGGCCGTCTGGAACGCGATCATGACGGATTCGATGTTCCGCATTCCCGCGGTCAAGACGGCTGAGGCACAGGCGCGTCACACGCGCGAGGTCTGGAGCTACCGCTTCGACTATCCGTCGCCGGCGTACGACGGTCGATTGGGCAGCTGTCACTCGCTGGACATCCCGTTTATCTGGGGGACGTACGAGGCGGAGAACATGCAGCGCTTCTGCGGGGACGCGTCGCCCGAGCTGGAGTCGCTGTCGGAGACGATGATGCAGACCTATCTGGCGTTCGCGAGGACGGGCAATCCGAACAATGCGCGGCTGCCGGAATGGCCCGTCTACGAGGCTGCCGATCGGGCCGTGATGACGCTGAATCAGGACTGCGAGGTGGTGCGCGCGCCGGCCGACGAGGAGCGGGCGTTCTGGGCGTCGCTGGCGCCGCGAGAGCTGACACGCGTCGGCGGGTAGAATCTGAGCGAGTACGTCCGACAAGACACAGCGGAGAGGTCAACCACGATGAAGATTGAAACAGGTTTCGGCGGAGGCTGGCTGGGCGGCATTCCCGAGCAAGTCAAGGCGCTTGAGGCGCGCGGCTTTGACTCGATTGTGGTGCCGGAGACGAAGCACAACTCGCTCTTCCAGATGATGCTGGCGGCCGAGCACACGGAGCGGGTGGAGATCTCGTCGTCGGTCACGATCGCGTTCCCGCGCACGCCGATGATCATGGCACAGGCCGCGTGGGACATGCAGGAGTTGTCCAAGGGCCGCATCAACCTCGGGCTGGGCTCGCAGGTCAAGGGTCACAACGTGCGACGCTTTGGCGGCACCTGGGCGCCGCCGGCCAAGCGGATGGAGGACTACATCAACATGATGCGGGCCGTTTGGCACTCGTGGCAGACGGGCGAGCGGCCTGAGTTCATCTCGGAGAACTACACGTACACGCTGATGACGCCGATGTTCGATCCGGGTCCGATCGACTACGACCCGCCGAAGGTTTCGCTGGCCAACGTGGGTCCGCTGATGGCTCAGACGGCCGGCGCCTGCGCCGACGGCCTGCGTCCGCATGGGTTCATGACGCACAAGGTGATGATGGAGACGGTGATTCCGAACGTCGAGAAGGGCGCGCTGCGGGCTGGCCGCACGCTCGATGACATTGACATGTCGGTGGGCGGATTCATGGCCTTCGGCGAGACGGAATCAGAGGTCGAGCAATCGATCGATGGCCTGCGCCGGGCGATCTCGTTCTACGGTTCGACGCGCTCCTACCATGGCATCTTCCGTGCGCATGGGATGGAGTCGTTGGGGATGCAGCTGCACGAGCTCTCGCTGAAGGGCGAGTGGGACAAGATGGCGGAGGCGGTCAACTTCGAGGTCGCGGCGGAGATGGCGCACGCGACGACCTGGGACGACCTGCCCAAGTACGTGCGGAACAATCTGGAGTACGCGAGCCGCATTTCGCTGGGTCAGTACGTGCGGGCGGAGGCGGCGGGGCGCTCGAGCTTCGGCTATCCGGGTTCGCGGGACGCTGGGGGTCCGGCGCCGCTGACGGAGGAGCGTTTGGACTGGTTGATGGGCGAGTTGCGTCCGTTGGGGGCGAGTCCGGTGGTGGATTAGACACGAGACACGCGGTGCTTTACGGTCCTGGCCCCAACGGAAGGGGCCAGGATCATGGCATGGCAACGATTTGAGCGAATCCGCGACGGCGAATGGGTCGATGCAACCCGCTACGAGCCGGGGTTGGCAACATTCGCAGTGGCCGCTATTGCAGATGTCGTCGGTTGCGCCCATCTCAGAGAACCCAACGAAGTGATCGAACTCTTTTCCTGGCGAGCGGAGCTCACCGTGAGAGATCCCAGGCACCCGTACGACGGCGCCGACGCAAGAATCTACGCGGGCGACTGGGTTGTCTACGACATCGACGCGTTGGAGGTGGTGCCATCGTTGCTGTTCGACGTGGAGTACCGGCGGATCGTCCCATGAACTCGCCATGACCCAGGAACATTAGCTTCAAATCTCTCTGACTGGCGGACCGCGCAGTGTTGTCACATACGCGAACGGCCTCTTCTCTTGGTCGATATGCTACAGCCACGCGAGTCTGCGGAGCATGAATGCCATTACGTCACGACTCTGTAGTTTGGCCGCCTTCAGAAAGACGATTCCCACGTCGTGATCATGAATCAGCTGGCGTTCCTCATGATTCTCGAGGATTCGTAGGTCCTCAGTAATCGCCAGCCACTTTCTCCGTCCCGTGTCTGGCAGCCACTCGCGATCGTCTACGATCAGCCCGTGCTGAATCTTCCAGCGATAGACCTGCCTGAGGTGAACAACATTGTTGACTCCGACCAGCCGAAGCGCTTGAGGAACTCCTGTGCCCATGCACTCGTCGAAGAACAGCTTCATACCGTCACGTGGTACGCAATGGCGGCGTTGACTTCGGATAGACTCAGTTCGAAGTCTTCTGCGATTTGCCACGGAGGGTCGCCACCAAGGTGGCGTCGATAGATTGACTCGATCGGCAGGCCTCGACTCATGATTAAGACTTGCCCGCCTCGTACACATGGATCGATTACAATCGGCACGTCTGTACCGCGAGGGTGGAATCGTGTCGGCCAGACTTGGGCTTCGGAGGCGAACTCGAACAGTGTCACGACATCAGTGATGTAACCGGGAAGCGTTGTCTGGCCGGCCGCATTGCCAACATCAACAAACATCGGTCCGCTCGGGCGATGATTGTGGCAATCCTCAAACTCGTAGAGCATCCTGGAGCCGTCAGTCTTGAACTGCTGTGTGGCAAGCGGATACTCGGAGTCCAGCCACTTTCGAGCGAACCCGCGGGCTTGGCGTATGCGGGTCATGCTGATTCCCTGTGCGCGGCATGCCGCAACGATCTTGGCTTCGGCCAGCTCGAGGAAGCTGATCCGATCGCGCGGGGATGGATTCCCCCTTTTCGGCTCAAACAGGGGCTCGTAAAGCCTCTCATTGCGCCGGTATCCGCGAAACCAATGTCCCACGCTGCGAGATGAAACCTGCAGGATCTTCGCTGCTTCGGGTATCGAGTACCGGTCGAGCGTCAGCAGTGGATCATCTGGCATTTGCATCAGAGCCCTCGATCTGCAGTCTATCCTTCTCTGCAGATGATGTTCTCACCGTAGCAGGAGCGTTGGCCATGACTGATGCCTATTGGCTTCTTCTTGATGATTTGGCGGCTGAGCAGGGGTATCTTGATGCTCGGCTGGCGGGTTTGGATGATGCGGTGTTTGAGCTGGATACGCCTTGTCGCGGCTGGATGGTGCGGGATGTGATTGCGCACCTCGCTGAGGTTGACGACGGCGCGGCGGCGGTCGCCTCAGGCGTTGCGCAGGGACTGGGCGGGGGCGAGCGATCTGCGGATGGGCTGCGCTCTGGCTTGCAGGAGAGCTCGCGGCACCTGACCCGGGTGCAGCTGGTCGATTGGTGGCGCGCCGCGCGTGGACGCCTGCAGGACGCCCTGCGTCCGCTGGACGCTCGGGCTCGATTGCCGTGGGCCGGTCCGCCGATGTCGGCGCGGTCGTTTGCGACG
>JAJDZG010000143.1 GCA_022824765.1 Dehalococcoidia bacterium | reverse complement strand
TGGTTGTTTGAGATCGACGGCGAGGAGTTGGTCATCAACATGTATGCCGGAGACGAGAGCGGCGACGCAGAGTTTGAGATTGGCGGTCAGGTCAGGAACTGGCGGGTCGGTGGCGGCGGCGGTCGTGGGCGCGGTGCGAGCTCTGGCTATCGGATGACCGACGACGCTGGATTGTCTCACCTGATGCAGGCCGATGCGTCCTGGATTAGTCCCGAGCGGCTTGAGCAGGCGACTCGGGAGGAGTTGACCGGAGCCACGGGCTTCGCGCCTGACTTTGTGCTTGAGGTTCGGTCTCCGAGCGACAGACTTGACCAGCAACAGACGAAGATGCAGCTGTGGATGCACCACGGCGTGCGGCTGGGCTGGCTGGTTGACATGGCGAACCGCGATGTCTGGGTTTATCGAGCGGATCGAGAGCCGGAGCGCTTCCAGCGGCCGGACTCACTCTCGGGCGAAGACGTGATGATCGGTCTAGAGGTCGACTTCAGTGACGTCTGGAGACTCGCCGACGAGGCGGCAGCGCGCGATGCCGAAGGAGAGGAAGACTGAGCGATGACGACGCAGACGATCGAGCATTCGATCACGGCGTTCCTCGACGGCGAGGATTCGCTGGAGATCAACAACATCATCCACTCGACGGAAGGCGCAGCCCGATTTGGCTACACGGGTCCGCTGGTCGGCGGGGTGACGGTCTATTCATGGTCGGCGGCGGCGCTGATTGAGGCGCTGGGCGAGGGCTGGATGGACGAGGGCTGGGTTGAATTCCAGCTGCGTCGGCCGGTCTATCCCGGCGATCAGATGACGACCCGCGTGGAGTTGCGCGAGGGCGAGGCGTCGTTCGAGATGGTGAAGGGCACGGGCGAGGTCGCGGTTCGCGGCAGCGCGGGACTGGGCATCGCCGACTTTGCGAGCGAGGTTACGTCAGCGTCGGACCGCACGCCGGTGCCGATGCCCGATCAGCGGCCGTTTATCACACCGGCGTTGCTTCCGCCGGGCGCCGATCTCGCGGCGATGGAGATTGAGGTCAGCGCGGCCGACAGCGCGTCGTATGCGGCTGAGTTTGCGCGGGATTCGCATTCGCGTTGGGGTTCGGCGGACGGCTATGTGCATCCGGGCTGGATTTGCCATCGGGCGAACCAGCTGTTGGCGCATACGTGGCGGTACACGTCGATCCACGTGTCGAGCCAAGTCCAGCATCTGGCGCCGGCGCGTCCCGACCAGCAGTTTCTGGTCAGCGGACGCTTCGCGGACACCTATCAACGCAAGGGACACGAGTACACCGTGCTGGACATCACGCTCAGCTCGGCGGATGGCCGCGACCTCGCGGTGATGCGGCAGCCGACCATCTACCAGGTCGCACCGCGCGTGTAGCGAGACGAGGAGCCAGAGGATGACCACACCGACGATCGAGCGATCCACGACCGCGTTCCTCGATGGCGAGGATTCGCTGAACATCTCGAACATCATCCACTCGACCGAGGGCGCGGCGCAGTTTGGGTTTCAAGGCGCGCTGGTCGGCGGCGTGACGGTGTACTCGTGGGCGGTGCCCGCGCTGATTGAGGCGCTGGGCGAGGATTGGCTGGACAGGGGCTGGATCGATTTCCGTCTGCGCCGGCCGGTCTATCCCGGCGACGAGATCACCACGCGGGTGACGGCGACCGACAATGGGGTCGAGTTCACGATGGCGAAGGAGTCGGGCGAGGTCTGCATTGCGGGCAACGCGGGATTGGGTGAGGCGGCGTTCCTGTCGGAGCTGGTGGTGGCCGGGAACCGCGCAGTGTCGGCGCCGGCTGATCCGCCGACGCTGTTGACGCCGCAGAGCCTGCCGATCGGTGAGGACTTGCCGGCGATGGCGGTGCCGATGTCGCTCGAT
The DNA here is from genome assembly GCA_022824765.1 of Dehalococcoidia bacterium. GTDB lineage: Bacteria > Chloroflexota > Dehalococcoidia > Bin125 > Bin125 > Bin125. The sequence goes on along the minus strand of JAJDZG010000143.1, from coordinate 1,714 downwards.
GACGCGGCCGAGTACGCTGACGCGTTTGCGCGGGACCCGCATGCTCGATGGCGCGGTTCGGGCGCGCGGCTGCATCCGGGCTGGATTGCGGGGCGCTGCGTGCGGCTGACGCATCACACGTACACGTATCCGGCGGGCATTCACGCGGGCAGCCAGATTCAGATGCTGCGGCCGGCGCTCGCGGGTCAGACGCTGACGGTGTCGGGGCATGTCTCGGACGGATTCCGACGCAAGCAGCACGAGTACATGGTGCTGGACGTGACGATCTCGGATGAGTCGGGCGTGGACGTGGCGCGCCTGCGTCATCGGACGATCTACCAGGTTGGTCAGGCGTAGGGGCTGTTCACAGTAAGTGGGGTGCGTCCCAGATTGGGGCGGGGTTCCAGGCGAGATTCCAGACAAGCTGGAATGACGTTTCGTCCGTCGTCCCAGCGTAGTCTGGGACCTCGTTCCCTCTGCGCGCGCCTCGGGTCGGGCAGGATTCCAGGCGGGATTCCAGACAAGCTGGAATGACGGTGGGGGCTGGTGTGACGGTGGGGGCTGGTGTGCCGGTGGGGGCGATTGGGTGGCGTGGCTGGGCGGGAGGGTGGTTAGCGGTTGAGGACGAAGCGCCAGAAGAGCCAGCAGCTGCCGCAGAGGATGACCAGTCCGCCGGCGATGTAGACGAGCAGGCGGATGCCGGTGACGAGCGGCTGGTGGTAGAGCACGTTGACCGCGAGCGGCGGCAGCCAGGTCCACTGGGGACTCTGTACTTCCTCGAGCGTGACGGGTCCGTTGCGCGGGAAGCGGGTGCCGCCCCACTTGCCGTTGGGACGCACCAGGCGGACGCCGAGGCGGATGTCGTCGTCGGCCCAGCCGCGAATGGTGACGCGTGCTTTGGAGGGCTGATTGCGGCGGTCGTTGGAGAGGTTGATTGGCTCGCTGTAGAGCGATCGGGGGCGGTGTTCGAGCGAGTAATCGACCTCGGCGCGTTTGATCTCGTAGACGTGTTCGAGTCCGAGGTGGTCGGTTTCGCGCACGGCGATCTCGGCGCGCTGATCCTCGATGTGTCGGACACCGATTTCGAGGTCGATCCAACGCGGCGGCTTCTCTTGCTCGAAGGCCCAGACGCCGGCGGCGATCACTCCGCCGGCAATCAGCACGAGGATCCAGACCTGCCAGTTGCCCGCAGCTTGGCGCATTGGCTCAGCGTATAGGCGCATGGTCAATGGTCACGGTCAATAGTCACGGGAACAGTCAGGGGAGCGGCTCGGACGTAGACTGTTCGCATGGCGCGAACTATCTCGACGTTCTCGGCAGTCTCGACTTGGCGTCAGCACACCTTTGCGGCGCTGGAGGATCGGCACTTTCGCGTGCTCTTCGGCGGCACGATGTTCGCCACCTTCGGTTACATGATGATGATGATGGTCATGGCGATCGTCGCCTATGACCTCTCAGGCAACAACACGGCGGTGGGATTGATCGGCAGCGGAGTCGGGCTCGCGATGCTGCTTGCGCCGTTCGGTGGGGTGATCGCGGATCGGGTCAATCGCAAGAGGCTGATCGTCTTCGGACAAGGCATGGGCGCGTCGATGCTCGTGCTGACCGGGCTGTTGCTGGCGCTCGATCTGATGTCGCTGCCGCTGATGTTCCTGATGATGATGGTGCTCGGTTTCACCTTCGTCCTGATGGGGCCGGCTCGCAACGCCTTCACGGCCGACCTGGTTGGCCCGCG
>JAJDZG010000136.1 GCA_022824765.1 Dehalococcoidia bacterium | reverse complement strand
GCGAGCGCCGTGTGACCCTCCAGCCGCATCGTCTCGACCATGCCCAGCACCGTGAGCGGATTGACGAAGCACGACGCGCCCTCGGCCGGCGTCGTGCCGTCGTGCAGGACGAGGCAGTCGCGGGCGCGCACGACACGTTCCTGCGCGTACATCTCGCGGGCGATCAGGGCGACGGTCTTGCCGATCAGCGCTTGCGCCTCGTCGCTCGATCCAGCGCGCACGACCACGCCCGCGCCCTCGTTGCCGCAGGCCATCGGTTCGTCGAAGCGGGCGGCTTGCGAGGCCACGAGCGCCTCGGGAATCGGCGCCGTGACCACGGGATCGTCCGCCGTTCCGGAGACCGCGGCCTGGCTCATGTCGGCAGGGCCGATCAGCAGGCCGAGGTCGGACGGGTTGATCGGCGCGGCCTCGACGCGGACGACGACATCGTTGGGGCCGGGCTCGGGCGTGGGGACGTCGGCGATATCGAGCCGCAGCTCTCCGCCGCTGGTGACAGTGGATCGAATCTGACGCGGCATGGCAGGCTTCCAGACTTTCCAGGCGTACCGGCTGTTGGGCAATGGGCACAGGCTATCTGACACCAGGTCTGAGATGAGGAACGACGCGGTGGGCGTCTAGCATGGCCGCATGCCGAAGCTCGCCGCCAGCATCTCGTGGATGTTCAACGAAGCGCCGCTGCTGGAGCGATTTCAGCTGGCCGCGGCCTGCGGATTCCGAGCGGTCGAAATCCAGGCGCCGTATGAGGCGTCGGCGCAGGACCTCGCCGCCGCCGCGCACGACGCTGACGTTGAGGTGGTGCTGATCAACACGCCGGCCGCGCTGGCCGCCGTGCAGGGCAAGGCAGACGCCTTCCAAGCCAGCGTGATGACCGCGCTCTCCTACGCCGAGGCGCTCAACTGTCCCCGCATTCATTGCCTGGCGGGCGTCAGCGACGCCGCAGATGCTGAAGGCGCCGAAGACACGCTGGTCGCGAACGTCCGCTGGGCGGCTGACGCGGCCGCGGCTGCGGCGGTCACGATCATGCTCGAGCCGCTCAACACGCTGGACCATCCGGGCTACGCGCTGACCTCGACCCGTCAGGCGCTGCGGATCATCGAGCGGGTCGGTCGGCGCAACGTGCGTCTGCAGTACGACTGCTACCACATGCAGCTGATGGAGGGCCGCCTCGTCGACACGATTGCGGCGCAGCTGCAAAGGATTGATCACATCCAGATCAGCGGCGTGCCCGCCCGTTGCGAGCCCGATGCCGATCAAGAGATCAACTACCCATACGTCCTGCAGCGGCTCGATGAGCTGGGCTACGCAGGATGGGTCGGCTGCGAGTATCGGCCTCGCGGCGACACGATGGCGGGACTGGAGTGGGCGCGTGCCTATGGGATCGCGCCGCCCGCCCGGCAAGACTGAACCAAGACTGAGCCAAGACTAAGCGGGGCAGGAGTGAGCACAATGGCGGATCATGGCGAGCAACCCAGGGTGGCGCTGATCACCGGCGGTGGATCGGGCGTGGGGCGGGCGTCAGCGCTGGCGCTGCTGCGCGACGGTTGGTCGGTGGCCATCTCCGGGCGTCGAGGGGAACGACTTGCGGAAACGCTGAGCCTGGCCGGCGGCGACGCCGATCGTGCGTTGGCTGTGGTCAGCGATGTGACTGAACCTGAATCAATCGCGTCACTCTTCCAACAAGTGCGGGAACGCTTCAGTCGGCTCGACATGTTGTTCAACAACGCGGGCGGTGGATCGCCGGCGATCCCGATGGAGGAGTTGACGCTGGAACAATGGCAGGGCGTGGTCGATCTGAACCTGACCGGGCCGTTCCTCTGCACGCAAGAGGCGCTGCGGATGATGAAGGCGCAGGACCCACAGGGCGGACGGATCATCAACAACGGCTCGATCTCCGCCGATCGGCCGCGTCCCAACTCGGCGCCGTACACGTCGACCAAACACGCGCTGACGGGTCTGACCAAATCGACGATCCTGGATGGTCGCGGCTTCAACATCACCGCGGGTCAGATCGACATCGGCAACGCGGAGACGCCGATGACCGCAGCAATGGGCCGCGGCGTCCCGCAACCGAGCGGCGAGCGCAGACCAGAGCCGACCTTCGACGTCGAGCACGTCGCAGACGCGGTGCTCTACATGTCCAACCTGCCGCTGGACGCAAACGTGCCATTCATCACGGTGATGGCAACCACAATGCCCCTCTACGGTCGCGGCTAGGGCCAGTCGCGGATCGTCATCCGTCGTCCGTCGTCCCAGCGCGGCCGTCTTCCGTCGTCCCAGCGCAGCCGTCGTCCGTCGTCCCAGCGCAGCCGTCGTCCGTCGTCCCAGCGGAGTCTGGGACCTCGTTCCCTCTGCGCGGCTCTGGCCAAGCAGGATTCCAGACAAGCTGGAATGACGGTGGAGGGTTGGAATGACGGTGGGGGCTGGACTGACACGTCGTCCGTCGTCCCAGCGGAGTCTGGGACCTCGCTCCCTCTGCGCGCTTCTGGCCAGGCGGGATTCCAGACAAGCTGGAATGACGGACGTTGTGAGGCTGGGCGTGGCTAGCGGTTGAGGGTGCGCGCGATTTGGTTGGCGTGCTCGTTGCGGTGGGTGTGCCGGGCGATGACGTAGCCGAAGCCGTCCGCTCGGAGCGCCTCGCGCTGCGCGGCCGACAGCGACTCGAGGGTGGCGTCGAGATCGGCCGCCGCCGCCACGGCGGCTTCGGCTGCGGCGCGCGGATTGATCACCGCAGCCGTCGCGTCCAGCGTCAGGTTGGTGGCGCGGTCTTCGGCGGGAAACGGCTCGCCCAGTTCCATGCACATCAGCGCCGCCGACTGCCGCGCGTCCCAGAAGGCGATGTGCCAGAGCGCGTGGGAGACCGTCCAGCCGCCGCCGAGATCCGCGCCGAGGTCGTCGTCTGAGAGGCCGCTCACCATATCCCGCAGCCGCTCGGTCGACGCCTCGTTGTGCGTGAGGTCTGCGTCGGTCATGACTCCTCCGTCGGCGTCCAGCGCAGGATCGGCTTGCGCGCGGCGGCCGTCTCGTCGAGGCGGCCGATCGGGGCATCGTGCGGCGCGCTGTGGAGCGCGTCCGCGTCGGACGCCGACTCTTCCGCAATCGCGATCAGGGCGTTGGCCAGCGCCTCGATCGCTTCCGGCGGCTCGGTTTCGGTTGGCTCGAGCATCAACGCTTCCTCGACGATCAGCGGGAAGTAGACCGTGGGCGGGTGGAATCCGTGGTCGATCAGTCGTTTGGCGATGTCATAGGTGCGTACACCGTGCTCACGCTTCTGGCGGGAGCCGGAAAACACGACCTCGTGCAGGACGGGACGGTCGTAGGGCAGGTCGTAGTGTCCGTGCAGCAGCGCGCGGAGATAGTTGGCGTTGAGCACTGCCTGTCCCGAGACGGCGCGCAAGCCATCCAGTCCCAGCGCGCGCATGTAGGCGTAGGCGCGCAGCAAGACGCCGACGTTGCCGTGGAACTGCTGCATCCTGCCGATGCTTCGCTGCGGCGTCGCGAGCTGGACCGCGTCATCGCCCTCTGCGACGATCGGCGTGGGCAGATATGGCGCGAGCTCGTCGGAGCAGCAGACCGGCCCGGCGCCGGGTCCGCCGCCGCCGTGGGGCGTACTGAAGCTCTTGTGCAGGTTGAGGTGAGCGACATCGAAGCCGAGGTCGCCGTAACGGGCACGTCCCATGATGGCGTTGAAGTTGGCGCCGTCGGCGTAGAGATAAGCGCCGGCATTGTGGATGAGCTCTGCGACATCCTCGATGCCATGCTCCCAGAGCCCGAGCGTGTTGGGGACGGTGACCATCGCCGCGGCGACCGTGTCGTCGAGCTCGCGCTCGACCGTTGCGCGGTCGAGCGAACCGTCGGCGGCGGTGGGAATCTGGGTGACGGTGAAGCCGGCCATCGCGGCCGTGGCGGGATTGGTCCCGTGCGCGGAGTCGGGCACGAGGATGCGTCGACGCTGATCAAGCTCGCCGCGTGCGTCGAGCGCGGCGGCGATCATCAGCGCGCCGGCCAGCTCGCCCTGCGCGCCAGCCGCGGGCGCGAGACTGACGTGCGGCAAGCCGGTCAGCTCGCCGAGTCCGCGCTGCAGCTCCAGCAGCGTCCGCAGTGTTCCCTGCATCCCGTCGATCGGCGCGAGCGGATGCGCGTCCGAGAAGCCCGCTGCAGACGCAACGAGGTCGTTGACCTTCGGGTTGTACTTCATCGTGCACGATCCCAGTGGATACGTGCCCGAGTCGATGCCGTAGTTCATGACGGACAGCTCGGTGTAGTAGCGGACCAGCTCGCCCTGGCTCAGCTCGGGCAGGCGGACGCCATCTCTCAGCAGGGCGGCGTCTGGCAGCGGCGTCTGCTCGTTCGGCCAGCGGGGGACATCGACCGCCCGCCGACCAGGCGCACCGCGATCGAAGCTCAAGCGCGCGCCCGCGTCGGCGGCTGACGGTCGCGGCGCCGTCACGATCCACCGTCCGTCTCGCCGCCGACCAGAGAGAGCGCCGCAACGAGGGCGTCGACATCGGCGGCGGGCGTGGCCTCCGTCACGCAGCAGAGCCAGGCGTCGCGGGCTTCCGGCTCGTTGCGATCCGAGACATCCAGGCCAGCGCTGATTCCGTGCTCGTCGAGCTGTGCCAGGAGCTGCGGCGCGGGCAACGGGCCGCGCACCAGGAACTCCTGAAACCAGGGGTCTCGGCTGGTGACCTCATAGCCGTCGAGCGCGGCGATGCGGCGGGCGGCATCGTGCGATTTCTGGTAGCAGAGCAGCGCGGCATCGCGCAGCCCCTGCGGTCCGAGCGCCTGCACCGCGATGGTGAAAGACAGCGCGATCAGCGATTGCGCGGTCGAGACGTTGGAGGTGGCGCGTTCGCGTCGAATGAACTGCTCACGCGCTTGCAGCGTGAGCACGTAGCCCGTGCGCGGTTGACCGCCGTCGGCTGCGTGCAGCTCGCGCGTCTGGCCGACGATTCGGCCGGGCATCTGGCGCAGGAACTGTTGTCGGGCGGCGAACAAGCCCAGCGACGGTCCGCCGTAGGCGGGGCCGCCGGCGAGATCGCGGCCCTCGCCAGTCACGATGTCCGCGCCGGCGTCGCCGGGCGCGCGGAGCAGACCGAGCGCGAACGGATCGGCGACCGCGACGAGCAGCGCTCCCTGCTGATGCGCGGCCTCAGCGAGCGGCTCGAGGTCGACGATGCCGCCCAGGAAGTTCGGCTGCTGCGCGACCAGGCAGGCATGATCGTCGGTGACGGCATCTGTCGAGTCGATCTGATCGATCCGCAACCGCGCGCCGCGCGCGTAGGTGCGGACGACATCGGCAATGCCTGGATGGATTGGTTCGAGCAGCGCGACGGCCTGGCGTTTGGTGGCGCGGACGGCGAGCAGGCAGGCTTCGGCGGTCGCGCTGGCGGCGTCGTAGAGGCCCGTGTTGGACACGTCCATGCCGGTCAGCTCGCAGACCACGGACTGGTACTCGAAGCCGGACTGGAGGGTGCCCTGGCTGATCTCGGGCTGGTAGGGCGTGTATGCGGTGGCGAACTCGGAGCGTCCGGCGAGGTGTGCGGCGATCGCCGGGACGGATCGCCGATAGGCGCCGGCGCCCAGAAAGCTGGGCCGCGACGTCGCGCTGTTCTCTGACGCGCGATCGGCCAGCAGCGCGATCAGCTCCGGTTCGCTGAGCGGCGGCAGCAGCGCAATCTCGGGGTCGCGCGCAGCGCTCGGCAGATCCGCGAACAGGTCGTCGATGCGGTCCACTCCGATCCGCGCAAGCATGCGCGCGCGGTCGGCGTCGGTCGCGGGGATGTACGGATGCGGCGATCCGAAGTCGGTCGTGCTGGGGCCGGCCACCGCTAATCCTCCGGCAGCTGCGCGAGGTAGGCTGCGGCGTCCATCAAGCCGTCCAGCTCTGCGGGGTCGCTGCATCGCACGCGCACGATCCAGCCGTCGTCATAGGGCGACTCGTTGACCAGCTCCGGCCGATCTTCGAGCTCAGCGTTGGCCTCGATCAGCTCGCCCGAGATCGGCGCGAACAGCTCGGCGACCGTCTTGGCCGATTCAATCTCGCCAAAGGGTTCGCCGGCCGTCAGCGCGCTGCCGGGCGCGGGCAGCTCCAGGTAGACGACATCGCCGACCTGCTCTTGCGCGAAGTCGGTGATCCCGATCGTGACCTCGCCGGAGTCGGCGCTGCGCCGCAGCCACTCGTGGTCCTGGGTGTAGTGCAGGTCGTCGGGTACGTTGGCGGGCATCGTCGCGACTCCTTCGCTGTTCGCTGCGCTTATCCAGATTTGCGGTAGAACGGTCGGCGCACGACCTCGACCGGGACAGATCGGCCGCGCACGTCGATGCTCAGCGACGTGCCGCGTTTGGCCAATCCAGCGGGCAGATAGGCCATGCCGATGCCAAGCTTCAGGCAAGGGCTGAACGCGCCGCTGGTGAGCTGGGCGACGACCGTGCCGGTCTCATCGCGGACATCCATGCCGGCGCGGATGACGCCGCGCCCGGTCGTCGCCAGATGAGCCAGGCGGCGCGTGCGCGGCTGATCCTTGAGCTGGACGAGCGCGTCGCGGCCAGTGAAGTCGGCGCCGTCGTCGAGGCTGACCGCGAACCCGAGGCCCGCCTCGAAGGGATGGGTTGCGGCGTCGATGTCGTGACCGTGCAGGGGCAGCGCGGCCTCGAGCCGCAGCGTGTCGCGCGCGCCGAGTCCGGCCGCTGCACACCGTTCGCGATCAGCGCGTCCCAGAGCTCGCCGGCGAGCGCCGCCTCGACGATGCACTCGCCGCCGTCTTCGCCCGTGTAGCCGGTCCGCGCGATCAGAATCTGGGCGCCGCGCCAGCTGATCTCGGCGCAGTCGCGCGGCGCCAGCGCCGCGACCCGCGGGCCGAGCACCGTCTCCAATATCCCCAGCGCGTGCGGACCCTGCACGGCGAGCATGACGCTGCCCGACGTGCGTTCAGCGGCGGCGTCGCCGGCGACCGAGCGCAGGCGCTCGAAGTCCGCCTCTGCGTTGGCGGCGTTGTGGATGACGAGCCAGCGATCGCCGGACAGGTGGTAGATGAAGACATCGTCGGCGATGCCGCCGTCGGCGTTGCAGTAGAGCGAGTAGCTGGCGCGTCCTTCGGGCAGCGAGGTCACGTCGAAGGTGGTGACCGAGCGCAAGAGGGACGCCGCGTCGGGTCCCTCGACCCAGGCTCGGGCCAAATGCGAGACGTCGAAGACTCCGGCCCGTTCGCGGACGGCGTGGTGCTCAGCGACGATGCCCTCGTACTGGAGCGGCATCTCCCAGCCGGCAAACGGCGCGAACTTCGCGCCCGCGGCCGCATGTCGGTCGCGCAGGGTGAGCTGCGTCAGTGGCCTGCTCTGCGTGTCGCTCATGGGCCGATCTTATCGATTGATTGGCTGCACGGCGCGCGTGGTCTCTGGTTGTCACTTACGGAACAGAGCGGCGTGCGCTCGCTACGAGGCCGCCTGCTTCCGCTTCCGCCGCGACGGCCGCTGGGCGCTCCGAGACTCGCGATGCGCCAGCGTGCGTTCGATGTAGGGCGTGATCGCGGGCGTCTTGCAGCCCGTCTGACCGTGGTCGACGACGATCGGGCCGACGGCCCGGTCGACGGCGAAGACCGAGCGGCGCAGATTGCCGTCGCGCAGTCCGATGGCGATCAACGCGGCGTTCATCTCGTGCCTGACGCGGTTGGGTCGATCAGCCAGCTCCTCGCGAATCTGCCGCAGCAGGAGTCGGAGATCGTCCACGCTCCAGACCTCCGCATCCTCCGCGGTGCAGGCGACGATGAACCAGCCGAGTGAGGCAGGCCACTCTGCGGGGAGATCGCGCAGGGCGTCGCTGATCTCGCGCGCGAGGCCGCTGCGGGAGACCAGCCGTCCCAGCTCCTCGGCGAGCACGTAGTTGTCCACCGCCGACAGCCAGTCGTGTACCCGCTCAGCGGTCAGCTGCGCCGGATCGGCGATGCGCAGCGCCAGGGCGCGGGCATCGTGGATGCCGCTGCGCCAGAGCGCGTCGGCGAGGTCGTGGTCGCCCCGCAGCGGCTTGCCGATCCGCCCCAGCTCCTTGTAGCTGACGCCGAACATCGGCTCGGCCGCGCCGTGGCGGGCGTAGACCTTGCGATTCTGCGCGGTGCCAACGTCCTCGAGCTGCGCCAGTACCTCTGTGACCCGTGACATCTCGCGCCTAACCGTTTGCCGGCGACCAGCCGTAGATGCGCTCGAGCGCGCCGCCCATGAGCACGGCCCGGTCGTCGTCCGAGAGCGTATTGGTGACGCGGAACGCCTCGACGCCCTGCTCGTAGGTCAGCAGGTTGGTGGCGCGCGTCCAGTCGGTGCCCCATAAGCAGCGCTCGAGCGTGTAGGCCTCGAAGATGCGATGCAGCGGCTGCCAGATGTCGCGGTAGGGGAAAGGCTCGTGGGAGAGCGTGCAGGCGCCTGAGATCTTGATCGCCACGTTGTCGTACTGGGCGAGCGCGACGACATCGTCCACATCGGACCAGGGATCATCGGGCGCGGGCGGCTGGAAGGGCTGGCGCAGTCCGACATGGTCGATCACGATCTGCGTGTCCGGATGCCGCCGCGCGAGTTCGGCCAGGATCGGCAGCTGACCCCAGCAGAGGACGTTGATCGGAATGCCGCCGCGAGCGCCGGCATCGAGCACGTGCGCGAGTCCAGGATGATCGGCGTCGACGCCCTCGAAGGCCAGCACGATCCGCGCGCCCACGACGCCCGGCCGAGCGGCCCACGCCTCGACATCGGCCGCGACGGTGTCCGAGTTGGGGTCGAACGGCGCGATCAAGCCGAAGCGGTCGGGATACTGCTCGGCGACGCCCTCGCAGTAGCTCGAATCGTAGCCATATATCGTGAAGGGCGAGATCAGCAGCGCGCCGTCGACGCCGACGGCGTCCATCGCGGCCACCATGTCATCGCCGCTGACGACCTGCGGTCCGGCCAAGACGGCGCGGTAGTTGTGCTCGTCGTTACGGTCGTAGGCGTGCACCTGGCAGTCGATCGTGGGCATGGCGGACGTCTCCTCGCTGTCTCGTTTGCTTATGTTTGCGAATAGCCGCGGTCGCGTTCGCGCTTGAAGGCTTCCCAGCCCTGCTCTTCGCGGACGCGCTGGCGTCCAGCGCCCACGTCGTCCTCGGCGGCCAACAGATCGCGCAACGTGTCGTTGTCTCGGTAGTGGACGGCGTCCAAGAGGCCCATCTGCTCGTAGACGAGATTGACGAGGCGCTTGTTCAGTCGGACGACGGCGGGCGGCAGCGCGGCGAGCTTGCGGGCCATCTCTTCGGCCGCGGATTCGAGCTCGTCATCGGGCACGACGCGATTGACGAGTCCCACCCGCAGCGCGTCTTCGGCGCCAATCGCCTCGCCCAGCAGCAGCACCTCTTTGGCCTGTTTCTGGCCCGTCAGGAACGGAGTGATCAGGACGGGCACGCCGAAGCCGTGGCGAATCTGAATCTCTCCCAGCCGTGCCGTCTCCGATGCAACGGTCAGGTCGCAGACGCCGGCCAACTCGCAGCCCTGACCGACCGCGTGGCCGCGCACGGCGGCGATGATTGGCTTGGGGAACGACCAGATGCGCATCATCACATCGATCGAGCTGGGCGCCGGATCGTCATCGGGATAGAGCGACGACCAGAGGTCGCCGCCGGCGGAGAACGCGCGGCCCGCGCCGGTCAGGATGATCGCGCGGGCGTCCTCGTCCGCTTCTGCCTGGTCCAGCGCGGTGTCGAGCAGGCGGGTCACGTTGCGGTTGATCGCGTTCAGCACCAGCGGACGATTGAGCGTGATTCGTCCCACGCCGTCGGACGAGTCGTACAGCACGTCATCCGGTCCCGGCGGCGGAATCGGAATCCCGTCTGGCGTCGTCTGCCAACCGCTCTGGTCCACTTCGGTCGTCATCAGCACCTCACCCTAGCTCTCTCCAGGGGGAGAGGGGAGTTCCTCGCAGACGGCGGCGTGCAAGTCGAGCAGGTCCGGGATCGTCTCTGGCGCGCGCCTGCCAAACCCGCACTCCGTCGCCACGCCGAAGGTTGACACAGCTGTTCGCGCGGCCGCGATCCGCCGACGAGCGCCGTCCAATCCATCGCTGAGATGGACGAGCCCGAGCTGGAGCGCCGCGTCCTTCGGCAACCTGACATCCCGCAGCGGCGCGAAGTAGGCGGCGTCAGAGCGATCACGCGGCACGGGCAGGTGCAACCAGTTGAGCGCTCGACCAGAACGCACCAATCGCGCAATCACGCCACTTGCGACATCGGCGAGCTTGCCGGCGTCGCGCGGCTCAATGAAGTGCGCGTGCTGCACATCGCCGTAGCAGAGGTGATAGCCGAGCTCGACCGGCTCAGGCACGGCGTCGCCCAATCGCGCGAGACGCTCAACGATCTCGTCGAGCGGCTCAGTCAGGAACGACTCCAGCAGCCCCTCCAGCAGGGCGAACTCGACCGCCGTATCCCATTGGATCGCGAGCCGATCGTGCGGCACGACGTCGAGCACCTGATCAAGCTCAGCCAGCATCTGACGCTCGTACGCCTCTTCGATGGCTGGCTGGTCGCGCGGGACGATGCGCAAGTGCGTCACCGCGAGCGGAGTCGGCAGGCTGACTTGGAATCTGGCATCAGCTGCGATCACTCCCTCGTCCTGCAGCCTGGAGAAGACCTGCCACGACTCCAGCGCCGCCTGGGCGTAGCCGAGCTCGGGAAAGCGCAGCTCGTCCCCGCTGACGCCCGCGGCCAGCTGCAGGCGCGGACCGAACCCGCTGTCTGGTTCGTCCGCGGGCTCGAGCTCTGGCATCTCCACCAGGAGTGGAAACTGCCACTGAATCCAGTTGGTGCGGACGCCGGTTTCGCCATCGGGGATGCGGCTGAGATGTGCGCCCAATCGCTCAGACGCCGCGCGAAACACCGCTTCGCTATCGGCGAGCGGCACGCTGCCAACAAGATGAGCGCCACTCGAGCTCGTCGCGGTCGCCATGCTGCGTAGAGTAGGCGATTCGGATCAATCCTCCCCCCGCTTGCGGGGAAGGTGTTCGCTCAATCCTCCCCCCGCTTGCGGGGGGAGTTAGAGGGGGGGGCGCTGAGCAGCGAGCGAGATTCCCTACCTCTATCCCTCCGCAGGCGCGGGGACCTGCCAAATCGATAGCCTGCCAGAAGACGATCGGAGCCGAACGATGAATGCCACAGTCCATGTCTGCGCACTCGAAGAACTGCAGCAGGAGGGCGTGCGTGTCGTCTCGACCGGCGCGCGGACGGCGGCCGTCTTCTGGCATCGCGAGCAAGTCTTCGCGGTCGACAACCGCTGTCCGCATATGGGCTTCCCGCTCAGTCAGGGCACGGTCGCAGACGGCATCTTGACTTGCCACTGGCACCACGCCAAGTTCGACCTCTCGGGCGGCTGCGCGTTCGATCTGTTCGCCGACGACGTGGCGGCGTTCCGTGCGGAGGTGCGCGACGGCGAGGTCTGGCTGGACCCCGATCCGGTCGAAGAGGAAGCCGTGACGCACGCCACCCGCAAGCTGTCGGAGGGTCTGGAGCAGAACCTGCGGTTGGTGATCGCCAAGTCGGTGATCGCCCTGTGCGAGGCGGGCCGCGAGGATGTCGTGCTTTCGACCGCCGCGCGCTTCGGCGTCAAGCACCGCGCGGCCGGCTGGTCCAGCGGGCTGTCAATCCTCACGGCGATGGCCAACGTGCAGGCGCAGCTCGACCCGGCCGATCGGCCGCGCGCGCTCTATCAGGGCGTCGTGCACGTCGCGCGCAGCACGCAGGGCGAGCCGCCTGACTTCGACATTGCTGCGCTGCAGACCGACGAAGATCGGCCCGAGCAGTTCCGCACCTGGTTCCGTCGGTTCGCGGATGTGCGTTCGCGAGATGCGGCCGAGCGATGTTTGCGCACGGCGGCCGCGGCCGGTCTCGACGAGGTTCAGCTGGCCGACTTGCTCTTCGCGGCGTCGACCGATCACACGTTCATGGACGTCGGACACACGCTCGATTTTGCCAACAAGGCCTGCGAGTTGCTCGACGCCGTCGGCTGGGACGATGCGCCAGACGTGCTCAGCTCGGTGATTCCGACCATCACCGGCGCGCAGCGGATGGAAGAGACCTCGGCCTGGCAGCATCCGGTCGACCTGCCGCGTTTGCTGGACGAAGCGGGCGATGCATTGGACGACGCGCTGGCCGTCGGAGGCGAGCGCGATCAATCGTGGGACGCGCACCGTCCGCTGGCCGAGTCCATCCTGGATGATCCGCCCGCGCAGTCGCTGCGCGGGATTGTTGACGCGGCCCGCGCCGGGGCGCCGCTGACCGAGCTCAGCGCGGCGGTGGCCTACGCCGCGGCCAGGCGTCCGCTGCATTTCCACACGTCCAACGAGTTTGGCGACTGGAACACGGTCCATCACACGTTCACGTACACCAACGCGGTCGACCGAGCGATGCAGCGCGCGCCGTCGCGAGAGTTGGCCCGCGCGATCCTGGACGGCGCGGCGTCCGTCTACCTGGAGCGGTTCCTGAACATGCCGCGACAGCCGCGTCCCGAGCCGAACGGCGGCTCCTCCTCGACCGACGACGTGCTGGACCGCTTCGACCGTCAGCAGCAGGTGGACGAGACGGCGCAGGCCGTGGCCGATCTGCTCGCCGCCGGGCTCAAGGACGAGGTCGGGCGCGTGCTCGGCACAGCGCTGCTGCGCGAGGACGCCGGCTTCCACTCGTTCCAAATCTACGACGCCGCGCTGCGCCTGGCCGACCGCTTTCGGGACCGTCCCGAAGCCGACGACGTCCTGATCGGGGCCAGCCGCTTCCTCACGGCGCACGCGCCGACCGTGCGATCGATGGGTCAGACCTACGACACGGCGTCGAGGCTGCATCGTGGAGAAGCGCTGCACGCATAGGGCACGCATAGGGCGCATATGGCGCTGCTCAGCTCGAATGCGGCTCGAATGCGGCGCGTCTGCGATAATCGGCGCGAACGGATCGCGACTGAACTGGAGGACACGATGGCACTGGATCCGCAGACGGCGATGTTGCTGCAGACGATGGCGGAGAACGCCGACCCGGACGCGAAGCCGCTGCACGAGATGTCTCCCGAAGAGGCGCGCGCCTTCGGCGGTGCGCTCGCCGAGATGGCCGGCCCGACCGCTCGCATGGCGCGGACCGAAGACCACACCATCGACAGCGGCGACGGCAGCTTCCGCGTCCGCGTGCTGGTTCCGATTGACGATCCGCAGGGCGTGATCGTCTACTACCACGGCGGCGGCTGGGTGCTGGGCAACATCGACGAGTACCACGCGCTGGGCACCAAGCTCGCGGAACGCACCTCGTGCGCCGTGGTGCTGGTCGATTACCGCAAAGCGCCCGAGCATCGCTACCCGGTCGCCGTGGATGACTCCTACGCCGCGCTCGAGTGGGCGGCGGCGCATGTGTCGGAGATCGCCGGGTCCGATGTGCCGTTGTTCGTCGCGGGCGACAGCGCCGGCGGCAATCTGTCGGCCGTGATGGCCGTGCGCGCGCGTGATCGCGGCGGACCCGAGATTGCCCTGCAGATCCTGATCTACCCAGTCACCGACTGTGACTTCGAGCGCGCGTCGTACGTCGACCCCGAGAATGCGCTGGTGCTGACCCGCGAGGCGATGGTCTGGTTCTGGGACCACTACGTGCCGGAGGCCGCGCAGCGGACGGAGCCGGACGCATCGCCGTTGCACACGCCCGACCTGTCAGGGTTGCCGCCGGCGGTGGTGTTGACCGCTGAGCACGACGTACTGCGCGACGAGGGCGAGGCCTACGCCGAGCGGCTCGAGGCGGCCGGCGTCGCGGTGGATTTCCAGCGTCACCTGCGCCAGATTCACGGCTTCTGGAACCTGCTGATGCTGCCCGGCAGCGAGCGCGGCTTCCAGCAGGTGGTCAAGGCAATCCGCCGCCACGTGGTGACCAGGCGGGCCGCGGCCTAGGGTCTGTTCACCGTAACGGTGCAGATGTGTCAGAGCGGTGCTGCGTGGCGGCGCGGTCCGTTCTCCAGGGTTCGTCATTCCAGCCCCCATCGTCATTCCAGCCCCCATCGTCATTCCAGCTTGTCTGGAATCTCGCCTGGCCAGCGACACAAACCGCAAGCGAGGTCCCAGACTTTGCTGGGACGACGATCCTCGAGCGCGGCTTCCAGCAGGTGGTCAAGGCAATCCGCCGCCACGTGGTGACCGGGCGGGCCGCGGCCTAGAACCGCAGCAGTTCCTGCAGGTGTTCTGCGTTGAGGCCGGGCCCCACAGCGGCGAGCCGCAGCTCGTCTTCGCGCAGAAACTGGTGCGCGAGCCGCTCAATGTCCTCTGTCGTGACGGCCTGGTAGCGCTCGGTGGTCAGATCGACCGAGTTGAGCCGGTCGTGCAAGATCATCTGTCCGCCGTTCCAGGCAGAGACTGAGCGCGTGTCTTCCATGTCGATCAACATGCGGCCTGCCGCGAGCCGCCGGGCGCGGGTCAGCTCTGCCTCCGAGACGCCGTCGCGCATCCGCGCGAGCTCGCTGAGCGTGGCACGCAGCGCGGTCTCCGCGTTTTCAGGGTCGACACCCATGCCCACCTGCAACGTGCCGCTCTCGCGCAGCAGCGAGAGTCCTGCGTGGATGTCGTAGACCAGCCCCAGTTCCTCGCGCACCTTGAGAAACAGCCGCGAGCTCATGCCGTCGCCGAGCAGCGCGGTCAGCAGGCCGAGCGCGTAGCGATCGGGGTCTTCGGAATGCAGCGTCGGGAGCGCGATCTGGATCTGCGTCTGTTCGGTGTCCTTCTCACGCACGGCGACGCGCTGGCCGTCACGCGCGATCGGTGCCGGACGACGCTCCAACGTCTCGCTCGATGACCATTCAGCCGTCAGCTCGGAGACGCGGGCCAGGACGGCGTCGGGATCGACATCGCCGGCGACGGAGAGCAGCGCGTTGGCGGGTGAGTACTGGCCGCGCCAATACGCAACGGCGTCGTCGAAGGGGATCTGCTGGACAGACTGCGGAGTGCCGGCGATGTCGCGGCCCAGCGGCGTGCCGCGCCACATGACCTCCGACATCAGCTCTGAGACGAGCTGGTAGGGCGAGTCTTCGATCTGGGCGAGCTCCTCGAGGATGACGAGGCGCTCCTTCTCCAGCTCGTCGCGTTGAAAGCGGGGACGCGAGACCATGTCGACGATCACGTCGAGCGCCGTCTGCCAGTCCGGGCCGGGCACCTTCGCGTAGTAGACGGTCAATTCGCGGTCGGTGGCGGCGTTGATGTATCCGCCGACGCCTTCGACGGCGGTGGAAATCTGCGCGGCTGAGGGAAACAGCTGCGATCCTTTGAAGAGGCAGTGCTCGACCATGTGCGAGACGCCGGCCAGGTCGTCCTGCTCGTACTGGGATCCAGCGCCGACGTACATCGCAACCGCCAGCGAGCGGGTCGAGGCCATCGGCTCGCAGATGACCCGCAGGCCGTTGTCCAGCGTGGAGATCTGAGGGCCGTGGCGCGGCGCGGTCTGCGGCGCCACTAGGACACGCCCCAGGTGGTGTCGCCCGAGGCGTCGTCGCGGGCAATCGAGCCGGCCATGGCACCGGCGACGAACTCGTCAATCGACGCGCCGATCGTGGTGTCGTCGCCGTGACCGTTGAAGGTCAACGTGTGCTCGGGCAGTCCGTAGAGCTTGGTCACAATGCTGCGCACTTCCTGGGTCACCTGCGGCATCCCGCGCGTGTTGCCGGGACCGCCCGGAAACAGCGTATCGCCGACCACGCAGTAGGGGTCCTGATCGTCCGCGATGTAGTAGGAGACGGAGCCGGTCGTGTGGCCGGGCGTGTGCAGCACCTCGAGCTCGGTGTCTCCGAGCAGGACGGTTTCGCCGCCTTCCATGTGGATGTCGATCTCCAGGTCGGACTCCAACCAGGGGTGCTGGTCGTCGGCGACGGTGTCAGACGTGTGCATGTAGAAGGGGACGTTGGGACCGAGCCATTCGCGCAGTTCGTTGTAGGACTTGATGTGGTCGGGATGGGAGTGCGTGAAGAGCACCATTTTGGGCGTGCAACCGGATGCTTCGATGCCGGCGATGACCAGCTCGTGCTGGGCGACGGCGTCGATGATGGCGGCGTCGCCGCTGCCCTTGTCAACCAGGACGAAGGCGTTGTTCTCGAACGGCCCCCATGACATCTGCATCACGACCAAGCGCCAATACACTCGCAGCAGACGCGACTCCGCGTGCAGTTCCATACTCATTGGGCTCCCCAATCGCCATTCGCTCAGCAACCATCCGCGATGGAGTTCAGTCTAGCCAGCCGACAGGAAGCGTCATGAGCACCGAGCCGACAGAATCGACCGCCCCGAGCGCACAGCCGATCGCACAGCTGCGCGATGTGCTGCCGCTGACCGCCGCCGCGTCGGCCGAGGGCGTGCTGTCGATCGGCGGCTGCAGCGTGCAGGACCTCGCTCGTGAGTTTGGCACACCGCTCTACATCTACGACGAGCACACGATTCGCGAGACCTGCCGCAGCTACCTGCGAGATTTCCGCGGTCGTCTGCCGGGATCGCGCGCCCACTACGCCGCCAAGGCCTGGCTGAGTCCCGCGCTGACCCGCATCCTCGTGGCGGAAGGGTTCGGGATGGACGTGGTGTCGTCGGGCGAGCTGCACGTGGCGCTGGCCGGCGGGATGGACCCTGAACAGATCGGCTTCCACGGCAACGGCAAGACTCGCGAGGAACTCAATCATGCGCTGGACTGCGGCGTGGGTCGGATCATCGTGGACAACGACGACGAGCTGGCGCTGCTGGACGAGTTGACCCGCACGCGGGCGCGTACGCAGCGGATCATGCTGCGGATCACACCCGGCGTGGACGCTCGGACGCACGCCAAGACGACGACGGGGCTGCGCGACAGCAAGTTCGGCTTCCCGCTGCCGTCGGGCCAGGCCGAGGCGGGACTGGTGCGCGCGCTCGAGGCTCCATTTCTGGACGTGACCGGCTTCCACATCCATCTGGGATCGCCGCTCTTCAGCGTCGAGCCGTATGCCGAGGGCATCGCCACGATCGCCGACTTTGCGGCGGAGATGAAGGAGCGGCACGGCTACGAATGGCGCGAGTTCTCGCCCGGCGGCGGCATGGCGCTCACCTACACCGCCGACCGCACCGCTCCCGAGGCTGATCGCTATGCCCTGCAGATTGCCGATGCGATCCACACCGCCTGCGACAGCCACGGCCTGCCAATGCCGGACGTGCACATCGAGCCGGGACGCTCGGTCGTGGGACGCGCGGGCGTGGCGCTCTACTCCGTGGTCAGCCGCAAGCACATCCCCGAGACGCGCGATTATGTCACGGTCGACGGCGGCATGGCCGACAACATCCGTCCCGCGATGTACGAGTCGCAGTACGAGGCCGCGGCCGCCGAGCAGATGCGCACCGCGCCGACCCGCACCGCGACGATCGCCGGCAAGTTCTGCGAGTCGGGTGATGTGCTGGTGCGCGACGCGTCGCTGCCGCCGCTGGAGATCGGCGCGCTGGTCGCGATCCCGGCCAGCGGCGCCTATCAGATCGCGATGGAGAGCAACTACAACCTCGCCCTGCGTCCGGCGATCGTGATGGTGCGCGACGGCCACGCCCAACTCGTCCGACGCCGCCAGACGCTCGACGACCTGCTCGCCCTGGAGCTCTGATGCCGTCCGCGCCCGACTGGCAGCGTTGGGGTCCGCACGCGGAGACGCCGGCCGTCCGCACGATCCGTGCGATGTTCGCCGCCGACCGCTTGCCGCATGCCCTGTTGATCAGCGGTCCGGGCGGCGTGGGCAAACGAGACCTCGCGCTGCGCATCGTTCAACGATCCTTATGTGAGGCGGCAGAGATCGACCGTCCATGCCGTGAGTGCCGAACCTGCCGGCGTCTGCACGACCCGCTCAATCCCGAGCAACCGCCCCAGCACGCCGATGTGGAGCTCGTCTCGCCCGGATCTTTGAGCGTGAATCCCGAGCAGGACAATCGCAACACGCGCACGATTGGGATCGGCGTGATTCGGCGGGTCGAGCATGCCACCACCCTCGCGCCGTTCGAGGCTGATCGCCGCCTGCTGATCATCGATCCGGCGGACGCCATGACGTCCGAGGCGGCCGACGCGTTTCTGAAGACACTCGAGGAGCCGCCGCCGCGCGTCCACTTCATTCTGCTGACGTCGCGGGAGGCGCAGCTCTCCGAGACAATCCGCTCGCGCTGCCGACGGTTGACGCTGACGCCGCTGCCCGACGCCCAGCTCGAAGCATGGATGGACTCCGTCGATCTCGTCGTCGCAGCGGCAGACGACGATGATCGGCGGCAGGAGCTGCGTCGGCTCGCTCGCGGCC
>JAJDZG010000111.1 GCA_022824765.1 Dehalococcoidia bacterium | reverse complement strand
GAACTGCCAAAAGCGTCAACGTCGCACGAACCAGAACGCTTTGCTGCTGTCCTGCGAAGCTGGTCGCAGGTGGAGGTCGCAACCCAGCGAAAATGGAAAAATGACCGTGAGGCCTATGTGGCGTGGAAGTCCTCTCTTGAGATACACAGTGTTATGGTTATGGAAATCTCGTTGGGGAAACTAGGAATTAGGGGATTCTCGCTCTCTGGCCAGCAGGCACCAGTTGTGGCCGTCAACACCGCTGTGAATGATGCTGCTCGCTCATTCACTCTCTGGCATGAAATGGCCCACCTCTGTCTAGATGCTGCCGCTTCATGCATAACTCCCCATGCGAAGCTCGCACCTCCGGTCGAGAGATGGTGTGACGAGGTGGCTGGCTGGGTTCTTATGCCGAGAGCAGAACTCGTGAGGGTCCTTGTTCAGAACGAAGAGCTAGATGAGATTGAGTTACTACCGTTGGTCGCGAGGCATTTCCGAACTAGCCTTAGGGCAAGTGCTATAGCCATGGAGGATGTTGACGAACAGTACTCTGGTCTCTTCGGGCGCATCGATCATCAGTTTCCGATTGATACCGATAAGCCCAAAGGTGGAGGAGGCAGTGGCGGTAGGCCTCGCGCAAGACTGCGCCTAGCAGAAGTCGGGTCCGTTGGAGCAAGGGCCATTTCTCAAGCGTTGGTCGAAGACAGGATATCGGAACTTGCAGCTAGAAGGATCCTCAAACTCGATGGACAAGAACTGCTTGAGCTGACCGCAGAAGTGAGCGCATAATGACCACACGGCGAATGCCTATGTGGGGCAAGGCTTGGGTTCTTGACTCGTCCGCGTTGATCAACCTCAAGCTCATCATCAAGATTGAGCACCAGTGGCAGTTTTTCGAGTGCTTGAAGGAAATGGTCGCTCAAGGGGAACTGTTCATTTGTCGCGCAGTAGTTAAGGAAGTCAAACAGCCGCACCCAGACGCTCCCGGAGCATGGGCGTTCGGGGTGCGCGATCTAGTCACAGAGGCATACGACCCAGGAGAGACGTTCGTCGCGGAGGTGATGGCCAAGGCTGGAGATGTTATAGACGATGATGATGAAGAAAGCGATGCAGATCCACATGTCGTTGCTCAAGCACTTGAACTGCGCCAACGTGGATTCGACGTCTGTGTTGTGACCACCGATGCGAAGGCGCATCGAGATCGTATTGCGATGACAGCGGCTTGCGCACGACTGGAGCTTGCGAGTTGCAGCGATCGCGATTTCATTGCCGACATTGAGTGCGAAGCCGGTGAGCTTAAGGAGCACCGCTAAGCCAGGCCGCCGCCGTCTACGACGAACTCCGCCCCCGTGCTGAAGCTGGACTCGTCGGACGCCAGATACAGCGCCAGATAGGCCACTTCAGACGGGTCTGCCGCACGACGCAGCGGGGTGTTTCGCAAGAAGCGCTCGCTGTCGGCCTCGAAGCCAGGCACCTGCTGCAGCATCATCGTGTCGATTGGGCCGGGATGAATGCTGTTGACGCGGATGTTGTAGCGCCCCCACTCCCGCGCCGCGACCTTGGTCATGCCTCGCACCGCGAACTTGCTAGCCGTGTACGCGATCGAGCCCGGCCCGCCTCGGAAACCGGCCGTGCTTGAGATGTTGACCACCGACCCTGACTGCTGCGCGATCATCTGCGGACCGACCGCCTTCATGCCCAGCCAGACGCCGATCTGGTTGATGTCAATCACCTGTCGGTACGTATCCTCTGTCATCTCCGTGATCGCGGCGTTGCGGTAGATGCCCGCGTTGTTGACCAGCACATCCAGGCGACCGTGCTGCTCGACGATCTCGCCAACCAGCGAGTGCCAGGCGGCCTCATCGGTCACGTCCAGATGGTGGTACGCGGCGGCATCGCCGATCCCCGCCGCGGTCTGCTCGCCGTCCTGATCGAGCACATCGGCGATGACCACCCGCGCCCCCTCCGCGGCGAAGAGCTCAGCCTCCGCCGCGCCTTGACCTCTCGCGCCGCCCGTGATCAGCGCCACTTTGTCCGACAGTCGGTCGACCATGATTCCGCTCCATGCGTGTGGTTGGTTAGCTGCGCAGTCTAGAGATTCTGCGACGCGGCACGGGTGCCTATCCTACGCATACGCGAATCTTCCTGGACGACTCGGAGGCGACATCATGGCAGGACGCATTGACGGCAAAGTGGCGGTGATCACCGGCGGAGCGAGCGGGATCGGCGAGGGCTCGGTGCGGCTGTTCTCGGAGGAGGGCGGACGCGTCGTCGTGGCAGACATTCAGGACGAGCGCGGGCACGCCCTGGTCGAATCGATCGGCGGCGATACCAGCTACGTCCATGCCGATGTCTCTGTCGAAGCAGAGGTGCAGGGCGCCGTCGAGCATGCGATCAGCCGCTATGGCCGGATCGATGCGATCTTCAACAACGCCGGCTACGCCGGCGCGCTGGGCGGGCTGATGGAGGTCGAAGAAGACGAGTACGACATGACCATGGACGGTCTGCTCAAGGGTGTCTTCTTCGGGATCAAGCACGCCGCCCGCGCGATGCAGGCGCAAGGCGGCGGCGGCGCAATCGTCAGCACCGCCTCAGTCGCCGGCGTCGGCGCCGGTAACGGCCCGGCCGTCTACAGCGTCGCCAAAGCAGCCGTGATGCACCTCACCAAGGTCGCCGCCTATGACCTCGGCGAATTCGGGATCCGCGTCAACTGCATCTGTCCAGGCGGCATCGCGACACCAATCTTCGGCAAGTCGCTGGGACTGTCGGCGGAGGACGCGGACAAGACCGTCGAGGCCGTCGGACAAGTGATGGGTCAGTTCCAGCCGATCAAACGCTCGGGACAACCTTCCGACATCGCTCACGCAGCGCTCTGGCTGTCCAGCGATGATTCGTCGTTCGTGACCGGTCACGCGCTGATCGTGGACGGCGGCCTGACGCTCGGTCGGCCGCGCGACGGCAGCTTCGGCGAAGGCATGGAGCAGATGTTCAGCGCGCTCGGTCTCGAAGTCCCCCAGCAGTAATGCACGGACAGCTGCAGCCTGACCAAGTCGACGCCGTCCGTCCATGACCATCTTTGGCCGCCCCGTCTTCTACGGCTGGGTCGTCGTCGTGGCGGCGTTCATGGCGCAGTTCGTCACCGTCGGCGTGCAAACGTCGGTGGCGGCCGTGTTCGCGCCCGAGTTCATCGAGGAGTTCGGCTGGTCGCGCACGCAATTCTTTGCGGCCGACTCGCTCGGTCAGGCCCTGCTCATGGTCGTCGGCTTCATGCTCGGCCCGCGCATCGACCGCTTCGGCGCGCGACCGATCATGCTGACCGCCGCCGCCGTCTGCATCCCCTCGATCTTTCTGATGAGCCAGGTGCAGGAGTACTGGCACTTCCTGCTGGTGCGCGGCGTGTTCATGGTGACGTCGGCCTCGGTCGCCGGCTTCCTGGTCGTGTCGATCGCCGTCTCGAAATGGTTCGTGGTCAAGCGCGGACAGGCGCTCGGATGGACCTCGATGGGCGTGTCGATGGCCGGCTTCTTCTGGCCGACGTTCACGGCCGGCGTGCTGATCGAGCCGCTCGGCTGGCGGACATCCTGGATGGTACTCAGCGCCTGCCTCGCCGCAATCCTGATTCCGTCAGCGATGCTGATGCGGCGTCGACCCGAAGATCACGGCATGCTGCCCGACGGCGGCACGGCGCAGCTCACGCAGGACCAGATTCGCTCCTCCCAGCACGACGAGGACACCTCGCTCACCCGCGGCGAGGCCCTGCGTACGACCTGCTTCTATCTGATCGTGCTGATCTTCGGCATCTCGGTCGTGGGCATCTTTGCCATCCTGCTCAACGGTGTGCTGTTCCTGCGCGAGCATGGCTTCACATCGGTCGAGGCCGCCGCAGCCGTCGCCGCGTTCTCCTTGATGTCCATGATCACGAAGCCACCCTGGGGCTGGCTGTTGGACAAGTTCGACACACGCGTCGTGGGCTTCGCGTCGTTCGCGCTCGGCGCGTTCGGATTCATCCTCGTGATCCAGGCAGCGCCGAGCGGTGACTGGTGGCTGATCGCCGGGGCGCTCGCCGTGATGGGCTTCGGCATCGGCGGCAACATCCCCATCCAGGACATGTTCTGGGCCGAGTACTTTGGGCGGCGCTATCTGGGCGCGGTGCGCAGCGTGGGATTCCCAATCGCGATGGGCATCAACGCGATCACACCGCTGGCGGTCGCGCTGTCCTACGACATGATCGGCACCTACGACTACGCCTTCTACACCTGCGCCGTCTTCTGGGCGGGCTCAGCCCTGCTCTGCCTGATGCTGCGGCTGCCAGCCAAGCGGCAGGCGCCATTGGCCGAGCTCGTCCGGCGGGTCACCCAGCTGATCAGCCCGGACCGCCACCCCACCGCACGGGCCACCCCCCAAAAGCGCTCCAGCGCCTAGCGCCGGGTGTCGCACAACACAAGAGGCCCGCGCTCAAGCGCGGGCCTCTCCAATTGACCTAAGTCAGCAGTCAAACACCAACTACCGCGGCTGTGCCTACTTGCCATAGCGGCAGTTGGTGTCGCCACGGCCTGCGCGGCTGACGTTGGTGTCCTCGCTCGGCTTCTGAATGTCGACCTCATTGCTCGACGCCCAGTTCGTCGATGTCCGACTCGCGGGGAGCAGATTCAAACGCGGGATGATGTCGTCCCGGCCACTGACACGCACGCCGAATCGCACGCCGCCGTCGGGCTGTTTGCAAGCAATGATCCGCGCTTCGAAGCCATCGCCAAGGTCGAAGAGATTGCTCGAATACCAACGTCCGCTTGCGTGGTTCGGGCGAATGGTCCGCTGCGTGGGCTGGTCATTCAGCTCCTGATCCACTCCGTTGACTCGCAGATTGAACTCGATCGAGCGGAAGGGTATGCGCGGATCCTCGCTCGACGGGTAGACACGCGCACGAATCTGAAGCGTGAGTGTCTCCGAGTCATCCTCGATCATCGCGCTGTCGACCAGATCAAAGTCAGTGATGGACAGTCCGGCGATGTCAAAGCCGCCCGGGAGCACGTCCATCAAGTCGGTCTCACGGGTCTCATTGGTGGTGGAGATGCGCAGCTTGGCCCGCGAGGCATCCTCCGGTTGGACAGTGAGGGACCATCGGCCGTCGGCGCCAACGACGCCGCTGCCCACGTCATCGCCGTTGTCGTCAATCGCGGTGACCGCGGCACCGACATAGGCGTCGGCACCGTGTCCCCAGAACCAGTGCGGCGGCTTCGGATGGTCCTGCGCGTCGGCGGTCGCGGCCAGCGCCACGATTGCCGCTGCCAGGAGGCCAACCAGCACAACACGCAGGGTCCAGCGCCGTGCCCCAGCGTCAATCAGGATGGTCTGCATTTCCCGTCTCCTTCGTGCCCCGCCCGCGTGGCGGCAACAGTTCGTTGACAGTTTATCGCCCTCGTCGATAGACGCTCAGCAAGCCGCCCCTTGCCGCCGCGATTTTGCGCTCCGATAACGATTCACCCGCCACCGTCTCGCCGATGCCCAGCAGCCGCCCAGCAGATCGATCAGTGCTCGATCAGCGCGCGAGAAAGCCGCCGTCAATCTTCAGCTCGGCGCCAGTCACGTAAGACGCTTCGTCCGAAGCCAGGAACAGCACCCCGTTCGCCACCTCGTCGACCTCGCCCGTCCGCCGCAACGGGATCGCTCGAGACAGACGTGCCCGCACCTCGTCGGACATCGCAACGCCCGAACGCATCGGCGGCATGAAGCCCGGATGAACCGTGTTCACGCGAATGCCCTGCGGTCCGAGCCGCACAGCCATCGCCTTCGAAAAATTGCGCACGGCCGCTTTCGATGCGTGATACGCCGGGTGCCCAGAGTCCGATCCGACGAACCCGTAGATCGAGGAGATGTTGACAATCGACCCGCCGTTGCCAGCGGCAAGCATCGCCGCCGAGCCCAGCTTCGTGCCAAGAAAGACACCCGTCGCATTCACGTCCATGATCCGATGCCAGCCCTCGGTCGACTCGAAATCGTCCTGCGACGTGGAGGACAACCCGGCGTTGTTGACGAGCACGTCGAGTCTGCCGCCGTAGGTGTCCAGCGTCAGAGCGATCAGCGCATTCCACTCTTCTTCAGCAGTGACATCCATGTGGGAGAACGTCGCCGCTCCGCCCGCCGACCGAATCTCATCTTCCACCTGCCGGCCGCCGTCGTCATCGAGGTCGGCAATCACCACCGAAGCGCCCTCGCGGGCAAACAGCCGACACTCCGCAGCGCCCATCCCGGCGCCGCCGCCCGTCACAATCGCCACCTTACCCTCAAGCCGTCCAGCCATGACTCGGTTCCTTCCCTAATCCAGCGGCGCGAGTGGGGCGAGGTCGACGCCGCCGTTCGATCCGTCGGCAAACTCGATCCAGATGGCGAACCCTTCACGGGCCTCGACCTGGACCGGGCGCGTTTCAGGAAACTCGCCCGGCCCGACAAGTGCCTCGTCTGCTGCTTGAACGTCGGGATCGGAACTGGATCTGGTCACCGTCTAGCCTCCCGCGGCGGCCGTGTCGTAGATGCTCTGCGGGGCCGGCGGCAGATGGTAGATGCGCTCGGCCGTCGTACGCAAAACCTTCTCCCGAATGCCCTCGTCGAGATCGGTCAGCACCTCGGTGATGTGCTCCTGCGCGCGCGGGTAGAGGCAGGTCGGATGCGGGAAATCGGTCTCGAACATCACGTTGTCCTCGCCGATCGCCTCGATCGTCGCCCGCGGACCGAAATCCTCGAACCAGAACGACGCGAAGATCTGCCGTCGGAAGTACTCCGACGGCTTCATCGTCAGACCCTCTCGCTCGGTCGGAACCGTCTCCTCGAACTGATAGTCCATCGCCTCGAGGATGAACGGCACCCAACCGATGCCTGACTCGACCGAGACGAAGTTGAGGTCTGGGTAGCGCTCGCAGAGGCCCGAGAAGATGAGGTTGATGATCACCTTGAAGTTGGTGATGAACAGCGTGATCGAGGTCAGCGCGAGTCGCCGCTGCGGTCCGTAGCCGGGCCAGATCAACTTGTCGGCCACGCCGGCGCCCGCGCCGATGTGGAAGTTGACCGGCATCCCCATGTCCTGACAGGTGTCCCAGAACGGATCCCACGCCGGATCGCTCAGGTGCGGCAGACCGAACGCCTCGGGCGTGTCGCACATCGTGATCCCCGTCATGCCGAGGTCCTTGATCCGCTTCAGCTCCTCAACCGCGGCCGGGATGTCCCAGAACGGGACCAGCCCCTGCGGGAACAGTCGGCCAGCACCCTCCGCCTGGAACTCCGCGATCGCGTCGTTGTACACCGTGCAACAGACGTTGCGCAGCTCAGTGTCCTCGATCCGTACGAAGTTCTGCGACCCGAAGCCAGCCACGTTCGGATACACGATCTGCTGCGCGACGCCGAGGTCGTCGAGCAGGTCGAGCCGCGCCTTCGGATCCGTCGCAGCCTTCGACATCTGCTCGAAGCTGTCGAGCGAGATCGTGCCGTACTCCTTCTTGCCGTCCTCACGCACGACCGTGAAGCCTGGCGGACCAAAGTCGATGTCGTCGAGCACCGTCCAGCGCTGCTGTCCCTCAGCGTTGATCGTGATGTGGGGGACAGCGTCCTTGTACTTGGCCGGCGCGCGCGACGTCCAGAGGTCGGGCGGCTCGGTGTAATGCGAGTCGATGTCGATTACGGGAATGCCGTGCACGGTGAGGGACATAAGGAACTCCTGCCGCAGTGAGCGGTGTGTGATGCTGCAAGCCCATTGTAGCTATCGCCAACAGGCGATCAGGAGGCCCCAGCTGGAATCCTTGAGCGCGCAAACTGCCGCGCGGCCTGGGCCGTCGTGATCCCGCCGCGAGCCGAGAGGTCGAAGATCTCCTGCACGGTCGCGCCGACCCCCTCTGCATGCGCAAGCGCCTCGTCGAAGCTCCAACCCACGACATCCTGGGCGACAGAGATAACCCCGCCGGCGTTGACGACATAATCGGGCGCGTAGAGGATGCCAGCCTCGGCCAGCAGCGCCGCGTCGTCCGGATCGCGGACCAGCTGATTGTTTGCCCCGCCGCAGATCGCGCGAGCCTGCAGCGCGGGGATGGTGGACTCGCCAAACACGCCGCCGAGCGCATTCGGCGAGAACAGGTCGCAAGGCACCACGATCGACTCATCGACGGAGACGGTCTGCGCGCCAAGCTCGGCTGCCAGCGCCGCCGCGGCAACCGCTCGGATGTCGGCCAGGAACAGCGTTGCGCCCTCCTCCGCGAGCGCCCGTGCGACCTTCGATCCGACTTTTCCCACGCCCTGCACCACGATCCTGCGTCCCGCCGCGCTCGGCTCGCCATCGAGCGCGGCCAGGGTCGCGCCAATGCCCGCCAGAACGGTGACGGCCGTCAGCATGGAGGTGTCGCCGGAGCCAGCGGACGTGCCGACGACGTAAGGGGTCCACTGCGTGAGCAAGTCGATCTCGTCGGTCGTCGTGCCCACATCAGTGGTCGTCAGATATCGACCCTCGAACTGGTCGACGAAGCGCGCGACGCTGCGCAGCTGCGCTTCGGACTTGGCCATCGGATTGCCGATCACCACCGCTTTGCCGCCGCCAAACGGCAGCTGTGCCGCCGCCGACTTCAGCGTCATCGCCTCGGACAGGCGCAGAACATCGGAGAGCGCGGCGTCGCGATCCTCATACGGTTGCCAGCGAGCGCCGCCGATCGCCGGCCCACGCTCGGTCGAGTGGATCGCACAGAGCGCCTCGATACCGGCCTCGTCGTCGCGCCAGTGCGCGACCTGTTCGTAGCCGTCGACCTCAATCAGATCGAGCATGCCCATCGCCGTCCTCCTCGCCGATGCCCTGCGTCTGTCTCTGCGTCTGTCCAGCCAATCTATGCGGCACGCCGCGCTGCGGACGCGCCCCTCCGTCGATGCCCGTCCGTCCTGTCCGTTGGGTTACGGAATCTCCGTGTGCTTCTGCACGAATCGGCCCACATCGACCTCGATCTGCTCATCAGGCGCCTGACCGGCATAGACGAGCTCAATCACGCCATCCGGATTGATGAAGAACGAACGTGGCGGGCCATTGATCCCGCCGCCGCCGTAGGCCCGAAAGACCGCTCCGCGATAATCCATCGGCATCGCATAGTTGATGCCAAACTCATCGGCGAAGGTCTGGGCGCGCCCGTCCGACTCCTCGATGTTGACGCCCAGCACCACGAGTCCGTGCTCCCGCCAGCGCTCCTGCACGCGGATCAGCGCCGGGACTTCGCGTCGGCACGGGCCGCACCAGGACGCCCAGAAGTTGATCAGCACCGGCTGCCCGCGCAGCTCAGACAGTCTCAGCGACCCGCCGTCCAACGTGCGCAACTCAAAGTCCGGCGCGAGCTGGTCGGGACGGTCGCCAACCACGCGCGAGTCTGGGTTCAGCTCGGCTGGTAACTCAACGACGCCAGCGACGTCCCCGCCATCGTCCGGCCCTGGCTGGATCAACGTCAGCCAGAGTGCCGCGGCAACAGCGATGACCACCCCGATGCCCGCTATCACCGTCCGTCCACCGTGATACTCGCGCGGGCGATTGGGGTTCTCCTCCGGCAGACCGCCAGGGGCGTCTGGGGATGCGTCGGGCCGGTCGGTATCATTCATGGCGTCGAGTCTGTCGCGCAGATCGCTGATCGGGCGCGGGTTCTTTGCGGTTGGAGGCTTCCATGGTGGCGCAGTCGATCCCCGCAGGTGAGCTGTGGAATGCGATCCGCGCGGCCGGCGTCCAGGACGTCGTGCTCGTGCCCGATACGCACCAGCGTACGTTGCTTGAACTCCTGATGGCCGACGACGACATTCGCACCGTGCATTGCTCCACCGAGGATGAAGCGCTTGCCGTCTCCGCCGGCCTGATCATCGGCGGACGCCGACCCCTCATGAACATCCAACACGCCGGACTGTACGCCTCAGTCAACAATCTGCGCGGACTGGGACTCGATGGCCAGTTCCCGATCGTGATCATGATCGGACTGCTCGGCCGCGACCCCGAGCTGGACCCCAACGATGACGGTTCCTCGATGGTTCGGCTCTGCCAGCCGCTGCTCGAAACGCTCGGCGTGCCCTGGCATCTGCTGGACGGACCCGAAGACCTGATCTGCGTCGAGACGGCATTCGACGAGGCCGCGTCCCGTGGCGGACCGGTCGCCTTGCTGGTAGGAGCGCCGACATCATGACCAACCAGGACGCACGCCGCATGTCGCTCGACGCCGCGATGGAAGTGCTCGCCCGCCGCCGCGACCAGCAAGTCGTGGTCGGCACGATGACCGCCAACGGCGTCTGGCGCCAGAAATCGCCCCACGACCTCAACCTTGCCTGCATCGGCTTCATGGGCGGCGCCTCGACGCTCGCCTTGGGCGTCGCGCTGGCCCAGCCCGAGCGCGACGTCTGGGTCATCGACGGTGACGGCTCACTGATGATGCAGCTCGGCTCGTTGGGCACCATCGCCGGCGCGGCACCGACCAACCTCCTGCACATCGTCGTCCACAACGGCGTCTACGAGACGTCAGGATCACAGCCGCTGCCGTCCCAGGCAGAGGTCGACTTTGAGCAGATGGCCAAGGGCGCCGGCTACCCCCTGACCGCCAGCTTCGGCGACGCCGAAGAGTTCGACGCCGCGCTCGACGATCTCCTCGCCGCCGACGGACCAACGCTGATCCAGCTCTACACCAGACCCGAAGATCGCTTCTACAGCGCAAGCCCCACACCGCCCGGCTCAACGCCCCCACTAGCCAAAATGTGGCCCCCCATCGCCAACGCGCTCGAACAGGGGTAACGATCAGTCAGCGGCCGCGAGCGAAGTGGTGACACCTGAAAGTGTCGACAGCACGAGGCGTGCTCGTTCATCAAAGTCTGCGACTGGCCGCCAGTCTGCATCCACCTCTTCCCCGATCAGCGCGAGCGCGCCAAGCGCGCGACGCAGATCAACGTCAAGCTCGCAATCGTGCGCGAGAGAAGCCTCGAACTCCAATACGTCGCTCAGCGACGCGTCCTCTCGCAGGTAGGCTGCCAGCAGTTCCAACAGTTCCCCGCGAATCTGCTCATCCCAACTCATCAGGCAGCCTCCATGTCGAAACGTCCCTACATCAATGTAGCTGAGTACGAGCTTGAGGATCTGTTTGCGCAGTTCCGCATCTTTGAGCGGCTAGCCGACGGTGAGCTGAGTGAGACGATGGAGGATGGTGATCCGGTTGCAGCGAAGCGCTGCTCGCTCGGAGGTGAGTCCTATCACACGCGCGTGAGAGATCGGGCAGGCAATCTCGTCGGCCGCATTCACTACGTCAGGTGTGCTTTTGGGCACACCATCGGTGTGTGGCCTTCGGTGCTGTTCTTTCCAGACCTCACCGTTCGGCGCCAAGGGCACGCGCGCCGTCCGCCGCGCTAGTGATGCTCCTCATGCGACGCCAGCTCCTCCGCCACGCACGAGTTCTCCAAGGTCCCATCCCAATCTTCGTCATTCCAGCTGTTCTGGAATCTCGCCTGGGCGGACATGGAGAATCACCAAGCGAAATCCCAGACAAGCTGGGATGACGGATGCTGCACCAGTCATCTAGTGATGCTCCTCATGCGACGCCAGCTCCTCCGCCACGCACGAGTTCTCCAAGGTCCCAATGCCCCCAATACTGATGCTGACCGTATCCCCCGCGACCAGCCAACGCGGCGGCGTCATCGCCGCCGCGACGCCCGACGGCGTGCCCGTCGCGATGATGTCGCCAGGCTCCAGCGTCATTGCCTGCGTCACGTACTCGATGATGTCGTAGCAGTTGAAGATCAGGTGCTTCGTGTTGGAGTCCTGGCGCAGCTCGCCATTCACCCGAGTCTGGATGTCCAGCGTGTGCGGGTCGCCCAGCTCGTCGCCGGTCACGATCACGGGGCCGACGGGACCGTGGGTGTCAAACGACTTGCCCATCGTGAACTGCGGCGTGTGACGCTGGAAATCGCGCACGGACACATCGTTGACAATCGTGAATCCAGCGATCACATCCGCGGCGTCCGCGGCCGAGACGTGACGGCAGGACTTGCCGATCACGATGCCCAGTTCGCCTTCGTAGTCGACGTTTCTCGAGGCCAGCGGAATCTCAATCCCCCCGCCTGGCCGCTGCACGCAGCTGACCTGCTTGGTAAAGATCGTCGGCATGCGCGGCGTTTGCGCACCGGTCTCCGCGATGTGATCGCCATAGTTCAGACCGACCGCGAGGAACTTCTGTGGGCGCGGCACCGGAGCCATCAGGACGACATCAGATAGCGGGCGTCGGTTGCCGCCGCGCTCGACGGCCATCTCGGCCATCACGCGACCTTCCTCCTCCAGCGCCAGAAATGCCGACATATCCGTCGGCGCCTCCGGCTCCGCCAGGTACAGGTCGACCACCTCGTCGCCGACCACCACGCCCACGCGCACCGTGTCCTCAAAGGCAAAACTGGCCAGTCTCATTCAGTGCTCCGGTTTCGATCTGCGGCCGCGCAAAGCATCAGCGCGGCCGACCGCTGATGTGCTCAGGCTAATCGCCGCGCGCTGCCAGCGGAATCGTACCGATCACGTCGTCCGACTCCATCTGATCGATCTCAGCCTCCGACAGGTCGGTCAAGCGCCTCAACACCGGCCTCGTGTGCTCACCCAGCGTCGGCGATGGACGATGCGCTTCGGGACCGTGCCAGCGCTGGAATCGGTAGGGCTGGAGCGGATAGCGCTTGGTGCCCGCGTAACGGTGATGCTGGGTGATGAAGAACCCGCGCTCTGCGAGATGCGGGTCCTGCAACAGGTCGAGCCCGTGTTGGACGGCAGCGGCAGAAATGCCGACCGACTGTAATTCGCGCATCAGAGATTGAGCCTGCTGCTCGCGAGTCCAATCCGCGATGGCTGCGTCAATCTCCTCGCGCGCGGCGTCGCGCTCCGACAAGGATGCGAACCGCTCCAGCCAGTCGTCGCGACCGATCAATCTCGCAAGTCGCGTGAACTGTTGATCGCTCTCACAGGCGATCGCAATCCACTGTTCCTCGCGGCAGCGATAGGTGTTGTGCGGGACCATCTGCGGATGATCGTTGCCGACCCGGCCCGGGTCATCGCCAGAGATGGCGTAGGCCGTGATCGCATCGCCCAGATAAATCGTCGCCGTCTCCGTCTGTGAGAGATCAATGTGGCAACCGCCGGGCTCGCCGGCCGCTTGAAGCCGACGGCGGCGCTCCAGCGCCGAGAGCAGCGCCAGCGCACCCATCACGCCAGCCAGCGGATCGCCGCCGGTCGTCCCGCTGAAGATCGGCTGGTCGTCCCGGTAACCCGTCAGATGCGGCAGCCCCGACATCTGCTCGGTCGTGTTGGCGAAGGCCGTGTAGTGCGACCAGCTGCCCGTCAGACCGAACCCGGGCATCGAGATCATGATCAGTTCCGGGTTGATCTCGCGCAGCTGCTCGTACGCCAGCCCGAAATTGCCCATCACGCGAGGCGTGTAGTTCTCGACCAGAATGTCTGCGTCTCGCACCATCCGACGGACGGCGTCGGCACCGCGCGGATCGGTCAGGTTCAGCGTGATCCCGTGCTTGTTGCGGTTGACCCAGTTGAACTGCGGCGCCCACTCCCACCAGAAGTCTTCACCGGCGCCGCTCGCGCGCCAGCCATCGAACCGCTGGACCGACTCGATCTTCACGACATCGGCACCGCCGTCCGCAAAGACCAGCGATGTCATCGGCCCCGACATGAACATCGAGAGGTCGATCACCCGCAGACCCTCCAGCGGCCGCTCAGGCGCGTTGCCGGCCTCCGCCGCCTCCTCACGCGGCGGCCAGAGGGAGTCCCCCGCCGCGAGCACCTCGTCGTTGTGCTCGCCCAACAGCGGGGGACGCGTGCCGCTCGGACGCTCGTCGCCAAACAGCCACGGAACGCCTGGCATCCGCAGACGCCCCGCGCACGGGTGATCGAGGTCGAGGAAATAATCCCGCTCCCGATGCGGCAGCAAGTCGAGCACTTCCGCCAGCGACGGAATCAGACCGAACGGGATGCGCCAGGTCTGCGCATCGTGGAACACGTCCTCAGCGCTGCGGCCGCGGGTCTGCTCGGCCAGCTCATTGGCCAGCTCCCGCGAGTTGGCCATCCGATCCCACGGCCCCGCGAACAGCGGATCGTCAATCAGTTCGGGACGTCCGAAGAACTGGCACATCATCTCCCACTGCGCCTGCGTCAGCACGTTGGCGCCGACGTAGCCGTCCGACGTGGGCAGGATGAACGACGGGGCGGGACCAATGTCCGCGCGGCGCTCGCCGAGATCGCCCGTGTACTCATAACGTTGCGGGAGCAGCAGGGCTGCGTTGACCGCCGCCTCCTGGGCCGACACGTCAACGTGATCGCCGCGTCCGTACTTCGACTGTCCGTAGACCGCCACCATCGTGCCCACCGCCGCGTAGGAGCCGGCCAACGTCTCGGTGTAAGAGCCGCCCAGCTGCAGCGGCTCCCGCTCCTGTCGTCCGCACAGGTGCGAGAATCCGCCGATGGCGCAGCAGGTCAGGTGATTCCATTCCCACTCGGCGTATGGACCGGTCGACCCGAAGCCAGTCACCGTCGTCAGCACGATGCGCGGGTTGATCGAGCGCAGCGCCTCGTAACCAGAGCCTCTGGAAGCGAGGTACGACTCGGTCCGGTGGGAGATGACCACGTCCGCACCTGCGATCAGCCGATTCCAGATCGAGTATTCGTCGTGAACCGAGCGCTTCGAGGTGTTGGCAAAGAGGAACGCGGGCGACGCCTCAGGGTCCGCCGCGCGGCGGCGGGCGGAGTCACCGCCGGGCGGTTCGAGTTTGATCACGTCCGCGCCCAGATCGCCCAGCAGTTTGGCCGCAAACGGCGCGGCCAGCCCCTCCGAGATGTCCAGGACCCGCAATCCGTCCAGAGCTGTGACCATGTCGCCCGTTCCCCTCTGCGGGCAGGGTAATGCGGACGCGGCCTGCCGTGACTAGCGCTGCTGGCGCAGCTCGCGCTGCTTGTCGATCGTGATGTTCGTCGCGCGGCGGTACTCGGCCGACTTGTAGTGCGCCTCGAGCTGCTTGCGAAGGTCATCCTCGTCCGCCGAAGTGAACGAGACGTCCATCACCTCGCACCAGACCGTGACCTCGCCTGCCTCAGGCCCCGCCTCGCGGAAGGCCGTGCGGGCCGTGCGCTTCGCCAACTGCTCGTGAAGCCGATTCTTGAAGTCCGCCATGTTCGCCGCCTCTTGAGTTCCACCTAGACTTCCGCCATCGTACGCGACCGCGAGGAGTCCACCATGGTCTGGGAACCCGAAGTCGAAGAACTGCGCCACCGAGCCGAGCTCGCCGCACGAGGCGGCACGCCCGACCGGATCGAGCGCCAACACCGCTTGGGCCGCCTCACCGTCCGCGAGCGGATTACTGGGCTGCTGGACGACGGGTCGTTCCACGAAGTCGGTGCGCTGGCCGGTCTGGGCGAGTACGACGACGGCGACCTCGTCGGCTTCACCCCCGCCTCATACGTCATGGGACTGGGCAAGATTGACGGTCGCACCGTCGCCGTGGGCGGCGAGGATTTCACCATCCAGGGCGGTTCCGCGCTCTTCCCCATGCAGCGTCTCAAGGGCGGATTGGGCGGCTTCTGCGAGCAGCTGGCGCTGGAATACCGAGTGCCGCTGATCCTGCTGATCGACGGCGCCGGCGCCAACGTCGCGGCCACCAAGCGGATGGGCACGACCTATCTGCCCAACGGCGGCGGATCGAGCTTCATGACCTCCATCGAGGCGATGCGCAACGTGCCAGTCTTGGCCGGCGTGCTCGGCGCAATCGCCGGCGGTCCCTCCGGCCGCGCGATGATGGTGCACTGGTCCGTCATGACCAAGGGCCGTTCGGCCATGTTTGCCGCCGGTCCGCCCGTCGTGAAGCGCGGCATCGGCCACGACGTGACCAACGAAACGCTGGGCGGCTCTCAAGTCCACGTGCACACCTCCGGCTGCATCGACAACGAGGCTGAGGACGAACCGGACGCCTTCAACCAGATTCGCCAGGTGCTCTCCTATCTGCCCGACAACGTAAACGAGCTGCCGCCCGCGGCGACCGCTCAGGACGCGCCCGATGGCGCCGCCGAGCGCTTGATTGACCTCGTCCCGCGCAACACACGGCGTCCCTACTCAATGCATCAGCTGATCGGCTCGGTCGTCGACGGCGGCGAGTTCTTCGAGGTCAAGCCCCACTGGGGGACGGCGGTGATCACCGCCTTTGCCCGGGTCGACGGCATGACGATCGCAATCGTGGCCAACAACCCGCTCAAGAACGGCGGCGCGCTCGATCGCGACGGCTCCGACAAGCAAACCCATTTCCTCGAACTGTGCAACTACTTCCACATTCCGATCGTCTATCTGGTCGACGTGCCCGGATTCATGATCGGCGAACAGGCGGAGCGGGAGGGCACGCTGCGTTCCGGCATGCGAGCCATGTGGGTCGGGCTGCAGGCCACCGTCCCCCAGCTGACCATCGTGATCCGCAAGTGCTACGGCATGGCCGGCATGGCGACCGGCAACGCCGCGCGGCTCAACTACCGGCTCGGCTGGCCCTCGGGCGAGTGGGGCTCGATCCCGATTGAGGGCGGTGTCGACGCGGCCTACCGACGCGAGATTGCGGAAGCCGACGATCCTGCCGCGCGGCGTGAAGAAATCGAAGCCGATCTGCGCTCCCTGCGCAGTGTCTTCCGCACCGCCGAGACCTTCGGCATCGAGGAGATCATCGATCCGCGCCAGACCCGCAGCTACCTGCAGCAGTTCGTCGAACGCGCCTACAAGGTGCTGCCCTATGAGCTCGAACCCAAGCCGATCTACGGCGTGCGCCCATAGGGCAGCCCTCAGAGTCCCGCCGCGCGCGCGATCAGCACCGCGACGCCGGCAATCACGCAGTACACAGCGAACGGAACCAGCGACCTCCCCCGCACCAGCCAGAGCAGCGCCCGAATGGCCGCCAGCGCCGTGGCGAACGAGACCAATCCTCCCACAATCAGGACATCCACGCCGGCCGATGCTCCCTCATCGATCAGCGCCGCCACCGCCAGCACTCCCGCGCCGGCCAGGGCCGGCATCGCCAGCCAGAACGCCCATCGCGCCGCCGCCTCCCGCGATTGACCCAGCACCATCCCGGCGACCATGCAAATCCCCGAGCGGGACATCCCCGGCAGGGTCGCCAGGCATTGCGCGACCCCAATCGCCACCGCCTCTCCCGCTCCCAACGGCGACCCCTGCGGCGCGGCGCGTCGGCTACGCCACTCCGCTCCGCCGATCAACGCTCCCGTAACGAGCAAGAAAGCGCCCGCCGAAGTCGCCCCGCGCAAGTCATCTTGCAGCGTCTCGTAGAACAACCCGCCGACAATCACAATCGGCAGCGTGCCGATCAATCCCAGCCAAAGCAGTCGCCGCGGCCTGAGACCCTCGACGCAGCCAACGTCCGAGCGCAGCCCAGCGAGAACCGCCCAGACGTCCCGTCGGAAGGCGACGAGTATGGCGGCCAGCGTGCCGATGTGCACCGCAACATCAAAGTCGAGGCCTGGATCGTCCCAACCAAACAGCCAGCGCGCGAGCGCGAGGTGCCCGCTCGATGAGACCGGCAGGAACTCGGTCAGCCCTTGTACGACGGCCAGGACGATCGCTTCGAGAATGCTCACCTAGACTCACTCACAGCACCACTCTAGGAGCCGACATGGACATCTCAGAAGTCATCCGCACCACCTTCGCCGCCCGACAGTTCACCGACGATCCGGTGCCTGATGATGTGTTGGCACGGATGCTGGAGCATGCCCGCTTCGCGCCCTCTGGAGGCAATCGTCAGGGCTGGCACGTGATTGTTGTGCGAGACCCCGAAATTCGCGCCGCCATCGCGCAAGCCGCCGAGCGTCCCGCCAAGCGCTACGTCGCCATGCAGCAAGCGGGCGAGGGCCCCTGGAACGCGGTCTACCCCTCCAGCGTCACCGACGAGTCGGCGGCGAGCCTGCCCTCGCCGCGGCGTCTGATGGACCCCTACCTGAACGCGCCCGTGCTGCTGGCAATAGTCGTTGATCTGGGCGAAGTGGCGTCCGTCGATAAAGAGCTCGATCGTGTCGGCGTGATCTCCGGCGGTTCCATCTATCCGTTCGTCTGGAGCCTGTTGTTGATGGCGCGCAACGAAGGCTACGGAGGCACGCTGACCACCATCCCGGTCGCCAACGAGCCAGACCTCAAACCCATCCTCGGCCTGCCCGACCACTACGCGATCGCCGCGTTCCTCCCAATCGGCAAGCCCGTCAAGCAGCTAACCAAGCTGAAGCGCGGCCCCGTCGAAGGCTTCACCACCATCGACCGTCTCGACGGCCAACCCTTCGCCAGCTAAGCCACCCAGAACGCTAAGAGCCCGCGGCTGGCGCTGCGGCGGGCTCGCTCTCGGCGGACAAGATCTCAGCCGCGCGAGACAAGGCCGCGTTGCGCATGAATGCGATTGGATTCTCCCCTACCAGCTCACCAGCCGCCACGAGGGCACAAGTTTGCTCGTAGGTCAGCTCAACCCTCGCGTAGCTCACTTCAGTGTCGAACGCGATCTGGGCGGTAGGGTCGTCATCGCTGATCCTGCCGTACTCCGCAACGTCCTCAGGCGTCGGACCTGATCGCTCGTTCATGTTCACCTCAGCCCTAACCGCTGTTCGTACTGGGCGCGCTCCTCATCGTCAGCGTCCCAACCGCTAACGATCTTGGACACCCCATTCCGATCAGGATACTCAATCACGAAGGTGAACAAATCTCCCCGTTGATCGGGTCCGATCAACTTCAATCGCGGCCGTTGCCAGCGGCGATTGCCATCTTCACGCTTCACATACCTCCCGCGTTGATCGATCAGGACAGGATTGCCTCGAGCGACAGCTAACGCGTGGCTGATCGTGACGCCGTGCCGCGACAAATGGTCTGCTGTCTCCTCATCCCAGTCCAATCGGGGTACGCGACGAGGCGACGGACGTTTCGGAGGCACGACGCTCAGCCCTGACCCGCGATGATCGCGTCCAACTCCTCCTTCAACCTCACCAGAATCGCGTCGTAGCCGTAGTGCCCCAGCGACTCCTCGCCACGCTTCAGATTGACCGCCAGCGGACCGCACCAGAGACCGAGGTCGGCGTCGTCCGTCTCGCCCGGACCGTTCACCCGGCAGCCCATCACGGCAATCGTGATGTCGTACTCCGACGCGTACTCGGTCATCGCCTTCACGTCCTGCGCCAGATCAACGAACTTCTCGTTCTCAACGCGGCTGCAAGACGGGCAGGAGATGATGTTCAAACCCTCGTCGAAGCGCGGCGGCACCGAGCGGAAGCGGCCCGCCGCAATGTCCGACAGGATGTCGCGCGCAACCGTGATCTCCTCACCCTTGTCATCAAACGGCACCGTCAGCGAGACCCGCACCGTGTCGCCAATGCCCTGCGAGACCAGCTGCTCAAACGCCACCCGAGTCTTGATCACCCCCTCAGGCGGCATGCCCGCCTCCGTCACGCCGAGATGCAGCGGCACGTCAGGACGCTCGGCCGCAAACGTCTGATTGACCTCCACGACCTGCTTCCAGTCGGAGTCCTTCAGCGACACGACGTAACGCTGGAAACCCATCTCGTCGAGGATCCCGCAGTGCTCAGACGCCGACGCGACGATCGCCGACACGTGGTCGTCGGGATACCGCTCGAGCATGCGCGGGTCGATTGATCCGCAGTTCACGCCGACACGAATCGCGCAATCGTTCGCAGCCGCCGTCTCGGCGATGAAGGCGACCTTGTCACGGACCGTCTTGTCCTTCTCGTGATGGTGCAGGTGGCCAGGGTTGTAGCGGATCTTGTCGACGTGCGGCGCCACTTGGACGCACAGACGGTAGTTCTCCTGCAAATCGACCGAGAGCGGCGCAGACGTCTGCTCGCGCACGGCGGCCAGCGCTTCGACGTCTTTGCGCGAGTCGACCGCGACCCGCACGAGGTCGGCGCCGGCTGCTTCCAGCAACCTGACCTGGCGCACGGTCGCCTCGATGTCTTGCGTACGCGTCGCCGCCATCGATTGCACCACAATCGGATGGCCACCGCCGATCGTCACGTCTCGCACCTGCACAGCCCGCGTGGGGTTGCGGCGCAGGTCGCCGCTCAGATGAATCGCCTCAGACATCTCATGCCTCCGCCTGCTCTTCTGCTGCATCGTACCGTTGAGCCATGTTGGTGGATGCGATCTTCCTGATCCTCTTTGCCGCCGCATGGCTATTCCTGGCGATGCTCAGCTGGATTGCGCTGAGTCTGCGGCGACGCGCCGTCGGCGCCCTGTGGGCCGCTCCGTCTGCCGCGCTGGGCGGCATCGGCGGAGGCGTGTTGGTCCCACTCGCCGGACTGGACAACCAGTTGGGCATCGCCGCCTCGATGCTCGCAGCGCTGCTCGGCGCCGGCCTCGCCTGCTCGATCAGCTTTCGCGCATGGGACAGATTCGACCTCGGCACGCGCTTCACCAAGTGGTCGCGCCGACCAAAATGATCCGCCCAGCGGCTCGCTGATATCGTCGCAACGGACCCTCCTTGCGTCGGGCCTTGCGTTGGGAAACAGAAGATGTCCATCGTACGTATGTCCGCAATGTTCGGCCGCACCTTGCGCGAAGCGCCGGCCGACGCCGACTCCGCCAATCACCAGCTGCTCCTGCGCAGCGGACTGATCGTCCAACTCGCCGCCGGTGTCTACTCCTTCCTGCCGCCCGCCTGGCGAACGCTGCGCAAAATCGAGCAGATCATCCGCGACGAGATGGAGAACGCAGGCTCCCAAGAACTGCGCATGCCCGCGATCCAGCCGCGCGAGCTCTGGGAGGAATCAGGCCGCGCCGACTCCTACGGCCCCGTGCTCTTCAATCTCAAAGACCGACGCGACCGAACCATGGTCCTCGCCCCAACCCACGAAGAATCCGTCACCGACCTCTTCCGCAAGGTCGTTCAGTCCTACCGAGACCTGCCCCAGAGCGTCTTCCAGATGCAAACCAAGTTCCGCGACGAGCCGCGTCCGCGCGGCGGACTCGTCCGCGTGCGCGAGTTCATCATGAAGGACGCCTACACCTTCGACGTGGACGATGACGCGTTCCAGCTCAGCTACCTCGCCATGCGGCAGGCGTACCACAACATCTTCGATCGCTGCGGAGTGCCGGTCGTGGCCGTCCAGGCTGACTCCGGCGCCATCGGCGGAAAACAGTCGGAAGAGTTCATCTTCCTCACCGAAATCGGCGAGGACAACATCATCCTCTGCCAATCCTGCGGATACGCGGCCAACCAGGAGCGCGCCGAGTTTGCCCGCAGCGATGCCGCAGGCTCCGACGGCGAGCTCGAAGAGGTGGCCACGCCTGGCGTGGCAACCATCGACGACCTCGCCGCCTTCCTCGACGTTCCAGCCTCCGCGACCGCCAAGGCCGCATTCTTCCTGGTCGACGGCGATCCGATCTTCGCCGTGATCCGCGGCGACCTCGAAGTCAATGAACTCAAGCTCCTCACTGCGCTCGATGGACTCGAAATCCGCCCGCTGCTGCCAGAGGAAGTCGAGGCCGCCGGCTGGGTAGCCGGCTACGCCTCGCCGATCGGCGTCGACCCGACCCGAGTCGTCGTCGACCCCAGCATCGTCGATGGCGGTGGCCTCGTCGCGGGTGGCAACAAAGTCGACGTCCACCTGCGGCACGTCACCTACGGCCGTGACTACACCGCCGGCGTGATCGCCGACATCGGACTGGCCGAGGCCGGGCACGGCTGCCCGCAATGCGATTCGGCGCTGGAGATGCAGCGCGGCATCGAGCTCGGCCACATCTTCAAGCTTGGCACTCGCTACGCCGACCCCATGGACGCCACCTTCCTCGACGCCGACGGCGAGCGCCGCACACCGATCATGGGCTGCTACGGCATCGGTGTCGAACGGCTGATGGCGGCGGTCGTGCAGGCCAACCACGATGAGTTCGGCATCGTCTGGCCGCACGCGGTCGCCCCCTTCGACGTCCACATCGTCCCGCTCGGAGCCGGCGACGAGGTGGCGCAGGCCGTGCAACAAGTCACCGACGCGCTAGCCGACGCCGGGCTGCACGTCCTCTGCGACGACCGCGACGAGCGGGCCGGCGTCAAGTTCAACGACGCCGATCTGCTCGGCGCGCCGCTGCGCATCACGATCGGCGCCCGCGGTCTCAAGGACGGCCTGGTCGAACTCAAGCCGCGCCGTGCGTCCGAGCCGTCCCCGACACCGTTGGCCGACGCGGCCGAGGCCGCACTCGCCGCCGTGCACGCCAGCGCCGAGGTGTAGCGCCAGAGCGGTCGTACTTGACACTGCGACGTGCCGAGACGACCCATCTGCGGTGTATAGTTGCCATGTGGATGTCGGGTGGTGGGGTCGGGCTCACCGGTCTGATCCTGCCCCGCAGGCATCAGAC
>JAJDZG010000150.1 GCA_022824765.1 Dehalococcoidia bacterium | reverse complement strand
GGTGATATCGATTCGGATTTCGTTCTCGCATACACCTGCTGGCAAAGTCAAGTCCAGATCAGGGATGTTGCGCATGTCGATGTCACGATGTTCGCCAGGCTGCAGTCGACGCACCGCTGGGCCGTCACCGGACAGCTCCAGTATGCAACCGTCTCGCCTAAACCAGAACCGCTGGATAGTGTTCGGCGCGAGATAGAGCGTGAATGCTCCGTGCTCGTCCAGCACCGTGGCACGCTCGATGCCGACGGAAATCTCACCTTCGTACTCTTCAGCTAAGGCGATAAACCCCGTCGCCGGTGTTCCGTCGCTGTGATGGAGCGTCCCGGAGATTTCGATGTCTCTTGGGTCATAGTTAACGCGCTGGGTGGGCGCAGGCAGCGTGTCGCGCCATTCCGCGTAGCGCCGATAGAACGTGGCGGTGCTCAGGCCAAACGCGGCCTCGAACGACTCGTCAAAGCTACTTCTCTGCTGCCATTGGCGTCCACTGCCAACAATCTGTGGATACAGTTGCCGGTTAAATTCGAGCGCCGCGTCCATGCCGGCGAGGTCGGCCAGTTGGTCGACAGCGAATGAGCCCAGATCGTAATTCCAGCCGGTGTAGAAATAGCCTGCGCTCTCGAGCGGCGCAGTATGTTGCGCCACTCTCTGGAGCCTCCACTGACGTGCATCTTCACTCGTACCAGCGCTGAGCAGCTCGCTCGGAACTTGCCATTCAGCCCATGTTGCGGCGCCTTCATTCATCCAGACAGGTATCGCCCACGGTTCTAGAGCACCGGATAATTGACTCTGGAAGACGTGAAACCACTCGTGAACCAATGTCTCGGTCGTTTGTCCGACGCACGGCTCTGGCATCGGCGACATCCAGCCGCAAGCCGACATCCAGTATCCCCAGTGGCGGGCTTGCGCTGTCCTGCCTTGTCGCAGGTTGCCCAGTAGGTGCTCCGGGTTATAACCAAAAGATGGCTGCTTGCCTGCTCTCTCGTGTTCAACGGCTGCGTCAAAGTCCTTGTAGATCATCACGGTCGACTCCGAGAAGTCCGTCTCGATCGCAAACGTCTCAGTGAAGAAGTCTCGCACTCGTCGTACATCGGCGGCGATCTCCTCCTGCAGCGACTCGGCGATGTCGCCGAGGAAGAGGATGTTGGGCATGATGCCTGTTGGTTGGAGCCATTTGAGGTCTCGGTTGACTGTTACTTCTAGGGGGTCTCCTCTGCTGAGTGTTGGGAGGTTGTTGATGCTGTTGTCGAGCGGTGTGGGCCAAGTTTGGCCGTTGACTGTGATGCTGACGAGCGATGTGCCGATGCCTCGGGCGACCTGGTCGAGCGGCCAGTCTTGGCGTCCGAGCCAGGTGACCCAGTTGACGCCTGAGTAGAGGGTGAGGCTGCCTTTGGCGGGCGTGAGTGGTCTTTCCCATTTGACGGTGCGCCGTCCGTCGATGCGAATGTTGACGGCCATGCCGGGCTCGATGGTTTCGAGGGTGCGGCCGTCGTCCGGGTCGTCTGCCTTGGCGGAGAGGAAACTCCGTGAGATGGCGTCCCAGGTGTAGATCAGACTGGCCTGGGGGATTTGCTTGAAGAGGTCGTTGACGGTGATTGGTTGAGCGACCCAGCCGATGTGGTTGTCGCCGGGGTGGAGGGTTTCGGTGCGTTTCTCTGGGGGTGTGTCGGCTGCTTGGGTGATGGTGTTGAGGGTCGCGAGGGCTGCGAGTAGCGCGCCGACTACGAGGAGCGCGGCCATGCGCTTTGAGAGGTGGTCAATCAGGAACTGAGTGGGCAGCATAGGTGGTCCGATCCGCTCGGTCAGGCGCGGATAGGCTAGCTCAGCGTGCTGCGATCAGTTGACAGAATGTTCTCAGTCGGCGGCCCCGAGGGCGCTGTCGGCGGACTCGTCCGGGTTGAGCGACGCCTCGCGGTCGGCCTTTTCGAGGA
This sequence comes from Dehalococcoidia bacterium, assembly GCA_022824765.1. Classification (GTDB taxonomy): domain Bacteria; phylum Chloroflexota; class Dehalococcoidia; order Bin125; family Bin125; genus Bin125. The sequence continues at coordinate 30,635 of JAJDZG010000150.1, read as the reverse complement.
TGGCTTCTTTCATCCAGTGGTGGAGCTGGACGGGTCGCGGCGTGCCGGCTTTGAGGCGGTCGATCTCGCCACCGTCGAATTTGAGCTCGATCCGCAGGTTTCGAGGCGCCTTCATGGCTGGGTCGAAGGGGATCTCATCCATGTCGTCTATCGGCGTATCGATGTGGACGTGGTCCTGCTGCTCGGGCATTAGCGGCGCATCCTTCCTCCAGGACGCTAGACGGCGAAGCCCCGCTGGGGCGGGGCTTTGCTTGGAACTCTGGGGGTTGGTGGGGGGTTAGTGGACGGTGGCTTCTTCGAATTGGGCGGATTCGGTGGAGCCGCTGAGGGCTGTTGTGGCGGCGTCTCCGCCGGTGACGGTGAGGAGGACTTCGTCGAAGTAGCTGGTGCCGGCTTCGCGCTGGTGCTTGGTGGCGGTGTAGCCGTTGGCCTCGGCCTCGAACTCGCTTTCCTGCAGCTCGACGTAGGCGGCCATGCCGCGGTCGCGGTAACCGGAGGCGAGGTTGAAGGTGTGGTAGTTGATGCCGTGCCAGCCGGCGAGGGTGATGAACTGGAACTTGTAGCCCATGTCGGCGAGCTGCTCCTGGAAGTTGGCGATGGTGGCGTCGTCGAGGTGACGCTTCCAGTTGAAGGATGGGGAGCAGTTGTAGGCGAGCATCTTGTGTGGGAATTCGGCTTTGAGGGCCTGGGCGAAGTCGCGGGCTTCGCCGATGTCGGGCACGGAGGTTTCGCACCAGATGAGGTCGGCGTGGGGTGCGAAGGCGAGGCCGCGGGCGATGGCGGAGTCGATGCCGCCGGTGACGCCGAAGTAGCCTTCGGCGGTACGTTCGCCGGTGGTGAATTCGCGGTCGCGTTCGTCGATGTCGGTGGTCATGAGGGTGGCGGAGAGGGCGTCGGTTCGGGCCATGAGGATTGTGGGCACGTCCATGACGTCGGCGGCGAGTCGGGCGGCCTGGAGGGTGCGGACGTGCTGTGCGGTGGGCACGAGCACCTTGCCGCCCATGTGTCCGCACTTTTTCTCGGCGGCGAGTTGGTCTTCGTAGTGGACGCCGCCGGCGCCGGCCTCGATCATGTTGCGCATGAGCTCGAAGGCGTGGATGGGACCGCCGAAGCCGGCCTCGGCGTCGGCGACGATGGGCAGGTAGTAGTCGACGGCCTCGCGGCTTTCGAGTCGGTCGATCTGGTCGGCGCGCATGAGGGCGTTGTTGAGTCGCTTGACGAGCGAGGGCACGCTGTTGACTGGGTAGAGGGACTGGTCGGGGTAGGTGTGACCGGAGGTGTTGGCGTCGGCGGCGACCTGCCAGCCGGAGACGTAGATGGCTTCGAGTCCGGCCTTGGCCATTTGGACGGCTTGTGCGCCGGTGACGGCGCCGAAGGTACGGACGAAGTCATTGTGCTGCATCTGGGTCCAGAGCCGCTCGGCGCCGTTGCGGGCGATGGCGGACTCGGGCAGCAGGGAGGGGCGCAGCTTGAGGACGTCAGCGGCGGTGTAGTTACGCTGGACGCCGTGCCAGCGGGGGTTGGTCGCCCACTCGCGTTCGAGTGCGGCGGCGGCGCTGGTCGGAGAGTTGCCGGTTCCGTTGGTGCCGTTCGTCGTCATCAGGATTCCTCCGTGGCTTCGCGTGTCCGATCGGTGGCGTCGGAGCACGAGTTGACGGCTGTCCCCAGCCGAGGTGCCCGTGTTTGGGTCGCCTAGTCGAGATATTCGTAGGCGGGCAGGGTGAGGAATTCGGTGAATTCCTCGTTGAGGACGAGTTGGTCGAGGATTTCGACCGCGTCGCCGAAGCGGGACTCGGACGCGCCGCCCAGGGCGGCGAGTTCGTCGTCGCGCAGAGACTCATAGAGGTCAGAGGTGATGGTGCGGCCGTCGTCGAGTGGGGCTGAGTGCTGAATCCACTGCCAAAGCTGTCCGCGCGAGATTTCGGCGGTGGCGGCGTCTTCCATGAGGTTGTTGATGGCGGCGGCGCCGACGCCGTTGAGCCAGCTGTTGATGTACTGCAGGGCAACGGAGATGTTGGCGCGGAGGCCGGTTTCGGAGACCGAGCCGCCGGACTCGTCGAGCGAGACGAGCTCAGCGGCGCTGACCGTGACGTCCTCGCGCATCCGCTCGCGCTGGTTGCGTGCGCCGCCGAGGTTGGTTTCGAAGATGTCGCGGGCGACGTTGACGAGGTCAGGGTGGGCGACCCAGGTGCCGTCGAAGCCGTCGGTGGACTCGCGCTGTTTGTCGGCGCGGACGCCGGCGAGGGCGATTTCGTTGATTTCAGGGTCGCGGCGGGAGGGGATGAATGCGGCCATGCCGCCCATGGCGTGTGCGCCGCGCTTGTGGCAGGTGCGGACGAGGAGTTCGGTGTAGGCGCGCATGAAGGGTGTGGTCATGGTGACCTGGGCGCGGTCGGGCAGGGTGAAGGTCGGCTGCGACTTGAAGCGCTTGACGGCGGAGAAGATGTAGTCCCAGCGGCCGGCATTGAGTCCGGCGGAGTGGTCGCGCAGTTCGTAGAGGATTTCTTCCATCTCGAAGGCTGCGGGCAGGGTTTCGATGAGGACGGTCGCGCGGATGCTGCCCTGTGGGAGGCCGAGCTCGTCCTGGGCCTGGATGAAGGCGTCGTTCCAGAGGCGGGCCTCGAGGTGGGACTCGAGTTTGGGCAGGTAGAAGTAGGGTCCGGTGCCGCGCGCGATGCGCTCGGCGGCGTTGTGGAACATGTACAAGCCGAAGTCGAAGAGGGATGCCGAGATGGGTTCACCGTCGACGAGCACGTGCTTGTCGTCGAGGTGCCAGCCGCGGGGACGGATGAGCAGTGTTGCGATCTGGTCGTTCAGCTGGCGGACGGTGCCGTCTGGGTTCTCGAAGGTGATTTCACGGCGGACGGCGTCGCGGCAGTTGATTTGGCCGTTGACGACATTGTCCCAGGTGGGAGCGAGGGAGTCTTCGAAGTCGGCCATGAAGGCGTCTGCGCCGGAGTTGAGGGCGCCGATCATCATTTTGCGGTCGACGGGGCCGGTGATTTCGGCCCAGCGCTGCTGCAGGTCTTCGGGGGTTGGGGCGACCTGCCAGGAGCCAAAGCGGATCTCTTCGGTGTCGGAGAGGAAGTCGGGCAGGGCGCCGCCGTCGAATTCAACCTGACGCTCGGCGCGGCGCTCGATCAGTGCCTGACGACGCGCGTTGAAGGTGCGGTGCAGGTTGGCGACGAAGGCGAGTGCGTCGGTCGTGAGGATCTCGTCGAAGCGGTCGTGGAGCGCGCCAACGACTTGGACGCCGTCGGGCATGGTGAGTTCGGTGGACTGGGTCATCGGATTACTCGGTCTCCGCGCGGTGTCCGCGTCCGTCTGGGCAGGACGCGTCGCCTGTGTGAACGTTTGATTAATGTAGAAATGGTCGTGGGTGCGTCAATAGTCAGCGGGCGATACGATAGGAAACTTCAATATCAATACCAACTGAGTCGATAGATGCTGAGCCCGAGAGAGGGGCGATCGGGCTGGTTGTGGCTGCGGTTGGAGCGGCGGTCGTCGGCTGGCAGACCCAGTAAACTGAGGCACAGCGCAGCCGTCACGGAGCGCTGAGCCGCGCGAGAGCGCGTGAAGGAGATTGAGATGGCCACCAGTTTCGACGAGCAGAGCCGCAGCAAGGTTGGTCGCTTCAATGTATCGGGGATCAACCACCTCGCGCTGGTTTGCCGGGATATGCAGCGCACGGTTGATTTCTACGAGGGTGTGATGGGCTTCCCGCTGGTCAAGACCATTGAGTTGCCGAACGGCGGCGGACAGCATTTCTTCTTTGACATTGGCAACGGTGACTGTCTCGCGTTCTTCAACTTCCCCGACGCGCCGGACGCGGTGCCTGGCATTGCCTCTCCCGATCCGCAGACGTTCTTCGACCCCAGCGCGGAGCTGACCACGGCGGTGGCGTCGATGAACCACGTGGCGTTCAACGTCGACGCTGATGAGATTGAGGAGATGCGGGAGCGGCTGATCGCGGCTGGGGTCCGCTGCACGCCGATCCTCAACCACGACGATTCGCCGCGCGGCATCGCGCGGGAGAATCATGAGGGCGTGTTCGTGCGATCGGTGTATTTCTACGACCCCGACGGGATCATGCTGGAGTTTGCCGCATGGACGCGTTCGCTGGACGCGAACGACGTCCGTCACGAGCCAGATGCGACAAGATCGGGCGTGGCGGTGCTTGCCGATTAGTTGCCTTCTGTAACCAGCTAGTCGCTCAGGCTGTGCCAAGGGAACAGAAATCCTGGGGTGCTGCGCGGTGATCACATTTCCCGTGTCGACCGATGCAGATGCATTGGACGGCGGGAACAAGATGCCTTCCAGATTCGTATTGTCTGTGAACCGACCGTTGGCGAGCGTTTCGTCGAGCGGATCGGCCCTTCAGAGAGGGGGCATGCATGGACACCACGAAGCGAACGGATCGAATGGTCTGCGAGCCGGGCGACCGGGTGCAGGGCGGGGCGTCGCAGCAGTGCGCCGACCTGAACGCGCTGTTGGCGTCGGAGGCGGATGTCTGGACTGCCATGCTGCCCGACTTCGACGTGTCGGAGGTGCGGGCGCCGGCCAAGGACATCGCCGCGCTCTGGCGCAAGCGGATGAAGCTGACCACGCGACCGGTGGTGCGCAGCGGCGCGCAGGGCGTTCGCTGGAACTGGCTGGACGAGGTTCCGGATGAGCTCGCGGCTGAGCTACCGGAGCGTTGCGCGTCGACGGGCAAGCCGGCGCGCAAGCGTCGCAAGTCCAAGCGGAGCGACGAGGGATCGGACGATGCTGACGCCGTGCGCCGCTACTTCCAGGACATCAGCCGCTGGGAGCTGCTCGATCGGGAGGACGAGCAGCGGCTTGGGGTGCAGATCGAGCAGGCCCGCTGGATCGACGAGGTCGAACGGCTGCTGCGGGAGCAGAGTGGCCAGGGCGGCCAGGGCGGCCTGCGCGGTTTGGAGCCGAGCCCGACGCTGGTCTGGGTCAAGCTGCTCGAGCAGCTGCACACGCTGCGGCCGCTCGTCGAGATGGCGGCGCACTATCAGTATCGGCACCACCTCGATCTGAGCGAGGTGATACGGGAGCCGCGCTTCCGAGATGCTGTCGATGGCGAGGCCGCGGACGGCCAGGCGGACGCACATCTGATTGATCAGATTGCCGCGGGCTGGGAAGCGGATGGCGAGCGTGTCCGCGATTTGGTGATTGGGCTGTCGATCCTGACTGGGCTGGTTGACCGTCGGCTCTACCGGCTGTCGGCCGAGGCGTTGGGACAGGATCCGCTGGTTGACGGCGTCCCGGCGGATGGGGCGGGACTGATCGGCGCGGACGCGAAGCTCGTGCGTCGGATCGAGCGTCGGCTGATCGCTGCCAAGTGGGACGGCTACGACGCTGAGACGACGCTGTACAACTCCAACTTGCGGCTCGTCGTGTCGGTGGTCAAGAAGTACCAGAACCGCGGCCTGCACATGCTGGATCTGATCCAGGAAGGCAACGTGGGTCTGATGCGTGCGGTCGAGAAGTTTGATTACCGACAGGGGAACAAGTTCTCGACCTATGCGACGTGGTGGATTCGACAGGCGGTGACGCGCGGCGTGTCGGAGTACGGCCAGTTGATCCGCATCCCGGTGCACACGGCCGAGATGATCAACAAGTTCAAGCTGGCGGAGCGGCGTCTGGAACAGCAGGGCATCGTCGAGGTGTCGGACGCGGCGATCGCTCTGGAGCTTGAGATTGAGGAGTCGCGTGTCAGGCAGTTGCGGCGCTTTGCGCTGACGCCGGCGTCGCTGGACAAGAGCGTCTCGAACGAGGACGACGAGTCGAGTCTGGAGCAGTTCATCACTGATCCAGACGCGCTGACGCCGGAGCAGGAGGTGCTGTCGGACGAGAATCGTCAACTGGTGTACGACGCGCTGGCGCGGCTGGAACCTCGCGAGGAACAGGTGATGCGCAGCCGCTACGGCCTGAACGACGGCGGTGTGACCCGCACGTTGCAGGAGGTGGGTGACCAGTTCGGCCTCACGCGGGAGCGGATCCGGCAGCTGCAGGCGAAGGCGATGCGTGAGTTGCGTCGGGACGCGACGTTGAAGGACGCCAACGAGCGCTAAGCTGCAAGCGGAGCGGGCGGGGGTAGCTCAGGGGTAGAGCTCCTGCCTTCCAAGCAGGTGGCCGCGGGTTCGAATCCCGTCCCCCGCTCCACGCTGCAGGCTGCACGGACGCTGGGCGGACGTTGAATGGACGACGTCTGGATGGGTCGGAGGCCTACTGCAGCGGCAGCAGAATTTCCGTGTGCCACTTGGATGCGTCTGGCTCTGCCTCGGGGTCGGTGATGTAGCGCTCGGTGGGTCCGCCGGCGGGCGCGCGGCCGATCTCTTGCAGGTAGGCCCAGACTGCCTCATGGGTCGTGGCGAGCTGGTCGTAGGGTCCGATGTGGTCGGCTTTGACGGCTTCGCAGGCTGGCAGTTCGAGCAACTCGAGGGGTGGTGCGACCGCGACGCCATCCGCGATTTCGATGCCGCCGGACAGTTCCATCTGATTGGCGTCCATGGTGTGATAGACGGCGATCACATGGCCCATGTCCGACTGTTCCACGCCCTGCTCGAGCAGGGCGGCATGGACGGCGGGGAAGATGCGGGCGAACTCGGCGGGTAGCTGTGCGGTCGAGGCGGAGGTATGGATCACCGCCATTCGCCGCACCGGCAGCTGAACGATCTCTGGCGTGTTTTCTGGCATCGTCTCTTTCCTCTCCGAGCGTGGGCTCGATGGATGCTAGGCCAACGGCAGCCAGATTTCCGTGTGCCACTTGGATTGGTCTGGTTCGTCTTCGGGCACGGTCAAGTAGCGCTCGATGATCTGGCCGGTGGGGGTGCGTCCTGCCGCGGCGAGTTTGGCCTCGAGCTGGGCTTGCGTTGCTCGGAAGTCGTGGAAGACGTAGGGGCCGAAGTGGTCAATCTTGCCGGCGTCGGCGCCGCCCAGCTGGATGCTGGCCAATGGATCGCGGGGCGTGAAATCGTGGGGCACTTCGACGCCGGCGGAGAGGACCAGCTCTGGGTCGCCGATTTGGTGGTAGACGGCGACGACTGCGCCGAGTTCGGGCGGTCCTTGATCTTGCAGCGCCTGCCAAACGGCAGGGTAGATATCGGCGAAGGCGGCGATCAGCTGAGGGCGCGTCGTGACGGCGTGAAACACGGCAGCCTGGCGTCGGGGCAGATGCGCGATCAGGGGCATTGGATCACTCGGAGCTCGGTCACGATCAGATTGACGCGCTGGTCATGCGCGGCTTGGGGCAGGGCGTTTGCGATCTGGCACTCGAATGCCAGGGCGACTCGAGGTGCGTCGTGGGAGGTCAAGAGGCGGTCGTAGTATCCACCGCCGAGCCCGAGCCGCGAGCCGTCGAGAGAGAAGCCAACGCCGGGCACGATGATCAGGTCTGTCGCGGCAGTGTCTGCCGGAGGCGCCAACTGCGGATCGGGTTGTCGCACGCCGAATGCTCCCACGGACAACTGCGAGAGCGAGGTCACGTCGTGGTGATCGAGTTGTCCGTGGGGTCGAATGCGGGGGCAGACGACGGACTTGCGATCGTCCAACGCTCGTAGGATGAGGCCTGAGGTGCGCACCTCGCCGGGCAGCGATCCGACGTAGGTGTGGATGGACGCGGCGTCTCGCCAGAGTTGTAGCTCGGTCAATCGGGAGACGGCCGCGGAGGACCAACCGTCGACCAGTTCGTCGGGCAGGGAGGCGAGCATCTGACGCAGACGCCGGCGCAGCGCAGCCTTGCCGGTCGCGTCGGCCACTAGGGCAACCCTGCGCCGCCGACCTCGACGTCGAAGGCTCGAATGCGACCGAGTCGCGGGTCGCCGGGCTGGGGATTCGATGTGGGAGCTTCGAGGGAAAAGAGGGTCTTGCGGTCCGGGCCGCCGAGCATGCAGGCGAAGACGCCCATGTCGGAGACGGGGATTCGTTCGAGGATGTCGCCGCCTGAGTCGACGCGGACGAGCGCGCCGGGGTTGGTCGGCACGGCGACCCAGATGGCGCCTTCGGCATCGAGGCAGATGCCGTCGGGTGGGAATCCGAGATCGGCCCAGACGCGCTGGTTGGAGAGCGTGGCGTCGGACTCGATGTCGAAGGCGGTGAGCCGCTGGCCCCAGCTCTCGGCGACGATCAGCGTCTTGCCGTCTGGGGTGATGACGGTGCCGTTGGGAAATTGCAGACCGTCTGCGACGACGGAGGCGTTGCCGTCGGGCGTGACGAGCAGCATGTTGGTGGACTTGGGCGCGTCGCCGGCGATGAGGTCGAAGCCGAAGTTGCCGATGTATGAGTTGCCGTCGGCGTCGGTGACCATGTCGTTGCAGTGGAAGGGGGCGAGGGTCGAGAGGTCAGCGACGTCCCAGAGGCCGTCGGGGTCGAGGCGCAGCAGCTTGCGGTCGAGCATGGAGACGATCAGGAGTCGTCCATCGGGCAGGAAGCCCAAGCCTGATGGTTGGTTGGGTACCTCGACAATGGTCTCGCGCTCGCCATCGGGCGTGACGGCGACGACCTCATGAGCGTGCATGTCGGAGAACCACAAGCGCCCCTCAAACCATCGCGGGCCTTCGGGGAAGATCAGGCCGTCCAGAATCAATCGGGCTTCACGCGTCATTACGGCTCCGTTCACTCGTCAGCTTCCTGCAACTCGTGGGCATCAATCTCCGTAGCACGGCGGTCGGCTTGAGCGAGCGCGGCCTCCTTGTTGATGCCCAGCCGGTTACCACGGATGCCAGCGTAGGGAATCTCTGGCGTCGAGGCTTGGGTCAGCCGCCGGGGTAGACGTCGAGGAGGTCGAAGCGGGGGCCGTCTTTGCAGCAGAGCTTGACGCCTCGTTTGGTGAAGACGGCGCAGCCGTAGCAGAGTCCTGTACCGCATGCCATTTCTGTCTCCATGAGGATTTGGACGGGGCGGTTCATGCCGTCGCGACGGACGATGGGGGACATGGCTCGGAACATGGGGACGGGTCCGCAGGCGAAGGACTGGTCGGCCCAGCTGAGATAATCGGCGAAGAGGTCGGTGACGAAGCCTTGTCGACCCATCGAACCGTCTTCGGTGGCGACCTGGTACTCGACCTGGGGCGGGAGCAGCTCGGCGGGATAGACGCCGTCGGCGGAGCGGGCGCCGAAGCAGAGCACGATTGAGGGCGCGCGGCCGCCGTGCTCTGCCTGGGCGTCGGCGAGGGCGACCAGGGGCGCGATGCCGACGCCGCCGCCGACGAGCAGCAGGTTCGAGGCGGAGCGGCGCACGTCGAAGCCCTTGCCCAGCGGTCCGAGCATGTCGACGCCGTCGCCGGGTCGCATCGAGGCCATTCGCTCGGTGACGCGTCCGATGACGCTGTAGAGGAGTGCGAACTGTCGATCGGAAGTGGTCGTGTTGGGGTAGCGGAAGCGGTAGTAGGAGAAGGCGCGGGGCAGGAGCGGATCGAGGGAGCCGTGCTCAGCGCCCGGGTCGACCATGACGAACTGTCCGGGCGCTGCGTGCTGGGCGAGGGCGGGCGCGTCGTACCAGGTCACGAATGTGCCTGGGTAGATTTCTTCAGTCTCGACCAGTTCGGCTCGGGCGCGTCGCATGTTGCTAGACCAGACCGGCCTTGTAGTCGGGCAGGGGGGCGATGTTGTAGTCGGCACCGCCTTCGAGCATTGCTGCGACGGCGTGGTGGGCGGTATCAATGGAGGTGAAGCAGGGGATGCGCTGTTCGGCGGCGGCACGGCGGATGTGGAAGCCGTCGCGGATGTTGCTGCTGATCTGTTCCGGGGTGTTGATGACCATGTCGATCTGACCGGAGCGAATGAGGTCGATCACGTCGGGGTCGCCGCCGACTTCGCGCTTTGGGGCTTCCTCGACGTCGAAGCCGAGGCCGCGGATCAGGTTGGCGGTGCCGATGGTGGCGTAGAGTCCGTAGCCGGCCTCGCCCAGCTCGCGAATGAGAGACATGGCGGCGGGCTTGTCCTGGTCGGCGATGCTGAGCAGGGCTCGTCCGCTGGGCGGGACTGCCATGCCGGCGGCCAGCAAGGCTTTGTTCAGGGCGCGGTCGTAGTCGACGTCGACGCCCATGACCTCGCCGGTGGACTTCATTTCGGGCCCGAGATGGGTGTCGACGCCGGACAGTTTGGACATCGAGAAGACTGGCGCCTTGACGGCCACGAGCGGCGTCGATGGCCAGAGTCCTGAGGGATAGCCCTGTTCTGCGAGGGACTCGCCGAGCATTGCGCGGACGGCGAGCTCGACCATTGGGACGCCGGTGACTTTGCTGAGGAAGGGCACGGTTCGGCTGGCGCGAGGGTTGACTTCCAAGACGTAGACGTCGCCGTCGCGGCCCTCGGTTTCGCGCATGATCACGTACTGGATGTTCATGAGTCCGGCGACACCGAGCCCGAGTCCAATCTCGCGGGTGTACTGGATCAGCTTTTCGATCTCGCCGGGCAGCAGGTTTGGGGCGGGATAGACGGCCATGGAGTCGCCGGAGTGGACGCCGGCGCGTTCGATGTGCTCCATGATGCCGGGGATCAGGACGGCTTGGTCGCCTGGTCCGCCGCAGATGGCGTCGACCTCGACCTCAACGCCGGCGAGATACTTGTCGATCAGGATTGGGCGTCCGGGCGCTGCGGCCTGGGCTTGAGTCACGTATCGGGCCAGATCGCCGACGGCCTGCACGATTTCCATGGCACGTCCGCCGAGCACGTAGGAGGGGCGGACGAGCACGGGATAGCCGATTGCGTCGGCGGCGAGCACGGCTTCGTCGACGCTCTGCACGGCTGTTCCGGGCGGCTGTGGGATGCCGAGGTCGGCGAGGAAGCGCTCGAAGCGTCGGCGGTCCTCGGCTAGATCGATGACGTCGGCGGATGATCCGAGGATTGGTCGGGCGGCGGTGGTCAGCGGACCGGCGAGGTTGATGGCGGTCTGTCCGCCGAACTGGAGGATTGAGGCGACTTCACCGCCGTTGTGATCGCCGTTCAGGGATCCGTCTTCGTTCTGGAGGATGTCGCGGACCGCTTCTTCGTCGAGCGGTTCAAAGTAGAGGCGGTCGGAGGTGTCGAAGTCGGTGGAGACGGTCTCGGGGTTGGAGTTGGCCATGACGGCGCCCCATCCGGCGGCGCGCAAGGCTTGGGCGGCCTTGACCGAGGCGTAATCGAATTCGATGCCCTGTCCGATCCGAATGGGCCCAGATCCGACGACCAGGGCGCGGTTGCCGGCCTCGGGCTCGGCTTCGTTCTCTTCCTCGTAGGTGGAGTAGAAGTAGGGCGTGACGGCGTCGAACTCGGCGGCGCAGGTGTCGACCATTTTGTAGACGGGTTTGATGCCCCAGGCGAGCCGCTGTTCGCGCACGCGTTCGTCGACGGAGCCGGCGAGGTTGGCGATCTGTTCGTCGGCGAATCCCAAGCGCTTGGCGGCACGCATCAGCGCGGGCGTGAGCGGTTCGGCGAGGAGGCGTCGCTCCATGCTGATCATGGTCTCGATGCGGTCGAGGAACCAGGGGTCGACGCCGGTGCGCTGGGCGATTTCATGCAGCGGGGTGCCGGAGCGAACGGCGGAGAAGAGGTGCCAGAGTCGGACATCGGTGGGGGTTTCGGCGGCGAGGGTGGCGTCGGACTCGGCGTCGGTGTCCTCCCAGAGCATGGACTTGCCGCCGACTTCGAGGGAGCGAATGGCCTTTTGCAGGGCGGCTTCGAAGGTGCGGTCGATGGCCATGACCTCGCCGGTGGCCTTCATCTGCGTTCCGAGCACGCGGTCACCGGCCTCGAACTTGTCGAAGGGCCAGCGGGGAATCTTGACGACGCAGTAGTCGAGGGCGGGCTCGAAGGCGGCCTGGGTTCGTCCGGTGACCTGGTTGGGGATTTCGTCGAGCCGCTTGCCGGCGGCGATCTTGGCGGCGACGCGGGCGATGGGATAGCCGGTCGCCTTGGAGGCGAGGGCGGAGGATCGGCTGACGCGTGGATTGACTTCGATGACGTAGTAGGGGAGGTCGGCGTCGTGTGGATCGGGGACGCCGCCGGCGGGCGGCATCGATTCGGCGGGCCAGCTGGTCACGTCCTGACGGGGGGCGAGGGCGAGCTGGACGTTGCATCCGCCCTCGATGCCGAGGGAACGGATGATGTTGAGCGACGCTGAGCGGAGCATGTGATAGTCGTTGTCGGACAGGGTCTGGGAGGGCGCGACGACGATTGAGTCGCCGGTGTGGACGCCCATGGGGTCGAGGTTTTCCATGTTGCAGATGGTGATGCAGGTGTCGGCGGCGTCGCGCATCACTTCGTACTCGACCTCTTTCCAGCCGAGCAGGGAGCGCTCAATCAGGATCTGAGTGATGGGGGAGGCGTCGAGGCCGGTCTGGACGACGCGTTCGAACTCGTCGATGGTGCGGACGAATCCGCCGCCGGTTCCGCCCAAGGTGTAGGCGGGTCGGATGGCAACGGGTAGGCCGATGGCTTCGAGCGCCTGGCGGGCCTCGTCGAGCGAGTGGACGACGGCCGAGGGCGGGGTCGGCTCACCGATTTCGCGCATGGCATCGCGGAAGAGGGCGCGGTCCTCGGCGCGGCGGATTGAGTCAATGGGGGTGCCCATTAGTCGGACGCCGAACTGGTCGAGAATGCCGGCCTCGTGCAGATCGACCGCGAGATTGAGGCCGACCTGTCCGCCGAGGGTGGGGAGCAAGCCTTCGGGTCGTTCGCGTTCGATGATGCGACGCAGGACGGGGACGGTGAGCGGCTCGATGTAGACCTGATCGGCGACGCCTTCGTCGGTCATGATGGTGGCGGGGTTGGAGTTGACGAGGATGGATCGGACGCCTTCTTCGGTCATGGCCTTGCAGGCCTGAGTGCCTGCGTAGTCGAATTCGGCGGCCTGGCCGATGACGATCGGTCCGCTGCCGATGATCAGGACGGATTCGGGCTGTTGATCGGTCACTCATGCCTCCACTTCAGGGCACATCGTCATCAACGGATTGCCGCTAGAGCGGCAGTTCGAATCGGGAGTCGGGGTTGATCAGCGGGGCGAGCGCACCGATGGAGCTGAGGAAGGCGAGGGCGGCTTCGTTGTTGTCGGGCAGGGATCCGACGATGCGGCTGAAGCGCTGCTCGCGGGCGTGGGCGAGCAGGTGCTCGGCCAGGACGCGTCCGATGCCACGGCGCCGCCACTCGGAGCGCAGCCAGACGCCGAGGGTGGCGGTGTCGGGCACGCGGGTGTCGTAGTCGAGCGAGCCGAATCCGATCAATGCGCCGCCCTCGATGGCGACGTAGATTGCGCCGCTGTTGCCGAGCCGTCGACGCCACATGAGCACTTCGTCGCTGTCCCAGGGTCGGTCGAAGACGACTGGATTTGGGCCTTCGACGACGTCGCGGATGACCGCGGCGATCTCGTGTGCGTCGTCGGCGGTGGCGAGACGGTAGAGCACGTCGGATTCGGGCGCGGGCTTGTGGTGGGTCATCGGACTCTCCCTCTGGCCGAGCCGTGAGGCGAGGTATCGGCGATCAGATTCAGGAAGCGGTCGAAGAGGTGGCCGTTGTCCAGCGGCCCTGGTGATGCTTCGGCGTGGTACTGAATGGAGAAGACCGGTTCGGCGCGGTGTGCGAGGCCCTCTACGGTCGAATCGTGCAGATTGATGTGGGTGACGTCGACGTCGGCGGCGAGGGCGTCTGGGTCGACGGCGTAGCCGTGATTTTGGGCGGTGATTGCGACGCGTCCGGTGGCGGTTTCGAGCACCGGATGGTTGCCGCCGCGGTGTCCGAACTTGAGTTTGAAGGTGTCGGCGCCGAAGGCGCGTCCAAGAACCTGGTGTCCCATGCAGATGCCCATGACGGGCAGTTTGCCGATCAGGGCCTTGGCGGCGGCGACCTGGAGGTCGCGGAGCTGGGGATCGCCGGGCCCTGGCGAGAGCAGCACTCCGTGGGGCTTGACGGCGAGGATGTCGTCAGCGCTGGAACTCGGCGGCATTGCGGTGACTTGACAGCCGCGCGTGTGCAGGTGTCGGAGGATGTTGTACTTGAGGCCCTCGTCGAGCACCACGATGTGCGGGCCGGGCTCGGGCGACGGGTTGGCGATCGGCTGGGGTCGGCCATCGCTCCAGCGGTAGGGCTGTTCGACGCCGACGCTGATGAAGTCCTGCGAGTCGTAGGCGGGCAGCTCTGCGAGCCGCTGTTGGGCGGCTTCGACGTCCTGGATGGGGACGATGACGCCGAGCATGACGCCGTCGTGTCGGATGCGCCGGGTGATGGCTCGGGTGTCGACGCCGGCGATGCCGGGGATGTCGGCGGCGGCGAGGTAGTCGTGCAGTCTCATGCCGCCGCGGGGATGGGAGGGCGTGTCGCACTCGGCGCGAACGACGAGACCGCGCACCTGGACCTGTCGGGACTCGTCGATGGGCGGGTCGATGCCGTAGTTGCCGATCAAGGGATAGGTGAGGACGAGAATCTGACCGGCGTAGGAGGGGTCGGTGAGCATTTCCTGGTAGCCGGTCATGGAGGTGTTGAAGACGACTTCGCCCCAGGTGTCGGCGGCGGCGCCGATGCCGGTGCCGCGGAAGACCGCGCCATCGGCGAGCACCAGTGCTGCCTCGTGGTGTTCGGGCCAGTCATCCCTGCCGCTGGTGCGGTTCATGCCGACTCCCGTCCATCCCAAACGATGCGTCCTTGTGAGATCGTCGCTGCGACGGCGCCTGTCAACAGATGACCGGCCAGCGGTGTGTTTTTTCCTGCGGACTCCCAATGTTCGGGGTCAACGGTGACCGGCGTATCGGTGGCGAGCAGTGTGATGTCTGCCGGTGCGCCGACGCCGAGCGAGCCGAGCCCGAGCAGATCGCCGGTGTCGAGGTTCCATGCGCGCACGGGGCCGATGGTCATTCGTTCGATGGCGTCGGCGAGGGAGAGTCGGCCGCGGGAGACCAGCGTGTTGACGACCGGCCAGGCGGATTCCAATCCGGAGATGCCGAAGGCAGCGCGATCGAACTCGCAGCACTTGTCAACGGCGGCGTGGGGGGCGTGATCGGTCGCCACTGCCTGGACGACACCGGCGGCGAGCGCTGCGATGCAGGCCTCGATGTCGGCGTCGGTGCGGAGGGGCGGATTGACCTTGGCGTTGGTGTCGTAGAGCAGTTCGGCGCTGTGGCCGGCAACGGCGTCGTGGGAGAGGAAGAGATGATGCGGGGTGACCTCGGCGGTGACGCGTAGACCGCGGGCGCGGGCGTCGTCGATGGCGGTGAGGGCCGCTTCGGTGGAGATGTGGCAGCCGTGGAATTGGGCGTTGGCCGCTTCGGCGAGTGCGATGTCTCGCTGGACGATGGCGAGTTCGGCTGCGGCTGGTTGTCCGCGCAGACCGAGCCGCGCTGAGACCGCGCCCTCGTGCATGACACCGGATTGGGAGAGAGCGGGATCTTCGCAGTGTTGGGCGAGGGGTAGGTCGAGATCGGCGAGGTACTCGTAGGCTCGACGGGCGATGGCGTTGTCGGCGACGGCGTCGCCGTCGTCGGAGACGGCGACGGCACCGGCGTCGCGGAGCGCGGCGAGTTCGGTCAGTTCCTGGCCGCGGCGTCCGACCGTGACTGCGCCGATGGGCAGAATGCGGCAGTCGGCGTTCCGTGCGCGCTGGAGGACGGCGTCGATTGTGGCTGCGGTGTCCATGGCTGGCAGGGTGTTGGGCATCGCGCAGATGGTGGTGAAGCCGCCGCGGGCGGCGGCACGGGCGCCGGACGCGATGGTCTCCTTGTGTTCCTGTCCCGGCTCTCGCAGGTGGACGTGGAGATCGACGAATCCGGGCGCGACCACGAGTCCTGTCGCGTCGATCACTTCAGCCGTCGGGTTGGAGAGTGCGGCGCCCACTTCGGCGATGCGGCCGTCGACGACACGCAGGTCGAGCAGGGCGTCGGTGCGCGATGCGGGGTCGATCAGGCGTCCGCCGCGCACGATCAGCTGTCGTTCGGCGGTCATGCGCTGCCTCGAATCAGGAGGAAGAGGATGGCCATGCGTACGGCGAGTCCGGCGGAGACCTGGGCCTCGATACGACTCTGTGGGCTGTGGGCGACGTCGACGGCGATTTCGATGCCTTCGTTCATGGGACCGGGATGCATCACGATGGCGTGAGGTTCGGCGTGGGCCATGCGATCGGTTGTGATTTGGAAGCGGCGGGCGTACTCCGCTGTGGACGGCAGCAGCTTGCCGCGCAGACGCTCGTTCTGGATGCGGAGCGCCATGACGGCGTCGGCGCCGACGATGGCGTCGTCGAGGTTTGCGCAGACGCGCACGTTGGGCAAGCCCAGTGGATGTTCTCGTTGGGAGGCGCCGGGCGCGAGCGCGGCGGGCAGGAGCGGGCGGGGCGCGACCAGCGTCACCTGCGCGCCCAAGGTCGTGAGGGACCAGATGTTGGATCGGGCGACGCGGGAGTGCAGGATGTCGCCGACGATGACGATGCGTCGGCCGGTCAGGTCGCCGAATTCCTCGCGGAGCACAAAGGCGTCGAGCAGGGCTTGGGTGGGATGCGCGTGCTGACCGTCGCCGGCGTTGATGATGTGGCCGGGGATCGTGCGGGCGGCCAGCCAGGGCGCGCCGGAGGCCTGATGGCGCATGACGACGGCGTCGGCGCCGACGGCGGCGATGGTGTTGAGGGTTTCAATGAGCGACTCGCCCTTTTCGATGGAGGAGCCGGAGCCTGAGACGTTGATCACGTCAGCGCCGAGGATCTTGCCGGCGAGCTCGAAGGAGGACCGCGTCCGGGTCGATGCTTCGTAGAAGAGGTTGAAGATGGTCACGCCGTTGAGGGCCGGCGTTCGCGCGACTTTGCGGGAGAGCACTTCGGCCATCGCGCCGGCGGTGTCGAGGACCTGGGCGATTTCGCTGCGGGAGAAGGTGTCGACGTCGAGTAGGTGGCGTCGGGTCCAACCGGCGGCGGGCTCGGCGAAGGGTGTGAGCAGCGAGGAGGCCGCGTGGACGACGGATTCGGTGGGAGGTCTAGCGACCATTGGCCAGCTCCTCGGCAAAGACCGAGACGTGGTCGGCGGCGACCTCGTCGATTTCGACCAGGCAGACGCGGACGTCGTCGCTGCGGCGGGTGGGGACGTTTTTGCCGACGTAATCGGCGCGGATCGGGAGCTCACGGTGTCCACGGTCGATCAACACGGCGAGCTCGATTGAGGCTGGTCGTCCGTAGTGGATGAGGGCGTCGAGCGCGGCGCGGATTGAGCGGCCGGTGTAGAGGACATCGTCGACCAGGACGATCACCGCGCCGTCGATGTCGACCGGGATTCGAGAGGGCTGCATTCGGGTCTGCGGGCGCTGGGCGAGGTCGTCGCGGTAGAGCGAGATATCGATTGCGCCGACGGGGACGCGTCGGTTGTCGATGCTCTCGACGCGGCGGGCGAGGCGTTCTGCGAGGGGGACGCCGCGGGTGCGCATGCCGACGAGCACGAGCGGCTCGGGGTCAGGGTGGCGCTCGACGATTTCGTGGGCGATGCGGGCGATGGCGCGGTCGATGGCGGGGCCGTCCATGGACTGGATCATCGGACGGTCTCGGTAGACGAAAGAACCAGCGCAGAACGCTGGTTCAAGAGGTGAGACCACGCTTGCGAAGAGGGTTGCGCGGCGTACGCCAGGATCGTGTGCGGGTGCGGATGGCGTCGAGGCATTCGGTTGACCTTCCCGGCCTCACGGGACCGGATTAAAGTCCAACGGCGTTTGCCTGAGCCTAGCGCGCCGACGACGATCCTTCTGTCATGTTCGATACCTGCGGAGTGGTCGGCGGTGGAGGGTGTGGAGGAGTCAGACCGACTCGTCGGGTCGGCGCTGCATGTCGGGCGGGAGCAGATTGGGGATGCCGTCTTCAATGGGGTAGCGGAAGCTGATCTTGTCGGAGACCAGGGCGCCTTCGATCACGTCGCCGTTGTCGTCCTCGCGGACGACTTCGAGTCGCAGCTGGTCTTTGGTGACCGGACAGACGAGTTGGTCGACCAGTTCGCGTCTCATCTGCGGTCCTTGCGCTGCTGGTGCTGACATCTGGGGGGATACTGCAATACTGTACGTCAACTGTGGGAATGCATCAGCAATGCAGCAGTCAGGCTCGCGCGCCGTTGAGGAGGAGTTTCGAATGGCTGAGGTCAAGTCGCCCATGGCGGGCACCATCTTCGAGCTGATTGCCGCTGTCGGCGATGCGGTGGAGGAGGGAGATGAGCTCGTGATCCTGGAGTCGATGAAGATGGAGATTCCGGTCGAGGCACCTGATGCGGGCACGGTCAGTGAGCTGCACGTGGCGCAGGGCGATCAGGTGCAGGAAGGCGATGTGCTCGTGACGCTGAGCGAGTAGCTGGAACGTCGCGCCTGTCATGTTTCAGCGCGTTCTGATCGCGAATCGAGGCGAGATTGCGGCCCGCGTCTCGCGAACCTGCCGACGACTGGGGATCGAGTCGCACGCGGTCTATTCGGTGGCGGACGCGGATGCCTTGCACGTCCGGGAGGCGGACGGTGCGACGCACATCGGCGCGGCGCCGGTGGCGGAGTCGTACATCAACGTCGACGCGGTGCTTGATGCGGCCGTGCAGGCGGGCTGCGACGCGGTGCATCCGGGCTACGGCCTGCTGTCGGAGAACGGTCGATTCGCGCAGGCTTGCGCAGAGCGGGGGATCACGTTCATCGGTCCCGACGCGGGCCACATGGAGCTGATGGGCAACAAGAATCAGGCCCGGGCGACGATGCGGGAGCTGGGCATGCCGGTGATTCCCGGATCGGCGGCGACGGTCTCGGACGAGGACGCGGAAGGGGTGGCCGAGGCGGTGGGGTATCCGCTGCTGATCAAGGCGTCGTACGGGGGCGGCGGGATCGGGATGGCGACCGTGCAGCGTCC
Source organism: Dehalococcoidia bacterium (assembly GCA_022824765.1). Classification (GTDB taxonomy): domain Bacteria; phylum Chloroflexota; class Dehalococcoidia; order Bin125; family Bin125; genus Bin125. Next base: position 11,816 of record JAJDZG010000150.1, on the reverse strand, counting down.
GAACCAGTTCAGCCGTTCGCTGCGTCGGGCGCGGTCGTCTGCGTCACGGGCTTTTGGATCGGACGAGGTGTATCTCGAGCGGTTGCTGGTGGAGCCGCACCACATCGAGCTGCAGGTGTTCGGCGACGGTCAGGGCAACGCGGCGATTCTTGGCGATCGGGAGTGCAGCGTGCAGCGGCGGCATCAGAAAGTGATTGAGGAGGCGCCGGCGCCGGCGCCGCACTTCAGCGCCGATGTCCGAGATCGGCTGTACGGCCAGGTCCGCGAGGCGGTGGCGGGGCTCAACTATCGGAACGCGGGCACGGTCGAGTGTCTGCTGGACGCGTCGGGCGAGATTTTTTTCCTGGAGATGAACACGCGCCTGCAGGTGGAGCATCCGGTGACGGAGATGGTGACGGGCCTCGATCTGGTGGAGTGGCAGCTGCGGATCGCGGCGGGGGAGCCGCTGAGGGAGCTGCCTGGCTATGGCGATCCGCCGCCGATCAGGGGTCACGCGATCGAGACGCGCATCTATGCGGAGGATCCGGAGACGCTACTGCCGAGTCCAGGATCGATCGATGTGCTGGAGACGCCGGACGAGCCGTGGCTGCGGCTGGATGCGGGCGTGGCGTCGGGCGACGAGGTGTCGCACTTTTACGATCCGCTGATGGCGAAGCTGATCGTGCACGGGGAGGATCGGGCGCAGGCGGTGGAGCGTCTGCGGATGGCGCTCGCGGGCACGCGGATCGAAGGTCTGAAGCACAACGTGCCGTTTCTGCAGCGAGTGCTGGCGGCGCAGCCCTTCATCGATGGCAACTACGACGTCACGCTGACTGACGCATTGCTGAAGGGGTAGGGTCGGGCGCGATTTGCGGTCCTGGACTGGTGCGCGTCAGGCGGTGAACTGCAGTTTGGATCTCAGATACTCCATCCCGCGATCACCCTTGATGCGGTTGCAGTTTCCGCAGAGCAGCTGGAGGTTGGAGAGGTGCCGCGTCGGCGGCGGCTGGGCAGGTTAGTTGGCTAGGTAGGAGCGTGCGCGATTTGAGACTCGTTCTATGTCTGGCCAGGTGTACCAGGGTGGCTGGTCGCCGATTTGGGACCAGATGCGATGGATGACGGCCAGCTTGTAGGTCTGGTGCAGCATCCAGTAGCGCAGATCGCTGGGGCTGCGGCCTGACTGCTGCAGCGCTGGCGCCGCGAGCGGCTGGGCCTCGGGCGGCGCGTCGATCCCTCTCAGCGATCCGAGCGCGGTGATCAGTCCCCAATCAGAGAGCGGGTCGCCCAGATGGGCCTGCTCCCAGTCGACCACTCCGGCGATCTGGTCGTGCGGTCCGACCAGGTAGTTGAAGACGTTGATGTCGCCGTGGCAGAGCATGGGCTCTGGGGAGTCTGGCAGGTTCGCGTGCAGGGCGGCGGCGAGGGCGGCGATCTGGGGATCGTGGGCGCAGGAGAAGTCCACTGCTCGCGCATGGATGGCATCGAGGTCGCGTTGCGCGGCTTCGGGGCCGGCTGCGGGCGGATCGAGGAAGTCCAAGCCCAACGCCTGCCAGTCGAGCGAGTGGATTGATATCACCATTGAGCGGTAGTGGTCGATCACGCTGGTGGTCATCGCGGTCTGTCCCATGTGCGGAAAGTCGAGCCAGGAGAGGACGGCGAACGGCGCACCCAGGGGCGACTCGGCGTCGGCCGTGCCCAGCACGGTGGGGACTGGAATCGGCGAGGCCTCCAGACAGGCAATCACGCGGGCCTCGCGCAGGATGTCGTAGGGCTGGAAGATGCCGCGTTCGCGTTGGAGTCTGAGCACGACGGGATCGGCGCTCTGGCGGTCGACGCGCCAGGTCAAGTTGGAGACGCCGCCGTCCAGTCGCGCGACGGACTGCGCGCGTCCGTTGACGCCGGCGGCGTCCAGCGCTTCGGTCGCTAGCTGCGGGGTGAGCTGCGGGTCCATCGGCTCACCCGGTCTGGGCGATGGAGTAGGTCACGCGGGCCTTGGCGATCAGCTTGTTCTGATCGCTGAGCAAGTCGACGTCGCCGACGGCGAGGGCCCGACCCTTCTTGATCACGGTGGACTCAACGCGGATGCTGCTGCCGACGGCGGGTCGCAGGTAGGAGATGTTGAGTTCGGCGGTGCCTTGCATCTGCTCGCCGACGCGGCAGGTGGTGAGCACGGCGGCGACGACGCCGATGTCGGCGAGCGAGGCGAGGATGCCGCCGTGCACGCCGCCGCGGGCACCGCCGGCGGTGTCGCGCGTGATCGGCATCTCGAGCACGGTGCGTCCGCGCTCGATCGCGGTGAATCGCTCGCCAAACAGAGATGTCGTCCCATAGCGGGCTTCAATCTCAGACAGGGGGACGAGATAGCGGATGTCGTCAGGCATGTGCAGAGTCCATGTGCAGAGTCTAGGCCCAGATGGTGGGAGGTTCCGCTGAGAGCAGGGCGCGGGTTGGCTCGTCGTAGATGGCGGCGATTTGTTCCTTGTCCCAGCCGCGCAGGACTGCGAGGGCTCCGGTCGCTGAGGCGTGCTTGTAGAGCTGATGCAGCGTCCAGTAGTGGAGGTCGTCGGCGCTGCGAGCGTAGTCGGCGACGGCGGTCGCGATCGTCGTTCGGGCGTCTGTGGTTAGTTCGAGGTTGCCGAGCAGATCCTCGGCGGCCAAGCGTCCCCAGTCGGATAGTGGATCGCCGAGGTGGGCCTGTTCCCAGTCGAGCACGACTGCTTGGCGGTCGGGTTGGAGGATGAAGTTGCCGAAGTTGACGTCGCCGTGCACGAGTCGAGGGGCAGGGGTGGATGGAGCGCGGTCGTCGAGCGCGTCGCGCAGGCGTCGGATGTGGGGGAGGTCGAGGAGATTGAAGGACTGGAGGCGTTGGCGGATCTCTTCACGTTCTCGGATGGCTGGGCCAGTTGGCGGAGGCGGCTCGAGCGGTAGCCGCGGGACGGTCGTGGCGTCGAGCGAGTGAATCTGCTGGAGGGTCTGGCAATAGACGGCGGCGGACTGGGCGTCGATGGGAGCGTTGCTGAGCGGGGTGCCGTCGATCCATTCGAGGACCAGGCAGCCGCCGGCCGTTTGCGTTGTGGGAGGCAACTCGTCGGTGCGGCCGAGCACTTGGGGCAGGTGGAGTCCGGCTGTCCTGAGCCGATCCATGAGGTCGGCTTCGCGGTTGACGTCGTAGGGCGGCAGGATGCCCTGCTTGGGGGGTCATGCGCAGGACGACCGGCGGTCGGCGGTCTCGTTCGACCTTCCAGCTGATGTGGGATTGGCCGGGCAAGGGTTGCGCGGACACGGCGCGTCCGCCGACACCGCACGCGTCGAGCGCGGTCTGGGCGTGTGCGAGATTCGTCTGTCGCTGGGCCGCCGGGCTCGTTTCGTCGCTCAGGGCGAGTGGCCGGTCTACCCCTGCCGTTGCTTGTTGCGAGGGTTCTTCTTGTTGATGATGTAGACGCGGCCTTTGCGACGGACGATTTGGTCGTCGCGGCTGCGCTTCTTGACTGATGCTCGAACCTTCATGCGGCTCCACCATTCGTTCTGGAGGCAGCGTACCACGACTCGCGTGGTGACGCTGGGGGGACTGAGGCCTGCGAGTCGGAAGGTGGTTGGATTTGACAGGGGTCAGCTGCGGCTATGATCTGATCGAGTGAGGCTGGGAGGCTCCTGCTCTGTATGCCCAACGAGACCGTCTCGCACGCTCCGTCGTCCGTCGTTATGTTGACACGTCATGCCGAGGTGGCGAGGCTCGCCGACCAGATTCGGCGGGACGGCGAGATGGCGTTGGACACCGAGTTCATCTCCGAGAACAGCTACCGTCCGGCGCTTGCGTTGCTGCAGGTGGCCACGCGGGACGGCTGTTATCTGATCGACCCGCTGGTCGGCGATCCTGACGGTCCGACGGACGAGCCGATCTGGGAGGCGATGGCCGATCCGTCGGTGTGCACGATCGTCCACGCGCACGAGCACGAGTCGCAGTTCTGCCTGCAACGCAGCGGGCAGCCGCCGGGCAACCTGTTCGATGTCCAGCTGGCGGCGGCATTCAGCGGGCACCACTTTCCGATCGCGTACGGGCAGCTGGTGGAGTCGGAGTTTGGCACGCCGCTGGGCCCATCGCAGTCACGGACGAACTGGATGCGCCGGCCGTTGACCGCGGCGCAGCAGCGTTACGCCGCTGACGATGTCCGTTGGCTGTTCCAGCTGCACGATCGCTTCCTGGGTCGGTGGGAAGGGCAGGATCAGGGCCAGCATTTGGCGTGGCTGCGGGAGGAGACTTCGCAGCGGCTGGTCCGCATGCAGGAGCGCGACGGTGACCGCTGGCGGCGGATATCGGGGGTGAACAAGCTGAGCAGGCGCGCGCGGGGGGTGCTGCGGGAGCTGTCGGGCTGGCGAGACGCGCTGGCGGAACGCCGCAATGTCCCGCGCCAGCGGGTCGCGGAGGACCGATTGCTGGTCGCCATCGCGGCGTCCTGTCCGACAACGACGGCGGAGCTGTCGAGCGTACGGGGCGCGGGCAAGCTGAAGGCGTCGGATTACGAGTCGGCGCTGGAGTGCATCGGGCAGGCGTTGCAGTTGCCAGAGGAGGCGCTGACGGAGCTTTCCAAGGCGCGGAGCACGCCGAAGCCTCAGCGGGCGGTGGTGCTGTTCCTGGAGTCGGTGCTGGCTGCGGCCTGCGCGGAGCACGGGATCAGCTCGGAGGTGGTGGGCGGGAGCGCGCAGTTGCGGTCGGTGATTGCGTGGCATCACAACGGTCGGGAGGAGAGCCGGCAGCCGGCGCTGCTCTCGGGCTGGCGCGGGGAGGTGATTGGGGATGCGCTGGTGCGTGCGCTGGACGGCGAGCTGACGCTTCGGATCAATCTGCCGCACTCGAGGGTTCCGCTGGAGGTGGAGGAACGGGTGTCTGCGTCGCGGTGGTCAGAGGGGGATGACCGAGCGAAGGAATCTCGCTAGGCTTGTTGAGGTGATGCCCGGTAGCTCAATTGGTAGAGCGGGCGGCTGTTAACCGCTAGGTTGCGGGTTCAAGTCCTGCCCGGGCAGCCATTTTTGACTGACCATCAACCCAGTGCACAGGTACACCATCACCATCTACTGGAGCGACGAGGGCGACCTCTACATCGCCGACCTACCCGGCAGCATGGCGCACGGAGACGCGCAGGTCGCCATGAGCTTCTGGCTCGAAGCCGCCCAGCGGGTCGACGACCCAATCCCACGGCCAGCCCGCGAACATGTCACGCCATCGAGTCGGTTGACCAGGTAACCTAGCGAAACCCGAGCTCGGTCGCTCGATTGCTCGAACGCGCGGCTGTTAGCCATTAGGCTGTCAGCTCATGTTCTGCCTGGGGCGGCCTCCGAGAAAACACGAGGTTGCGCGCTCCTCTGAACCGGCAGAATGAACGCCCAGGCCACGCATAGGAAGGGACCTAAACTTGCAGCCAGGTCCGACCTACGTGTTCCTCGATGAGTCTGGTAACTTTGACTTTAGTCCTAAAGGTACTAGCTTTTTCGTGCTCACTTGCGTCAGTATGACACGTCCGTTTCCAGGCTACACTGAACTCGACGGCTTCAAGCACGATTGCATCGAAACACCTCAGTTGCCCGATCTTGAGTCGTTTCATTGTGCCGAAGATAGCCGGCCAGTCCGCCAAGGAGTGTTCGAGCGCCTGTTGCCAGCACTCGGCCAGCTACGGATTGACGCTCTGATCGTCGAAAAAGCCAAGACTACACCGACGCTTCAGCCGCCGGCGACTTTCTATCCAAGTATGCTAGGTTACCTGCTGAGAGATGTCATGAACAGAGAACAGCATCCCTGGACAAGTGAGTTGATCGTAGTTACCGACACTATTCCCGTCCAGAAGCAGCGCAAAGCCGTGACCAAAGCGATTCAACAGGCTCTACACAACACTGTACCTCCTCATATGCGCTATCGCATTATCCATCATGCATCGAAGGCGCATTATGGACTGCAGATGGCCGATTACTTCTGCTGGGCGATCTATCGGAAGTGGGAGCGAGCAGACTTGGAGCACTATAGCTCAATCAAGCCTGCGATCAAGAGCGAGTTCGATATCTTCCAAACCGGCTTGACCCGCTACTACTGACGTTGCGCGGAGAACAAATGACCTCCCCGACTACTCCGCAAGCGGAGAGAGCCCCATGGGCTCTTTCATCGGGGAGGAACCTTTGGCTTCACTTTACACGCGGTCGGGTGTTGATGTCAAGAGGCGGGCCACAGTGGGTGGCTGCCGAGCCAGGATTCGAACCTGAACTGAGGGATCCAAAGTCCCTAGTGCTACCGTTACACTACTCGGCATTGTTCTTTCGGTGGCTTGGTACCGAGGGCCGGACTCGAACCGGCACGGGCTTGCGCCCAATGGTGTTTGAGACCATCGCGTCTACCATTCCGCCACCTCGGCACGCGTTACCAGCTTATCAGCTTATCGGCATCTCAGCCCTTGAGGCGGCTGAAGCGGACGAGGCGGATGCGGCGTTCGTCCGCGTCGACGATGGTCCAGCGGAAGCCGTAGAGGTCGAGCGACTCCTCGGCGCGAGGGAAGCGTCGGAAGCGCAGGAGGAGCATGCCTGCGACGGTTTCCGCTTCTTCTGGCGAGAAGTCGATCTCCAGCTCCGCGCCGAGGTCGGTGAGGCCGCGGCGGCCTTCGACGAATTGTTCTCCGGCGATGCGGACGGGGACGGGCTCGGAGCCGGCGCGCGTTTCGGAGCGGATGTTGCCGACGACGAGCTCGAGGATGTCCTCGAGGGTGACCAGGCCGGTGGTCGCTCCGAACTCGTCGATCAAGAGCATCAGGTGCTGGCCGGTGGTCTGCATTTCGGTCAGCACGCGCTGGACCGAGGCGCGTTCGGACTCGAGCGGCGCCTCGCGCATGACGTCACGGACGACGCCGTCGCGGTTGCCTTGTCCCAGCTCGGCCAGGACGTCGGAGCCGTGCAGGTAGCCGATGTAGTCGTCGGCGGAGCCGAAGCGAACGGGCAAGCGGAGGAATCCGGCGAGGGCGAAGGCGCGGCCGGCCTCTTCGAGGGTTGCGTTGGCGTCGACTGAGCTGATGGCGGTGCGAGCGGTCATCACGCGGCGGACTTGGGTCTCGCCGAGGCGGAGCGCGCCGAGCAAGACCGAGGTGTCGCCGACGGCGATTTCGCCTTCGTCGCGGGCCTGGACGATCGCGGTGCGCAGCTCGCCGAGCGAGAGAGCGGAGTGGGCTTCTTCCTGGCCGCCGACGATGCGCAGCCAGATGCGGGAGGTCCAATCGAGTGCGGCGACGGCTGGGGCGATCAGTCGGCTCCACCAGATGAGGGGCAGCGAGTAGTAGCGAGCCATGGTGAGGTTGTGGTGGAGGGCGACGGACTTGGGGCCGATCTCGCCGAAGATGACGAGCAGCACGGTGACGGCGACGGTGGCGACGATGATGCTGAGGCCCTCGCTGCCGCCGACGAGTTCCTGGGCGATCACGCCGCCGACGGTGGCGGCTCCGGTGTTGACCAGGTTGTTGCCGACCAGGATGGAGGCGAGCAGTCGTCGGGGCTCGCTGAGCAGGGCGGCGGCGCGGTCGGCGCCGGGCAGTCGGCGCTGGCGTTCGTGCTCCATGCGCACGCCCTCGATGGACAGATACGCGGTTTCGGAGCTGGAGAAGAAGGCTGACAGCGTCAGCAGCCCCAGCAAGAGGACGAAGTACTCAAACACGACGGTCTCCCAGCTTCTGTGTCGTCCGTGCCGGGTGCAACGCCGTCGACGCGCCCGGGTTGGCACCTACGCTACCCTGAAGACATGGTGACACCGATCGAGACATTCAGCATTTCTGACGCCGCCGAGCTGCTCGCCGTTGATGCCGACGCGCTGCTTGAGGAGATTCGCAACACGGCTGCCGCGGCCGAACGGCCGTCGGCGAAGGATTGAACGATTCCTGGCCCGGCGCTCAGTGTGAGCGTCTTCGTGAGCGGCAGACTCGCGGTCTGCGAGCGTGACCGGCCGGGTTCGGACGACTGGCGCATCCGCCTGCCATGAGTGCATCAGAGGCTCGCTATGGGTCGGTGGTGTTCGACCTGGACGGCACGCTGGCGGACACGGAGTCGCTGGTGATCGGCTGCATGCTGGAGACGATCAACGCGCACGGGTACGGGGTGGACGAGCCGCAGCTGTTGCAGTACATCGGTCCGCCGCTGCCGATCATGCTCGATCACATGCTGGGGCTGAGCGCCGAGGCGGCAGAGCCGATTTACATGGATTATCTGCGCCGTTACGAGCGGGAATACATGCCGCGTACGACTCCGCTGCCGGGCGCGCAGGCGCTGCTGGATGCGTTGCGAGAGGCGGACGTGCCGCTGGCGATTGTGACCAACAAGCGGGAGGATGCGGGGCGCAAGACGGTCGAGCTGCTGGATTGGGCGGATCGCTTCCAGACCATCCTGGGCTCCAACACGGCGGCGCGGCCTAAGCCGGACGCGGCGCCGCTCTGCCTGGCCCTCGAGCGTCTGGGCGGTGCGGCGGAGTCGGCGGCGATGGTCGGCGACACTGAGTCGGATATGGGCGCGGGCAGGAACGCGGGGTTCGCCGGGGTGATTGGGATCGTGGGCGTTCGGGACGCGGAGTTCCTGACGGCGCAGGGCGCGACGCATGTGGCGCGCGACCTCGAGGAGGTGCGCGCCCACTTGCTTGATGAGTGACGCTCAGCGTCGGTGAGTGACTACTGATTGAAGACGGGCTCGCGCTTTTCGAGGAATGCTGTGACCGCCTCGGTATGGGAGGGCAGACGCCGCGACTCACGATCGCGGGCGCCTTCGCGCTCCATGACTCGCGTGAGGTCGGGCTCGGTCACGTTGTCGTTGAGCAGTGTCTTGATTTTGCGGACGACGGCGGTTGGATTGTTTGCGAGTTCCTCGGCCTTGGCGAGCGCGGTGGCGAAGAGGTCGTCCTGGGGCACGACGGCGGAGACGAGACCGATGCGGTAGGCCTCGTCGGCCGGCACCATGCGGCCGGAGAGGCAGATGTCGGTCGCGTGGCCGAGCCCGACCAGCTGGGCCAGCAGACGAGTCGAGCCTAGCTCGGGGACGAGGCCGACCTTGACGAATCGGATCGAGAGCCGCGCGCCCTCGGCGGCGTAGCGGACGTCGGCGGGCAGCGCGAGGGTGAGACCGACGCCGACGGCGTAGCCGTGGATTGCGACGATGACCGGCTTGGATTCGCGGATCAGCTGCGTCCAGTTGGCTTCGCGCTCGTTAGCGGCGGAGGCGTCGGGATCATCGGCGAGCCGTTGGTTGAACCCTTGCAGGTCGGCGCCGGCGCAGAAGGCGCGTCCTTCGCCGGCGATCACGATGGCACCGATGTTGTCGTCGTCGTTCCAGGCGCGGATTTGGCGCGTCATCTGGTTGGCCATGATGCCGGTCCAGGCGTTGAGCTTCTCGGGACGGTTCAGTCGGATCACGCCGACGCGGCCGATCGTTTCGGTGAGGACTTGCTGTTCGGTCATCTGCTGGGTCCAATCGTCGTTCTGTGCGCTGTTGGGCTGAGTCTATATGGCGCTAGCCTGCGTCCGTGAGCCTGACCGATTCCCAGCAAACTGCGACCGATGTCCGCCGCCGTTGGCAGCGCAACCTGCGGCTGTATCCGGTCTTCTACTTTCTCCACGATCTGCATTTCTGGATGCCGGTCTGGATCATCTACGCGACTGACGAGGTCGGGCTGTCGTGGTCGCAGCTTGGCGCGATTGGACCGGCGTTCTATGTGATCACGTCGTTCGGGCAGCCGCTCGCTGGGGCGCTGGCCGATCGCTTTGGCCGTGTGCGGACGATTCGCGCGTCGCTGATCATTTTCATGGCGTTCACGTCGTGGTTCGCGTTCACGGATTCGTTCTGGATGGCTGCGGTCGCCTGGTCGCTGTGGGGTCTGGCGATGGTCTGTCTGACGGGCACGGACAGCGCGTTCCTGCACGACACCCTGCAATCGCTGGGTCGTGAGCGGGAGTTTGAGCGTCAGGCGGGACGGGCGTTTGCGGTGCGGTCGTTGGCGCTGGTGATCGCGACGATCACGGGCGGGGCGATCGCGGGAGAGATCGGTGCGCGTTACGCGCTGCTGGCGGGGACGACCGCGACTGGCCTCGCGCTGGTCGTGTCGCTGTTCTTCCGCGAGCCGCCGCGTCACGAGGACGATCAACGATCGGTCGGTCCGTCGTACATGCAGTTGTTGCGGGAGACGCTGCGTCTGGCGGGTCGCACGCCGACGATTCGGTATTCGCTGATCTTTTCGGCGCTGCTGATCGCGTCGATGGTGCCGGAGTTTTATCTGCTGCAGCCGTTCCTGAAGGAACAAGGTCTGGAGGTGGGCTGGGCGTTCACGGCGTTGCAAGCGCCGGCGCGGATTGCGACGGTGTTTGCGGCGGCGCTGGCGTTCTGGCTGGCGACGCGGTTCGGGATCGTGCGGACGCTGGCGTCGCTGCCGTTCTGGGTGGTGCTGGTGTACGGGGCGATCTCGCTGATCGACCATCTGGGGGCGATTGCGTTCTTCGTGATTCTCGGACTGGCGCGGGGGGCGCAGATGCCGCTGATGGAGGGCTACCTGAACCGCCGCATACCGTCTCGGTTGCGGGCGACGGCGCTGTCGCTCAACCACATGGGTTGGGCGCTGATCATGCTGCCCTTCCTGCCGGTCTTCGGCAGCATCGTCGACGCGTACTCGCTGCCCACGGTGTTCCTGGGCCTGGCCGCGTTCTTCGGACCGCTGCTGCTGATCATCATGATCCTGTGGGTCCGGGCCGACCGGGAGGAACGGGGCACGCCGTTGCCGTCGGCGCTAATTCCCGGCTGGCGTCGGGAAGCGCTCTGGAAGCCGCAGCGTCCACCGCAGCCGGCGCCCACCAGCACTCTGACCACTGATTGAGAGGATCACCATGCCAGGACCAAGCTCAGGACAGACCGGACGACTTTCGGGCAAGTCTGCAATCGTGACAGGCGCGGGATCTCGGGCTGACGGGATTGGGAATGGTCGAGCGACGGCGATCCTGTTCGCACGTGAGGGCGCGGACCTGTTGCTGGTCGACCGTGATGAGTCGGCGGTCGAGGCAACGCTGGCGATGATTCGGGCCGAGGGCAACGATGCGGCGGTCGCGGTCGCTGATGTGACGTCGACGGAAGATTGCTCGCGGATCGTGGCCGAGGCGGTCTCGCGCAGGGGCAGGCTCGACATCCTGCACAACAACGTGGGGATCGGCGGTCGGGGGACGGTGGAGGACGTCTCGCTGGCGGAGTGGGAGCACGTGCAGCGGGTGAATGTGACGTCGATGATGCTTATGTGCAAGCACGCGGTGCCGGCGATGCGTGAGAGCGGGGGCGGCGCGATCACGAACGTGTCGTCGATTGCGGCGCTGCGTCCGCGCGGTCTGACGGCGTACAGCGTGAGCAAGGCGGCCGTGGCGACACTGACGCAGGCGCTTGCGGTCGATCACGGCCGCGACGGCATCCGCGCCAACTGCATCATGCCAGGTCCGGTCTATACACCGATGGTCTACGCGGCTGGGATGTCGGACGAGCTGCGGGAGCGCCGCAAGAACGCGAGCTTGCTGCAACAGGAGGGCGAGCCGTGGGACATCGCGTGGGCGGCGGTATTTCTGGCCAGCGACGAGGCGAAGTACGTGACGGGGGTGGTCTTGCCGGTTGACGGCGGAGTGACGGTGCGGGGTCCTGATCGCTAGGGTCTGTTCACGGTTTCTGGCTCGCGTCGCGGATCAGGGCGAGGTGGGCGTTAGCTGGTCGGGTGGGTTGTCGGGGGGGATTCCAGACAAGCTGGAAGGACGGTGGGGGCTGGGATGGCGGTGGAGGCTGGGATGGCGGTGGGGGCTGCTGGGATG
>JAJDZG010000112.1 GCA_022824765.1 Dehalococcoidia bacterium | reverse complement strand
GTCGGGCAGATGCTCGGCAAGGCCCGCAAGCGTGCCGCGCGTGGAACGAGATTCCAGACAAGCTGGAATGACGGAGGCAGGAACGAGGGAGAAACGGGATTCCAGACAAGCTGGAATGACGGAGGCTGGAACGACGGAGGCGGGAATGACGACGATCGGACGGCTTAGCGCCCGCCGGTGCCGGGTGGCTCGGTTGCCAGCGTGCCGTCGGACTCGAACGCGGCGATCTCCTCAGTGCTGAAGCCGAGCTCGGTGCAGATGTCCCGATTGTCGCCGCCCAGACCTGGCGACGGACGCATCTGCGGGCGCGCCTGGCCGCTGAAGTGGATCGGGAATCCGCCGTACTCATATCGACCGACGCCTGGTTGATCCCACTCGACGATGAAGCCGCGCTCTCTCAACTGCGGCGATTGCATCAGGTCCGCGTTGGTCAGGACCGGCAGCGCCGTGATCTCGGCCGCCTGCAGGCGTTCGGCGAGCTGCGTGCGATCTTGATCGCGTGTCCACTCGCCGATCAGCTGATCGATCTCGTCGTGGTGCGTGATGCGCGCATCGGAGGTCTCGAAGCGGCGATCGCCGAGACGCTCGTCGCCAACGACGTCCCGGAATCTGTTCCAGGCCGCGTCGTCTTCAATCGTGACGGCAATCCACATATCCAGCGATGGCCGGCGGTCTTGCTGCTCGTCGCGGCAGCGGTAGACGCCCTGCGGGGCGCTGCTTCGCGCGCGATTGCCCCTCGCCGCCGGCTGACCGTGCAGGCTGGTCTCCAGCAGCAGATCGCCCGAGACGGCGGCGTAGGTCTCGAGCTGGGAGAGGTCAACAAATGCGCCCGCGCCCGTGGCGTCGCGTTGCCAGAGCGCGGCCAGCACGGCGAAGGTGCCGTGCAGACCTCCGATCGGATCGGGGAAGGCGTGGCCCATCTTGATCGGGCCGCCGCCGATGTAGCCGGTGGCGGCCGCCGCGCCAGCGGCCGCCTCGAGCACCGGCCCGTACGAGACGCGTTGGCGAAACGGGCCGCTGTGTCCGAAGCCGGTGCAGCTGACCGAGATGATGCGCGGATTCCATTCCCGCACCGTGTCGTAGTCGATGCCCAGGGAACGCGCGCCGCGCGGACTGAAGTTGTCGACAATCACATCGGATTGCTCGACCAGCCGCCGCCAGATCCGGCGGCCCGAGTCGGTCTTGAGATCGGCGCAGAGCCCGCGCTTGTTGCGGTTGAGCTTGTTGAAGATGCCGGCGGAGTTCCACGGTTCGGGACCGGGTTGGCCTTCGGGAAACACGGAGGCGCGCAGCGTCGGCTCGACCGCTTCGCCGCGCCGCCAGTCGTCGAGTGCGGCCTGCAGCTCGGCGCTCGCCTCCAGCTTGCCGCCGCGGGCGGTGTTCTGCTCCAGCTTGATCACGTCCGCGCCGAGATCGCCCATCATGCGGCCCACCAGCGGACCAGCCCAGGCGTAGCCGAACTCCACCACGCGGACACCGTCGAGGATGCGGCTAGTCACTGTCCGCTCCGGATTCGAGCACGGCCGCAATCTCAGCGGCCGAACAGCCCGCGCCGCTCAGCACCGCTGCCGTGTCTTCACCGAGCGTCGGCGCGGGACGAAACGCCGCAGGCGAGGACGGCAGCTGGAAGGGCAGGCCAGGCATCTTGGCTGGGTCGCCGAGCGCCTCGGGATAGGCCCAGTAGGCGCGGGACTGCAGCTGCTCGTCCACGAGGACCTCGTCCAGCGATAGCACCGCGCTGGCCGGGACGTGATGGTCCTGCAGCAGCTGGGCCGCCTCGGCGCGGGTCCATTGGCTCAGGACAGGCTCGAGACGCTGGTCAATCTCGTCCGCGGCGTCGTAACGCAGCCCGGCCGTGGCGAAGCGTGGGTCATCCGCCCACTCGGGGATGCCGCAGGCGATGCAGAGGTTGACCCACTGCGCCAGAGTCGGCGCGGCGATACAGACCCAGCCGTCGGAAACGGGGAAGAGGTTGAGCGGGTAGTGCGCCTCGGCGTGACGGTTGAGGGCGCGGTGCTTGACGCGGCCCTGGTGCGACCAGAGCGCGAGGCTCCACTGATGAGACGAAGCCATCGACTCCATCGCCGAGACGTCAACGAGCTGCCCGCGCCCGGTCGCGCGTCTGGCAAACAGCGCGGCCATGCCGCCAACGGCGGCGGTCACGCCGGCGACGTAGCCGGCCCAGGGTCCCGCGCCTTGCAGCGGCTCGCGAGCCGGGTCGCCCGTGATGTACAGATAGCCGCTCGCCGCCCAATCGGTCAGGTCCGATGATCGCCATCCGGCCCACGGTCCAGAGAGGCCGTAGGACGTGGCGGAGACATGGATGAGCCGCTCTCTGCGGGAGCGAACGCGGCGGTCGAACTCGAGCGCCTGGGCTGCGGGCATGGTGCTGATCACGATGTCGGCGCGGTCGAGCAAGCAGCCGAGCGCGGCAGCGCCCGGCGGCGAATCCCAATCGAGCGCCACGCCCCGCTTCCAGGCAGAGAGATACTCGAAGGCCGCGCTGCGCAGCGGCTCGGTCGATGTCAGCAGCGGCGGCCTGCGCCGCAGTGCGGATCCCGTTGGCGGCTCGACCAGCGTGACCTCGGCGCCGGCGGCCGCGAACAGGCGGGCCGCGTACGCACCCGAGACCTGATCGCTCAGGTCCACGACGCGGAGCTCAGCCATCCCGGGCACGCTGGGCGGGTCGGGCACGGTTACGTCCTCGCTACCTGCACGACGCCCTCGTACACACCGGAAATCCAGTTGCCGTTGGCGTCCAGCGCCTGGTCGATCATCGATGGTGCCAGGTCTTTGGCATGGCCGTAAAGCTCTTCAACGTCCGCGAACGACCCGAACGACTCGGCGCGCAAGCCCGGCCGCCAGACGACGGTGGGCACGAGTGACCCGAACTGGTCAATCTCCGACTTGGTCCGCTCCTGGACGGCGATTTCCATCGAGCGGGCCAGCAGATCGACCAGGCCGCGCGGTTCGTACGGCGAGGGGGCGACACCCAGGTCGACGGCGATCGTGCGCGTCGCACCCTGCAGGATCGCCGTCTCCAGATCGAGGCCGCTGGAAAGTCCGCCGTCGACGCACCAGTCGCCCTCGACTCGGACCGGCGGAAAGAGGCCCGGCACAGCCACCGATGCGAGCAGCGCGGTCAGGAGCTCGCCGTGTTGCATGACCCGCTTGGTTCCACTGCCGAGGCTGGTGGTCACGATGAAGAGGGGAATCTCGGCCGCGGCAATCGCGTCGACCGTCACGTGCCGCTTGATCAGCTCGCGCAGGAATCGGTTGGTGTAGAGCGACGTGTCACGAGATAGCAGGCGGCGTCCGATGGTGAGCAAGTTCCGATGCCACAGGCGTTGGTCGCGCAGCGCCAGCCAGAGCTCGTGCAGCCCCGCAATGTTGTCGGGGTGCATCGCCAGGAACGCGCCGTTGATCGCTCCCACGGAGCTGCCGATCACCAGGTCCGGTCGAATCCCGCGTCTGAGCAGCTCCTCCAGAAATGGGACCTGCACGATCCCGGAGGCGCCGCCGCCGGAGAGCACGAGCGCCAGCCTCGGCTGATCGACGCTGCGCAGACTCACCACCATCGCCGCCTCGTCCGTTCTGCCTGCGTCATGAGGTCTGAGGCCGCCGATCCGGCACGATCTCGGTCAGGATGCCGCCGGCCGTGCGCGGATGGAAGAACGAGGCGGTGATCTCCTCAATCGGCCCGCCGAAGTCGATGTAGGCGAGACCGCGCTCCATGAACAGCTTGGTATCGCCGACGACATCGGTCGATCCGTAGCCCAAATGGTGCAGTCCGGGGCCGCGCCGATCGAGGAAACGCCCAATCCCGCTCTCCGTGTCCTCGGGCAGCAGGATCTCGATTCGCGTCTCGCCGAGGTTGACTTTGACGAAGAAGATCTTCGTTCGCTCCGGCGCGAAGAAGCCGCCTTCGGGAAAGGGCGTGCGTTCGCGGTCATATTCGAGTCCGAGCTGGTCGACGAGCACCGCGCCGGCCTCGTCCAGCGAGTTGGCCACGATGCCAACGTGATCGAGGTAGGTAATCATGGCTCACTCCCGCATTGGTCCTGGTTGAGCGAGGATAATCGACGCGTGCTGAGGCGTGCGCTGGTTGCGCGGCTATTGCAGGCGGCGCAGCGTCGACGAGAAGGCGCTGAAGAGGAAGATCATCCCGAGCAGCGCGATCGCGGTGATGAAGACGGCCAGTCGCACGCCGACCAGTTCGGCGGCGATGCCAAGCACGAAGACGCCGCCCTGCATCAGCGCGAACTGCATCATCAACACCGACATCGCCCGGCCGCGATAGGCAGGATCGGCCTGTTCCTGGATCAGCGCCGATCCCATCGTCATGCGGCCGGCTTGTCCGACGCCCATCAGGATCATGATCGGGAGGCTCAGCCAGATCCACGGCGAGATCGCCATGCCCAGCGTTCCCGCTCCGACGAAGACGCCCATCAGCAGGAGCAGCCGTCCACGGCCGCGGCGTCGCAGTGAGGCGATGACCAGGGCGGCCAGGAACGCGCCGATGGCGGAGAAGGTCATGAACAGCGCCGCCAGCGCGGGCCCGGCGTCGAACGCGTCCTGGACGAAGCCCGGCAGCAGCCCCTGGAACGGCTGGCCAAGCAGGGACACGGCAAACGAGAGCAGGAGGATCATCCGCAATACGCGGTGTCGGGCGATGTAGCGGAACCCGTCGGTGATGTCGCGGAGGGCGGCGCGCAGACCGCCGCTGCCGCGTCCGGCCTGGGCGGGCACGGTGGGGATCGGCAGCATGGTCAGGATCGCGATGGCGTAGCAGGCGGCCATCACGTAGAAGCTGACTCCAGCGCCGAACGCGGCGAGCAGCGCGCCGCCAATCAGCGGTGCGGCGAACTGCATGATGTTCATCGCCGCCGTGTTGAGCGCCACGCCGTTCATGATCCGCTCGCGCGAGACGATCTCCGAGACCATCGCTTGCCGCGCGGGCACCATCAACGCGACGAGGATGCCCTGCGACACCGACGAGATCAGCAGATGCCAGAACTCGAGAATGCCGAGCACGGCTAGCGTGCCGATCACCGCGGCGTTGAGCAGTCCGACAGCTTGAAACACCTGCGTCACGGTCTTCTTGGGGAATCGGTCGGCGAGCACACCGCCGTAGGGTCCCAGCACGAACTGCACGATGCCGCTGACCAGGGCCACCAATCCCATCGCGGCATAGGAGTCGGTCAGCTCATAGACGAGGAAGGAGCGCACAAACATCTGGCCGATGGCCGAGTACATCTGGCCGAGCGTGGAGACGAAGAACCATCGAAAGGCCGGCTCGCGAAACGACTCGAAGGTGCGCAGCCTGCGGGAGGGCGCCCCACTCTCGACCCGGCTTGTCTCCAGCCGGCTTGCGGGGCGGACGAGGTGGCGGTTCCCATTGCCGGAGCCGTGCTGCTCCGCAGTTCTGGCGATCACCGCTCTGGCGATCGTGGTTCTGGACGGCTCAGCCGCCATAGTGCCAACCGGTGTAGAGCGACGTCAGGGGACCCTCGTTGATCGGCAGCGCGTCGCCGTCGAAGACTCGGCAGAGCGCGAGGATGTGCTCGCCGACCGGGATGAACTGCTGTGCCTCGGCCGCCAACCAGGCCAACGAGTCCTCGAGGACGGGCGCGCCTGCTTCGAGATCGGGATGCTCCAGCTGGACGTAGCCCACGCCGCGCATCTTGTCGGGCGCGGCGAACTCGGCCGAGCGGCCCTCAATCTTGGATGGGTCAGACGGCTGCAGGAACCTGGCCGCGAGATCCATGCCTGACTCGGGCAGCAGGCTGACGGTGAGCTGCCGCGTCTCGCGCAGGTTGCGCAGCGACGCCGCATCGCGCTCGAACGATACGCAGACGATGCGCGGCTTGAACGAGACCTGCATCACCCAGTCAGCGACCATTGCGTTGGGCGCGCCGTCCGGGTTGACGGTGCCGACCACGTAGATGCCGTAGGGCAAGTGTTGCAGCGCCGCCTTGATTCGCGCGTCCTGGCGGCGCTCGCGAGTGGACAGGGAGCGGTCGCTGCGTGCCGGCTCGGGTGCGATCTCCGAATCCAGCGTCGGCGTGTCCGTGCCGAGCAGCAGGTCGACCGCGGCGTTCAACTCCAGCATCCTCGTGCCGGCGGCTTCGTCGTCCGGGTTGGCGTCGGGATGGTAGATGCGCGCGAGGCGCCGGTAGCGGTCGCGGATCGTGTCGCGGTCGGCCGAGAGGGAGACGCCGAGCAAGGTCGCGGCGTCGCTGGCGGTGCTGGGGATTGGCATCAGTCCTCCCGAGCCTGCGTGGTTTGCGGCTGACCCTGTGGATGACCGTGCAAGAGGCGTCGTTCGAAGTAGCGGGCGACGCGTTGCTCCTGGTACTCGAGACCGGCGCGGTCGCGCGGCATGTGACGTTCTTGCGGGAACATCAACAGGTCGTAGTCGCGGTTGGCTTCGGTCAGCGCGGTGATCAGCCGCGCGGTGTGGCGGAAGTGGACGTTCTCGTCGACGCCGCCGTGGATGAGCAGCAGGTCGCCCTCGAGCTTGCCGGCATGGGTGAGCAGCGACCCCTCGCGATAGCCTTCGGCGTTGTGCTGCGGCGTGCCCATGTAGCGCTCGGTGTAGCCGGTGTCGTAGCCGTCCCAGTCCGAGACGGGCGCGCCCGAGACGCCGACCTTGAATAGGTCGGGCCGTCGCAGCATCGACATGACCGTCATGTATCCGCCGTAGGACCAGCCGTAGACGCCGACGCGTTCGGGGTCAATCTGGCCCTCAACCGCCAGCTGCTGGACGGCCGCGGATTGATCGTCCACCTCGATCGTGCCCATCTGACGGTGCAGATGCGCCTCGAACTGCAGTCCGCGCCCGGCCATGCCTCGGTTGTCCAGTTTCAGGACCAGGAAGCCCTGCTGGGCGAGGTACTGCGCGCGCAGATCGACGGTCAGGCCCCAGGCGTCGAGGACGGTCTGCGCGTGCGGTCCGCCGTACACCGCGAGCAGCATGGGATGCGGACCGTCGCCGTGGGGGCGGTAGATCGCGCCATAGAGCGTGCTGCCGTCGGACGCGGCAAACGTGCGCAGCTCTGGGGGGTTGAGGCCGAGCGAGGCGGGAGTCGCGGCCGACTCATAGATGGGAACGCTCTTGCTGCCGTCGGATGACACGACCGTGATGCTTGGCGGGGCGTGCAGCGATGAACGTTGCACGGCCAACCAGCGGCCGTCTCGCGAGAGCGACGCGTGGTGCACACCGCCCGACTCGGATAGTGTCTCGATCCAGCCGCCGTCGAGCGAGACGCGCTCGACCCGCCGCTCGAGCGGCGATCCGCGCGTGGACGTGAAGTAGACCCAACCGCGCTCCTCGTCGACGCCGATCACGCCGTCCACGATCCACTCGCCGCCGGTCAGCTGTCGAATCGTCGTTCCGTCGGCCTCGTGCAGCGATAGGTGACGGTAGCCGGTTTGTTCGGAGGACCAGAGGAAGCGGCCGTCGTCGAGTCCGCGCGCGTCGTCGGCGACGTTGACCCAGGGCTGCTGTTGCTCATCGATCAACAGCGTGGCGGCGCCGTTGTCGTCGAACGCGAGCAGCTGCAGCCGATCCTGGTCTCGGTTGATCCACTGCGCGACGAGCCGTTGATCACCGTCCGGTGTGGGCCACCATGCGGCGCGAACGAGATAGCCGTCCTCGTCGGGCAACGACATCTGCATCGCCAGCCCGCCTGCGGCGTCGATCACGAACAGTGAGACGCGCGGATTGTCCGCGCCGGCGAAGGGGTAGCGGTGCGTCTCGATGTCCACTGCTGTCCCGCCCTGATGGACGATCGGGTAGGGCGGCACGTGCCGTTCGTCGACTCGGACGTAGGCGAGCCGCGAGTCCGACGACCACCAGTGTCCGCGCAGCAGGCCGAACTCTTCCTGCGCGACGAAGTCGGCGAGTCCGTGGGTCAGTCCGTCCTCTGCGCCGACGGTCAGGCGAGTCGGCTCGGCCGAGCCATCGACGGGCACCACGAACAGATCGCCAGCGCGGACAAAGGCCAGCTGCGTCCCGTCGGGGCTCAGGTTGGGAGTGAGCGCTCCGTCGCTGCCGGGCACGTCGCGCAGCGGGTTGCCGTTGACGGCGACGCGGACCGTCGGCCCGGGGATCATCAGCGTGGGTGATGCGGCGTCGCGGGCCCATGCGTATGCCGGCACCCCGAGTTCTCGGGTTCTGGTGCGCTCGCGGAGGAGTTCTTCCTCGCGTGACATCGGTGCGTCCGCGCCTGGGCCGGCGATCACGGTGCGGTCGCCCGACTCGATGTCGATCCGCCAGAGCGATCGGACCAGTCCGCCGTCTTGGGCGTGCAGCCAGCAGACAGCGGAGTGATCGGGGGTGAAGCCGATCATGCCGGGCGCGTCCATGCCGGGACGCGGGTAGGTGGCGACGTCGGCGATGGTCAGGCGCTCAGGCACGGTTGATGCCGAGCCCGTCGCGGCGGATGGCTTCAATGTCGTCGGCTGCACTGGGCAGCGCCTGGCTCAGGTTGATGCAGCCGTCGGCGGTGATCTGGATGTCGTCCTCGATACGGATGCCGCCGAAGTCGAGCAGGTCGTCAACGCGGGGCCAGTTGACCATCTCGCGGTATCGTTCGCGGCGCTCCGGGTCGGTGAGCAGGGCGGGGACGAAGTAGATGCCTGGCTCGATGGTGACGACGTACCCGGGTTGGAGCGGGAGGTCGGTGCGCAGATAGGCAAGCCCGAAGCGGTCTTCGGGCACGCGGTCGTCGAGGTATCCCGCGCAGTCGTGGACGGTCAGGCCCAGCATGTGGCCCAGCCCGTGCGGGAAGAAGAGCGCGTGGGCGTCGTTGTTGACCAGCTCGTCGACCGCGCCGCGCAGGATGCCGGAGTCGACCAGTCCTGCGGCGATCGTCGCTGCGGCCTTAAGGTGCATGTCTTTGTACTCGACGCCGGGCGCGGCGGACTCGATGGCCTCCTGCTGTGAGGCGAGCACGACGTCGTACAGATCGCGTTGGATCGGCGAGAACGCCGCCGAGACGGGGAAGGTGCGCGAGACATCGGATGCGTAGCCGTCGATCTCGGCACCGGCGTCGATCAGGACGAGCTCGCCGTCCGACATGTGGCGCGGACCAGGCGTGCCGTGCAGGATGGCTGAGTTGGGCCCCGAGCCGACGATCGATCCGTAGGCCGTGCGGGCGCCGCCTTGGCGGAAGAACTCGGCTTCCATCTCGATCTGGAGGGCGCGTTCGGAGAGACCGTCTCGGGCGATCCGCTGAGCGGCGAGGTGACCAGCGATCGCGGCGTCGACGGCTCGACTGATGCGCGCCAGCTCGACGTGGTCCTTGGAACGGCGCAGTTCGGCGAGCGCGCGGCCGATGCGCTCGGTGGCGTCGTCGTCGATGTCGGTTTCCAGCGCTGCCCATGCGTCGACGCCGTAGTCGGCGGCGCGTTGCTCGATGTCGCGTGATCCGAGCAGGGCGAGCGGCTGTCCGCGCTGGGCCTCGAGCCACGGGGCGAGTTCGGAGCGGTCGACGGAGCGCTCGACCCCCGTTTCGGCGGCCAATGCGTCGGGCGACGGCGGCGCGGACTGCCAGACCAGGGCTTCGACTGACAACGAGGGCGCGAAGAGCGTCCAGCCGGCGTCGGGTTGCCAGCATAGCGCGGCGCCCGGCTCGGCGGCGCCGCTCAGGTACTGAAACTCGGGATGGGCGTGGAAGTCGTGATACAGATCGGTGCCCTCAACGGGGATCGGCAGCCCGGCGGGGATCAGCACTGGTCCGTTGAGTCCCAGCCCCTGCCAGCGTTGCACGACGAGCTCGCGGCGTTGGCGTAGCGCGTCGGCTTGCTCTCGCTGGTTCATGCGTCCCCCAGTTCAATCAGTACGGCACCCTCGTCGACCGATGCGCCGGCCGAGGTATGGAGGGCGCTGACGACGCCGGCGTTCGGCGCGGTGAGCAGGTGTTCGATCTTCATCGCTTCCATCACGGCCAGGGTCTGCCCTGCGGCGACCTCGTCGCCGACGGAGACGAGTACCTCGATGATCGTGCCCGGCATTGGAGCCGTGATCGTGTTGGCGCCGGCCAGCCGAGAGCGAGCCGCGGCGGATCGGCGCGGGCGCGGACGCAGCAGCGCCCAGCGTCGGTGGCCGTGCGAGACGATGACTCCGGCTTGCGAGACGTCGGATGTCCAAGCGAGGTCCTGCGCGGCTGCGGTGACGGGTCGACTGTCCGTCGCGTCCATCGCGCCGGGTTGAACGGTGATGTCGTGTTCGTGTCCGAGGTGACGGTAGCGGCGGTTGAGGCTGCCGGATGAGCGCCAGGCACCGCTCTGCCAGTCGGCTTGCGCGGCGACGGCGAGGGCCTGATGGGGCGGCGGTACGGGTTGGAGCTCGGTCCGATCGAGCCAGCCGATGTCGATCGCGTCGTGATCGGCGCTGCGGAAGGCGTCGGAGGCGAGGATGGCGCTGAGCTGGGAGACGTTGGTGGCGACACCGTCGATGGCCCATGCGTCGAGGGCCTCTTGAGCGCGGGCGATGGCCTCGCCACGCGTGTCGGCGTGGACGATGGTCTTGGCCAAGAGCGGGTCGTAGTGCGCCTCGACGGATCCGCCGGTCGCATAGCCCACGTCGTGCCGCGCTCGTTCGTCGAGCGGTTCGAACCAATGCAGTCGTCCGGTGGAGGCGACGTAGCCGCGTTGGGGGTCTTCGGCATAGATGCGCAGCTCGATGGCGTGACCGTTGGGTTGGAGGTGCTCGGCTGGGATGGCCAGGTGATCGCCCGCGGCGACGCTGAGCTGCAGCTCGACGAGGTCGAGTCCGGTGAGCATCTCGGTGACTGGATGCTCGACCTGCAGGCGGGTGTTGACCTCGAGGAACATGGCTTGTCCGTCGGGCATGAGCATGAACTCGACGGTGCCGGCGCCGACGTAGCCGGCTGCATGGCAGACGCGGAGCGCTGCCGCGCCCAGGGTGTCGCGGAGGGCGTCGTTGACGGCGGGTGAGGGCGACTCTTCGATCACCTTTTGGCGTCGGCGCTGGACGGTGCAGTCGCGCTCGCCCAGGTGTATGCCGCGGCCGTGGGCGTCGAAGATGACCTGCACCTCGACATGTCGCCCCTGCGACATGGCGCGTTCGACGAAGAGTCGTCCGTCGCCGAAGGCGGCCTGTGCTTCTCGGCGAGCGCTGGCGACTGCGGCGGCGAGACCGTCTGGAGCGTCCTGGTGGCTGCGCAGCAGACGCATGCCGCGTCCGCCCCCGCCGGCGGAGGCCTTGATCATGACGGGCAGTCCCAGGTCCTCGATGGCGGCGGCGAGTGCGTCGTCGCCGTCGTCCTGGTCGATGCCCTCGGCGACGGGTACGTCGGCGGCGGCGGCCAGGCGTCGAGCGGAGACCTTGTCGCCCAGTGCATCGATCACTTCGGGCGGCGGGCCGATCCAGGTCAGTCCGTCGTCCTGGACGGCGCGGGCGAAGTCGGATCGCTCGGAGAGGAAGCCATAGCCGGGATGGACGGCGTCGGCGCCGGTCTGACGGGCCGCGTCGAGCAGGGCGGCGATGTTGAGGTAGCTCTGGGCGGCCTGCGGCGGTCCGATTCTGATGGCGCGGTCGGCGAGCCTCGTGTGGGGCGCATCGCGGTCGGCGTCGGAGTAGACGGCGACGGTTTCGATGCCGAGACGTCGGCAAGTGCGGGCGATCCGAGATGCGATCTCGCCGCGGTTGGCGATCAACACTCGCTGCAGGACGCGCGGGCGGGACATGTTCTGAGTCTATCCCCGAGTTGCGCCAGACCGACATTACCACGATTGCCGATATTGTGGGGTGATGACCGGTCACACTTCGCGTCTGGATGAGCTGCGGGTCTTCGCCGAGCAGAACTTCGGCCGCCACATCGCGGCCAACCGCTATCCAGGTCGCGGCTTGGCGGTGGGGCGGTTGTCGGATGGTGAGTGGGCGCAGGTGTACTGGATTATGGGCCGTAGCGCGAACAGCCGCAATCGGCGCTTCGTGGTTGATGACGGGGGCACGCTGCGAACAGAGGCGCGCGATCTGTCGTTGGTCGAGGATCCGTCGCTGATCATCTATGAGGCGATGCTGGAGCTGCCTGATCGCTACATCGTGTCGAATGGCGATCAGACGCGGACGATCTGGGACGCGATTCTCGCGGGCGGCAGCATGGAGGACGCGCTGTCGACTCGCGAGCGAGAGCCGGATGCGCCGAACTACACGCCGCGGATCGCTGGATTGCTGGACTTGCGCGATGGGGAGCGCGTGGCGGTCTCGATCCTGCGTGCGAATGCGTCGGATCCCGACCAGACGGATCGGGCGACGTGGCGTCTGCCGCGTCCGCCGGATGGTCTGGGCTACGGGATCACGACGTATCGCTCGGACGGTGATCCGCTGCCGTCGTATGCGGGTGATCCGCTGTGGCTGCCGCTGGCGGGGTCTGCTGAGGAGGTGGCGGAGCTGTACTGGGCGGGGTTGGACGAGGAGAACCGGATCGCGCTGGCGGTGAAGGTGATCGCGGACGGATCGTCGCGGATCGTCTTGCGGCAGGGCTAGGGTCTGTTCATAGCAACGTGGAGATGTGTCAGAGCGGTGCTGCGTGGCGGCGCGGTCCGATCTCCAGGGTTCGTCATTCCAGCTTGTCTGGAATCTCGCCCGGCCAGCTACACAAACCGCAAGCGAGGGCAGCACCAATCAAAATCCCTCCCCCACTTTGCGGAGGAGAACAAACCCAAATCTCTCCCCCCGCTTGCGGGGAGAGGACAAACCAAATCCCTCCCCCGCTTGCGGGGGAGGTTAGGAGGGGGCCCTCCCTCACCCCCGCGTTCCCGGGGGAATCAATCGAGCACCAACCAAAATCCCTCCCCTACGCCATGCAATGCAACGGCTGCCCGCCGTTGTACTCCAACATCTGACCAAACGCCGCGACCATATCGATCTCGCCACCTCTTGGCGTGCCTTGCAACTCGTTCATCGCGCGGTGCAGATTGCCCACGATCCGCTCCGTGTCAGTCCACTCCGCGAATCGGCCCAGATCGACATCTCGCGCTGCCGACAGCGGGTCAACCTTCGCCTCGATTGCGGCCTGCGCAGTCTCGTTCACAAACCGCAGATACGCCTCAACGTCGTCGAACACGCTTGCGTCCGCCACCGGTCCGTGACCAGGAATCACCGTCTCGATCGGCAGCTCGCGGAGTCGATCCAGCGTGTCGATCCATCCGCTGACCGATCCCATCAGCGCGAACGGCGTGCCCTGATTGAAGACGATGTCACCCGCAATCAACACACCCCGCTCGGGAATCCACACCACCACGTCCGTGTTCGTGTGCGCCGGCGACACGTAGATCAGCTGCAACTCCAGTCCGCCCGCGTGTAGCGTCATCGCGTCCTCGAACACCACGCTCGGCGCAGACTCCTGATACTCACCCCACTCCACCCCGACGAACATCTGCCGAATCCGCTGGGGAAGCTCCGGCGCGTCAGCGATCACATCCTCGCGACAACGACGATGGCCGATGATCATCGCATCCTCAAACAGGTAATTGCCGTACGTGTGATCGAAGTGGCTGTGCGTGTTGATCAGCGTCCGCACCGGATTGGGCGAGAGTCGTGCAATCTCGCCCTGAAAGGCCCGCGTCCGACGCTCCGTCGCGCACGCGTCCACGGCGACCACTTGCCCACCCGCATTGATGAACGCCGGATTGTTCAGACACCACGACCCGTCATGCTGGATGTACGCAAAGATGCCCTCCGAAACCTCAACCACATCCGGTTCGGGCAGTGATGCGCGGTCGGAAATCTGTTCGGTGCTCATGATGACAACTCCTCAGCCGACTGCGCGAAAAACTCAAAGTCGGCCATGATTCGCTCGTAACGCCGCTCGACCTGATCTCGCAGCTCCGGATGCGAGAAGATCAAGCGTCGGTTCGCCTTCACCCCGCGCAGGACCACCCGGCCCACATCCTCAGGATCCATCTGCTGCGACATCGTGCCCGGACTAAACCCTCGCGCCGGCTCCTCGCTCGGACCCCCATACTCGCTCGGACGATTACGCTCCGCCATCCCGATCAACGTGTTCACCCCGCCCGGACAGAGCGCCGACACGCCAATACCCTCCGCCGCCAACTCGTCGTGCAGCGACTCGGTGTACGCCAGCGCCGCGTGCTTGCTCGCGCTGTACACCCCAAGCGGCACGACCTCGTTGAGCCTCAGTCCAGCCATCGAGACCGTGTTCACGATATGCGCATCCCCTTCCTGCGACCGCATCCGCGGCAAGAACGTATCAATCCCGTTGATCACCCCAAACAGGTTCACGCGGAAGGTCCAGTCCCAATCCGCCCTCGTCCCCTGGCTCACCGGCCCCGCCGTCATCACCCCCGCATTGTTGACCAGCAAGTTCAGCTCCCCAAACTCGTCATAGACCCGCTCCGCCAGCCACTCGTAGGCAACCGTGTCCGATACATCCAGATCCACCGCGAGCGCCTGCACTTCCCTCGCTTCGACCTCCGCCGCCACAGCCTGCGCCGTGCCCTCCTGGACATCAGCGAGAATCACATCCATCCCCTCATCCGCGCACGCCAGCGCGATGCCTCGTCCAATCCCCGATCCCGCCCCCGTGATCAGCGCCACCTTGCCGCTCAGATTGTCCATCGGACACCTCCTGCTCTGCCTGAACTGCCCGGACCGCCCAGCGCCCGGTCGACCGAACGCCAGACTCCAGACTCATTGTGCAACAGAGCCTACCGCTACCCTCTCTGCCATGACGACCGAATCACCCACTGCGCCCGCCGCACTCGACGGCATGACCGTCCTCGAAGACGGCGGAGGAATCGCCGCAGCCTACGCCGGCAAGCTGCTCGCCGACCTCGGCGCCGACGTCCTCAAGATCGAACCCCCCCACGGCGACGACGTCCGACGCAAGCCGCCCGCGCCCTCCGACCAGCCCCACCGCGAGACCGGCGGTCTGCATCTCTTCCTCGACACCAACAAACGAAGCCTCACCCTCAACCTCGAGTCAGCCGCCGGCAGACGACTCTTCCGCCACCTCGCCCGCGAGCGCGGAACCGTGATCACCTCGCGCCCCATCGCCGAACAGCGGCAGCTCGGACTCAGCTGGGAAGACCTCTCCGCTCATGCGCCCGCCCTGAACCTGATCTCGATCACCGTCTTCGGCATCGGCGTCCAACGCGAGAGCTGGCAATCCGAATCCCTGATCGCATCCCTCGCCTCCGGCATCTCCTACCGCATCGGCGACCCCGACCGCGCGCCCCTCGGCCTGCCCTACGACGCACCCCAGTTCCAGGGCGGACTGCACGCCGCCATCGCCGCCCTCCTCGCTCGACGCGCCACACGCCAGGAC
>JAJDZG010000107.1 GCA_022824765.1 Dehalococcoidia bacterium | reverse complement strand
GGGTTTGATTGGGGGGGGGGAGGCCCCCTGCGTCACTGCGTGACACCTCCCCCGGAGGGGGAGGTTGTTTTGGGCGGAAGGGGTGGGGGATGTTTTGGCGTGGGTCGCCTTGGCGGTGGTCGCTCCAGCAGTCGATTTTGGCTTTGGTGGTGATGGCGCAGGCGGCTTGGTCTCCGAAGAGGTGGGTGTAGGAGCGGGCGGTGGTGGTTTCGCGGTTGGGGCCGCCTTCGAAGAGGGTGGTGAAGGGGATTTGCCAGGCCTGGTATCGGATTCGTTCGGGCGGGGGGCAGTAATCGATGCTCTTGGGAACGAGGTGGTCGCACCAGTGGTGGGCCTGGCGGCATTGGATCGTACCTTCGGCGTCGATGGCGCAGCCTTGCGATCCGATCACGTGGACGTTGCGGAAGAGCTGGGCGAATTGAGGCGGGGGACCGGGCGCGTCGCGGGAGTCGGCGTTGCGGCAGCGGATGGCGCCGTCTTCGAGCAGGCCGCAGAATCCGTTGCCGCTGGAGGCGATGCGGACGAAGCGTCCCATGACTGAGACGAATCGGTCGATGGTCAATGCGCCCCAGCAGGTGACGGCGCCGTTGTTGTCGAGGGCGCAGAGTTCACGGCCGGTGCTGATCAGCTGGGTGAAGTTGTCGGCGGTGGGCGCGGGACGGCCGGGAATCGGGCGTCCCCAGCAGACGATTTCACCGCCGGTGGTGCGGGCGCAGGCGTAGTGCCGCCAGGGGTGGACGGCGACTTCGACGAGGTCGTTGCGTTGGGGTGGCAGCATCTGGCCGAGTCCGGCGAGGTCGAGGTCGAACTGGGGATCGCGTGCGAGGATGCTGTCGACGGCGGTTTGGACGAAGTCGTAGCCGCCGCCCCAGCAGACGGCCGCGCCGTGGGTGTTGATGGCGCAGGCATCGGTCGGTCCGAGGCTGAGGTCGGTGAAGGTTGCGTCGGGCGGGTTCTGCACGAGGGGGATGTCCCAGCCCCAGCAGGCGATGTCGCCGGTGTCGGTGAGAGCGCAGGCGGCGGTGGCGCTGATCGCGATGTCGACGGGCTGGTCGGCTTGGGTGTCGGCGATGATCGTGAGGGCGGCGATTGCGGCGGCGGCGAGCACTGCGATGCGGGACAGGATGGTGGTGAGCGTCTGCATGAGTGGAGGCAAGATAGAGGAGTCGGAGGGGTCTGCGGGTACTATCTGATCAAGAGCTGAACACGGACGGCAGATCAGTCCGATTGGACGGGAGTCAGGCGATGGGTTTGCGAACACCGGCGGAGTACGTTGCGTCGCTGCGGGACGGTCGGGAGGTGTGGTATCGGGGCGAGCGGGTCGACGATGTGACGACGCATCCGACGATCAAGAAGGCGGTGGGGCATGCGTGCATCGATTATGAGATGTCGGAGTCGGACGAGTACCGCGAGCTGGCGACATATGAGGAAGACGGCGAGCGTCACTCGGCGTACTACCGCATCCCGCGCTCGACGGAGGACCTGCTGAATCGTTCGCGGCTGATCGAAGCGGCGACGGCGGAGGGCGACACGCTGGTGGTGCTGATCAAGGAGATCGGCACGGACGCGCTGTTCGCGCTGCTGGCGGTGACGGCGGAGTTTGAGGATCAGACCTACTACGAGCGGGTGAAGTCGTTTTACGAGTACTGCCGGGGGAATGATCTGTCGCTGGCGGTGGCGCAGACTGACGTCAAGGGCGACCGGGTGAAGCGTCCATCGGCGCAGTCGGACCCTGATATGTACGTGCGGGTTGTGGAACGTCGTGCGGACGGTGTGGTCGTTCGAGGGGCGAAGGCACACACGTCGGTTGTGACGAACACAAATGAGGTGATCGTGCTGCCGACGCGGGCGATGGGGGAGGACGAGGAGGATTGGTCGATCGCGTTTGCGCTGCCGGTCGACACGCCGGGGTTGCGCTTGATCGCGTCGCCGTTCGGGGACAACGCTTCGCACGAGGGGGAGCGTCCGATTTCGGCGGTGCGCAAGATGATGGAGACGATCACGATCTTTGATGATGTGTTCGTGCCGAACGAGCGGATCTTCCTGGACGGCGACACTGCGGCGGCGGGACAGCTGGCGTTGACGTTTGTGGAGTACCACCGCTTCACCGCGGTGTCGTACAAGCTGCCGTTGATCGATGCGCTGGGCGGTTGCGCGGCGATGGCGGCGGATTACAACGGGATTCTGGGCGTTGGTCACGTGCGCGAGAAGTTCGTCGATCTGATTGCGTATGCGGAGACGACGCGGGCGCTGATTGAGAAGTCGGCGGAGCGCTGCATCGCGAAGCCGAATGGGCAGGTGGCGCCGGATCCGATGACGGTGAATCTGGCGAAGTCACACTTTGCGCACGGGTATCACGAGGCGGTGCAGCACGTGCAGGAGATCGCGGGCGGGATTCTGGTCACGGGTCCGGGCGATGAAGACTGGGCGTCGGAGGAGTTGCGGCCGTTCTTGCAGAAGTATCTGTCGGGTCGGGACGGGGTGGACGGTGAGCAGCGGATGAGGCTGCTCAATTTCATTCGGGATCTGACATCGTCGGATTACGGGGCGTATCAGGAAGTGCTGGCGATCCATGCGGAGGGGTCGCTGCAGGCGGAGCGATTGCAGGTGTTTCGGGCGTTCAATGAGAACGGCGGGGCGCGCCGGGTGATGCGGCTCGCGGGTAGAATGGCGGGAGTCAGGTAGCCGTCGAGGCGGCGGCAGCGGTCTCGCAGGGGAGACGTCATGGCGGAGTTGGCGCTGTTTCCACTGCAGATTGTGGTGTTTCCTGGCCAAGATGTGCCGCTGCACATTTTCGAGCCGCGGTATCGTCAGCTCGTGCGGGACACGCTGGACAGTGGCGAGCCGTTCGGGATCGTGCTGGTGAGGCGTGCGCGTCCGCAGGGGGTGGTGTTGGATCGGGAGCCGACGCACGAGGTCGGCTGCACGGTGCGGTTGGAGGCGACGGAGGAGTTCCCGGACGGTCGATTCAACATTAGCTGCGTGGGGGAGCGACGATTTCGGATCATCGACAAGCTTGGGGAGCGTCCGTACTGGGTGGCGGAGGTGGAGTATCTGGAGGAGCCGTCGGACGCGGAGTCAGAGCAGGCGTATCAGGTGTACGGGGAGACGGCGGAGGTGTATCGGGAGCACTTGAGGCTGGCGCTGGCGCTGCAGAATTCGTGGCAGCGGAACTATCGGCTGCCACTGCGTCCGATGCGGCTGGTGAATCACATTGCGTCGCGGATTGAGGCGCCGCCGTCGGTGAAGCAAGAGGTGCTGAAGGCGGCGACGACGGTTGAGCAGCTGAACCTGCTGGGGCGGATTCTGCGGGGATCGAATCGTCAGTTGCGGGATCGGGTGAGCATCTATCAGCAGCAGCGTTATGAGGGTCTGGGGGTTGGCAACTGAGGTCGGGTCGCGGGGGTTTATTCGGTGAGCGGTTCGAGGAGGTTGATTAGCTCGGCGACGTCTTCGATGTCGGCGGCGATTACTTCGGCATTGAGGAAGCGTTTGCGGACGTAGTAGAAGCCGTGGAGCTCGTTGGGACTCGACCGCAGCTGCCTGACCCGGTCGTTTCTGGTTGCCAGCCAGACGTTGTTGAGGACCGTGCTGAAGTCGGCGTGCCGTTCGTATGGCCAGCCGTTGGCGGCGGCGACGGCTTTGGCCATGTGGGCGGCGGCGCCCCAACCTTTCTCGGAGGCCTGGTGCAGGTCGCCGGCTGCGAGGTATTCGCGTGAGCGGCGGAGGAACTCTCGAGATTGGCTTGCGTAGTCGTTCACTTCGACTCGGTCGGTGGTGGTCATTGTCTGTTCCGCTTTCAGTCGGTGAGCGGTTCGAGGAGGTCGATTAGCTCGGCGACGTTTTCGATGTCGGCGGCGATTCCTTCGGCGTCGAGGAAGCGGGACCGGCGGTAGTAGTTGCTATGCAGATCGTTGGCGATAGCACCGAAGAAGCGGATCCGGTTGTCCCGAATCTGCTTCCACGCGTTGTTCAGGACCACGCTGAAGTCGGCGTGCTTCTCGTAGGTCCAGCCGTTTGCGACGGCGACGGCTTTGGCCATGTGGGCGGCGGCGCCCCAACCTTTCTCGGAGGCTTGGTGCAGGTCGCCGGCTGCGAGGTATTCGCGTGAGCGGCGGAGGAACTCTTGAGATTGGCTTGCGTAGTCTTCGACTTCGACTCGGTCGGTGGTGGTCATGGCGGGTTCCGTTTTCGCTTGCTGACTAGCGTAGCTAGAGTGCGGCTGGGCCGTTTTGTCGGATGTGTCGGGCGACGGTGAGGCGGAGCAGCTCGGTTGGGCCTTCGGCGATTCTGAGGGATCGGCTCCAGCGGTAGAGTCGCTCGAGCGGGTGTCCGCGGAGGAGGGCCTGGGCTCCGTGCAGCTGGATGGCGCGGTCGACGGTGCGGTGCAGGGTTTCGGAGGCGAGCCACTTTGCGGCGGCGACCTGAGTGCCGGCGGTGGCGTCGTCGGCCTCGCGGGCGTTGGCGGCTTGATAGAGGGTGGTGCGAGCGGCGAAGCTGTCGGCGGCCATGTCGGCGAAGATGGCCTGGACTTGCTGCTGGTCGGCGAGCGGGGTGCCGCTGCGGTGCGGTCCTTCGATGCGTTCGAGGGTTGTGCGGGTGACCCAACGGGTCCAGCCGACGCACTCGGCGGCGACGCCGAGGCGCATGCGGTCGATGTTCTGCATGGCGCGGGGGAGTCCGTCGCCGACGTTGCCGAGCAGTCGCGATTTGGGGACGGCGACGGCGTCGAAGTAGAAGGGGGAATGTGTGCTGCCGTCGATGGAGGCGCCGAGTTCGCCGGCGGAGACGCCGGGCGCGGTGCGGTCGACGACAAGCAGGGCGGTGCCTTGGTCGGGCACGTTGGCGACGACGACCAACCAATCGGAGGAGGCGCCGCCGGTGACGAATCCTTTGGCGCCGGTGAGGAGGAATCCGTCTGCGCCGTCGGGGAGCGTGGCGGGGACGGCCTGGGTGGGCTGTTGTGTGCCGTCGGCGCGGATGGCTTCGGTGAAGGCGAAGGCGGCGGAGCGTTCGCCGCGGATGATGGGGAGGTAGAGGTGGTCGCGCTGTTGGTCGTTGTCGGCGAGGCGCATGATGCCGGGTCCGGAGCTGAGCGCGCGAGTGGCGAGAGGGTTGCCGCTGAGGGCGAGCGCCTCGCGGGCGGCGGTGAGCAGGCGGGGGCCTCCGCCCAATCCTCCGTCGGATTGGGGCACAGTGAGGCGGTAGAAGCCGGCTGCTTCGGAGCGAGCGGCGATCTGTCGGCGCAGTTCGGTGGGCGGAGACTCGGGGTCGACGCCTTTGGTGATGGGGTCGATCTGATCGGCGACGAAGTGGAGCAGGCGAGTCTGCAGGTCGTCGAGGTCGGCGGGGAGTTGGAAGTGCATGGCGGCTCTCTATTCGGGCATTTGGGCGAGTTCGAAGTCGAGCTGGTCGGACTGCTGGGCGTTGGTGAGGACGACGCCTCGCAAGGGTGAGTCGTTCAGGGTTCGCTTGGCGTTGAGGAGATCGTCGGCGTGGGTGTCGGCGGGGGCGATGAGGATTACGTTTGAGGCGGCGCGGGCGACGGCGACTGTGTCGGGGTCGGAGAGATTGTCGAGGATGAGGAGGACGCAGGCGTCGTCTGGGGCGTTGGCGGCGGAGTCGCGCGCGGCCTGGCGGATTTGTGCCGGACGGGAGATTGGGGACCACTCGACGAAGCGGATGGTGAAGGGCGGTGCGCCGAAGGTTGGCTGGAAGGCGGGACGGCGGGCGTCGAGCCAGATGACGGTCTGGTCGGCGGCCAGTCGGGCGGCGGACTGCATGAGTTGGGAGGGCAGGGGCGCGTCGGTGTGGAGCGTAGTGATCGCGACGACGCCGTTCATGGTGCGAAGGGCGGCGGTGAGGGCGGGGGCGTGGTCGGAGCGGGGGTTGAGGACGGCGAGTGGGGTGAGTCCGGTGCGTCCGAGGCGTCCGAGCGCGCTGGGCGGGGATGTTGCCGGCTGGGAGCGGGCGGCGACGGTCCAGGCGAGGATGAGTCCGGCGGCGAGGCCGACGGCGGAGGCCCAGGCGGCGCTGCGCTCGATGAGCGGCGCGACTTGGCGCGCTCCGGGACGGACGAGGCCGAGCAGGTCGAGTCCGGAGTCGTCGCCGAAGCGGCTGCGGGCCTCATCGAGGGCTGCCTGGGCGAGGGAGATGGCGAGCAGCTCGGCGTCGGACTCGGTGTCGGCGCGGACGGTGAGTCGGATGAGGGTGTCTGTGTATTCGATTGAGACATCGTTGATGGCGGCGGGGCCGAATTCGGAGGCCATGAGACCGTCGGCGGCGGAGTCCTGGATTGAGGGATCGAGGAGGATGTCGGCGAAGTCGGCGGCGGGGCGGTCGCCGGAGGCCCAGAGGTGCACGTCGGCGTCCCAAGCGGAGGCGGTGGACTGTGCGGCGATGACGGCGATCAGGGCGGCGATGGCGGCCGTCAGCAGGGGCAGCCACCAGGGGAATCCGCTGCGCAGAGCCATGACGTCGGTCTGTGGGGTCACCGTTCAAGTGTATCTGCGAGTTGACGCTGGACATGCGCAGGGGTCACGCAGAGGATGACCTGGGGATGATGGTTTGGCGTCTCCATTAGCCTCGTTTCATGGTGGTGCTCCGTGTGATCTGGTTGCGTCGGCTGCTGTCGTTGGGTGCGATGGTGGTGCTGCTGGCGTTGCTGGGCACGGCAGCGGAGGCGTTGGCGGATGAGCCGGTGTCGGCGCTGACGTCGGCGGGGACGGCGCTGACGGAGGGCGACGAGCTGCTGGGCGCGGCGGAGGCGCGGGCGCAGTTTGGCGTTGACGGGAGCGGGGTGCGGGTGG
Organism: Dehalococcoidia bacterium; assembly: GCA_022824765.1. Classification (GTDB taxonomy): domain Bacteria; phylum Chloroflexota; class Dehalococcoidia; order Bin125; family Bin125; genus Bin125. The sequence goes on along the minus strand of JAJDZG010000107.1, from coordinate 3,228 downwards.
CGGTGCTGTCGGATGGGATTGGCGGATTGGATGTTGCGCTGTCGTCTGAGGATGCGCCGGGTCTGGCGGCGGCGTGCGGATTCATTGGCACGTCGCTGACGGTGGTGTGCAACGACGACGCGGTGCCGCTGGGTGGTTGGTACGGGACGGCGGAGGAGGGGACGGCGCTGATTGAGATCGTGCATGATCTGGCGCCGGGCGCGCAGATTTCGTTTGGCGCGGTGGCGACTTCGGATCAGCACATGGCGATGGTGAATCACTTCGCGGCGCGGGTGGACATCATCGTGGACAATTTGTCGTTCTTGTTTCGTGCGGATCAGGAGAGCCCGGTATCGCGCAACACGTCGGCGGCGTTGCGGCGGGGCGACTGGCCGCTGCGGCTGTACGTGACGGCGTCGGGCAACTGGGCGGCGTCGCACTGGTCGGGGCATTGGCGAGCAGGGGTGGATGGCCGCGTGGTGGGTCTGTCGAGTCCTGGCGCGGTGCAGCGGTTTACGCACGAGAGCGGCGCACCGCTGTTGGGGATGGCGAACGGATTCGAGGTATCGGACGGGGATGAGGTCCAGGTGGCGCTGTTCTGGGACGATCCGCGCGGTCGCGCGTTGAACGACTACGACTTGCACGTGGTCACGCCGACGGGGGTCACGCTGCGGGCATCGAGTCGGCGGCAGGGGACGTCGGGGAATTGGGATGCGGCGTATGAGCTGGCGTCGTTCCGTTACGAGGGTCGGGATACTGAGCTGTATGTGGTGATCCAGAACCACCGGGACGAGGCGGATCCGGTGCGATTCGACTTGTTTGTGGTGCGACCGGGCGGGTCGGAGCCGCGGCTGCGCTTTCGCACGGCTGAGTCGAGCCTGTTGGCGCAGTCGGATGCGGCGGGCGCGCTGACGGTGGGTGCGGTCAACGCGGGGCAGGTTGCCGTGGCGGCGTACTCGAGCGAAGGGCCAACGTTGAACGGAGCGCCGAAGCCGGAGATCGCGGGGCTGGACAGCATCACGGTGTCGGATGCGACGAGCTACGGGAGGCGGTCGAGCTTTGCGGGGTCGTCAGCTGCGGCTCCGCATGTGGCGGGGATCGCGGCGCTGTTGCTGGAGGCGCAGCCGGCGCTGCTCTCGGGCGATGGCGGGGACGCAGACTTCGAGCGCTGGCTGGTGCGTCAGCTGTTGCAGACGACGGCCGACGCTCTGCCGCGTTCGAGCTATGGGCTGGTGAACGCTGAGGCGGCGATCGATCTGGCGCGGACGAGCGTGGTCACGGTCAGGTCGTCGGCTGACGATGGGGCGGGTTCGCTGCGTCGAGCGTTGCTGCAGGGCGCGCGGTATGTGATCTGCGATGAGACGGTGAGCAGTCGGACGATTGTCTTGCAGTCGCCGCTGCCGCGGCTGGGCGAGGAGCGATGGATTGGTTGTCCCGGCTGGACGATTGACGCCTCGGCGGTGGGCGTTGGGTTGGAGCTGGAAGATGGTTCAGGGGTGAGAGGTCTGACGGTGGTGGGTGCGCAGACGGCGGGGGTGGTTGTGGCTGGGGGAGATGTTGATCTGCGAGGTTTGACGGCTGAGGGGAACGAGGTGGGCGCGTTGATTGAGGGTTCGGCGACGATCACGGAGGGGACGTTCCGAGAGAACGAACGGGCGGGCGTGCTGGTCACCGCTGCGGCGTCTGACGTGCAGCTGGAGGGCGATGGGACGCTGCCGTTGCTGATTTTGGCGTCGTCGCGGCTAGCGCCGATTGGTCCGCTGCCGCTGCCTCAGTTGGAGGTGCGGGCAGGGTTGAGCCATGTGCTGCGTGGCGCGGTGTATGTGGACGGGGTGCCTGCTGCGGCGGGGACGACGGTGGAGGCGTATCTGGATCGTCGCTTCGCTGGGTCTGTGGTGGTGGATGAGCGTTCGGAGTTTGCGCTGTCGGTGGCGGGGCCGGGGGCGGAGGTGCGGTTCGCGGTCGATGGAGCGCCGACGTACGTGGTCGATGCGTCAGGTGAGGCTGAAGCCCAGCGGGTGCCGTTTGAATCGGGAGAGGTGACGGAGCTGACGCTGCGGGCGGATCGTCCGGGCCAGATGATTTCTCCATTCACGGAGGATGGGTTCGCTGGCGGCAGTTTGTTTGTGGGCAATGGAGCGGGGATCGAGCTTGACTACGACGCCAGGATGGCGGAGTCGCCGCGTGTGTTGATGTCGGCGGGGCGATTTGTGGAGAACGGTGTGAATGTGGCATCGGTGCTGCGGGGTCCGACGATTGAGGGCTGGGAGCTGACGCCGGCGGGGTTGTCGTTGTGGGGGAGCTCTGGCGATGCGAATGCGGTGTCGCTGTATGCGGGATCGGAGGGCGAGCGGGTGGGGATCGGGCGTGTCAACGCGCTTGGGGGGCGGTATCGGATCATGGATGTGGCGATCGACGATGGGGTGACGGAGTTTTCGGTGTTGGGTCATGTGGGTCGCGGGGTTGCGACGCGGGAGAGCGAGGTGGTGACGCTTCCGCCTTCGGGATCGATTTCCAGGATTTCGCCGACGTTTGGGCATGTGAGCGGGGGTGAGCAGGTGGAAGTCTGCGGTGCGGGCCTGGGCACGGATCGAGAGCATCCGCAGGTGTGGTTTGGATCGGCGCGGGCGGCGGTGACGTTGTTTGGGTCGGAGTGCGTGCAGGTGACGACGCCGTCGATGTCGGGCGGCGCGGTGGATGTGACGGTGTTGCCGCCGTCGGGACGTCTGTTGGTGGCGTCGGAGGGCTTTACGTTTGGGCAGCAGGTGGTGCATCTGCAGCGGGGGACGAACCAGGTGGTTTGGCGGGGACCGGCGACGTCGGCGTCGAAGGCGTTCGCGTCGATTTCGGAGGCGGAGTTCATCGCGTATTCGTGGCAGCCGGAGACTCAGGCGTGGCACGTGTACTCGCCGAGTCTGCCATCGCGGTTGAATTCGCTGAAGTTGCTGGAGCATGACGAGCCGATTTGGATTGAGCTGAAGTCGGAGGGCGTGGTCTGGGTGGCTCTGGAGGAGTGAGGTGTTGGGGGGGTTGGGGAGCGGCGGGGGAGCCCCCCTCCGTCACTGCGTGACACCTCCCCCGGAGGGGGAGGGTTTTGATTTGTGTCACTGCGTGGCAGCTCTCCTGGTGGGGGAGGCCCCTCCGTCACTGCGTGACACCTCCCCCGGAGGGGGAGGGTTTGATTTGTGTCACTGTGTGGTACTTCTCCTGGTGGGGGAGGCCCCCTCCGTCACTGCGTGACACCTCCCC
>JAJDZG010000147.1 GCA_022824765.1 Dehalococcoidia bacterium | reverse complement strand
AAAAAAAACAATCACCTCCCTCCATTTCTTCAAACAACCGCCCCCCCCCGGGGGGGGCGCTTTACAAAGGTTCGTGGGGGGCCACGCAAGCATGAACCCAATCGGCCGCCAACAAGCGCAAATCAAGTGCCTGCAAGTTGTGACTCAATAAGAGCTCCCCCTCTGGGGGAGCTGTCGCGAAGCGACTGAGGGGGGCCACGCCAGCATGGACCCAATCGGCCGCCAACAAGCACAAATCAAGCACCTGCAAGTTCCGGCTCAAAAGCGCTCCCCCTCCGGGGGAGCTGTCGCGAAGCGACTGTGGGGGGCCACGCGAGCACGGACCCAACCGGCCGCCAACAAGCGCAAATCAAGTGCCTGATAAGTTGGGGCGCAGCGCGGGAGGCGTTTATGAGCCGCCCCCGCGCCAGGGCGAGCAAACGTCGATACGACCTGCGTCTGCTCGCCCGCCCCTGGGATGCCTGAGCCAGCGGCTAACCGTCACGCCAGGCTTCCAACCACATCCTAACAATCCAAAAGCTCCCGCACTCTCCCCCCTACCCAACAATCCCCCGATCCCGCAAATCCCCGACCTCATCCAACGTGTAACCCGCACTCGACACAATCGCATCCGTATCCCGACCCAACGGCGGCGCCGACCCCTGCGCCGACGGCGGCGTCGCCGACATCCTCAGCAACGGACCAACCTGACGCTGCGGACCCGACAGATCGTGCTCCAGATCCACCACCATCTCGTTCGCCGCAATCTGCGGATCGTCCGCCAGTTCCTCAGGAAAACGGATCGGCCCGGATGGCACGCCGTGAGCCTCAAACCGCTCCAACCAGTGGTCGGTGCTGAACTGCCGAACGTGTGCCTCCACCTCCCGCACACGAGCCGTCGCCTGCGCCAACTGCTCAGGATCGGTGACATCCAGCTCGGGATCAGCGAAACCCAGGAAATCCGTCTCCAACGCCGCCCGCACCTTCGCCCACAGCGACGCCGACAGCGCACCGATCGCCACCGCCCCATCCAGCGTCTCGTAGCAGCGGTAGTAGATGTTCAGCGCTCCCTGCGCCCCCCGATCCTTGTACGTCTCCTGCAGCTCCGCGTACGGAGCCCCTTCCGCCCGCAGCTCGTCGATCCGCGCCATCTTGGCCAGCGGAATCTCGTCCGCCGCCGCCAGCTGCATCACCGAGCTGCCCTGCATCGCCAACGCCGTGTTCAGCAAAGTCGTCTCGACCATCTGACCCTCACCCGTCAGCGCGCGATGGTACAAAGCCGCGCAGACCCCCAGCGCGATCACGATGCCCGTGCCGTAGTCCGCCACCGGCGACGACACCGGCGTCGGCGCCGTCCCGTTGTCGTCGAGCTTGCCATCCAAAGCCATCAACCCCGACACCGCCTGCGCCACAATGTCATAGCCCGGACGCTGCGCCCACGGACCCTGACGACCGAACGCCGTGTTATCGACATAAATCAAATCTGACCGAATCGCCCGCAGCGTCTCGTAGTCCAGACCCAACCGCGCCGCGACATCGGGACGATAGTTGATCACCACCACATCAATCTCGGGAATCAGCCGGTGCACGATCGCCTGCGCCTCCGGATCGCGCAGCGCCAGCACCAGCGACCGCTTGCCCCGATTCAGCGACTGAAACCACTTCGACTCCCCAGGCATGAACTGCGAAAACTGCCGCCATGCCTCCCCCTCCGGCGGCTCCACCTTGATCACCTCCGCGCCCAGATCAGCCAGGTTCTGACAGCCAAACGGACCAGCGATAATCTGCGAAAACTCCAGCACCCGAATGCCCGCCAACGGCCCGCCGTGCGGCTGACCATCATGCGTCGTCGTCTGACCAGTCGTCCTCGCGGTCATGTTCGTTACCCTTTCGCTCACCAACGGCGCGACCACGCGCCCACGAATCGAGCCGCACGTGCAGCCAGCGCAGCAAAACACCGCAGTCGCGGTCCTTCGCTCAGTATCCGCGATGCAACCCTTACGCATAATCGCCCTGGCCGCCGCGCTCGCGCTCTGCGCCGCATTCGCCTCCGCCTGCCACGACCGCATCCCCGAGGCCGACGACACCGATGCCCGCCTGGTCGAAACCGACGGCCTCTTCTTCGTCGACGCCACCGAACGCTCAGGACTGCTCTACCTCCAGCACGACAAGAACCCGCCCGGCAGCTGCCTCTTCGACAACATCTCACGACCCACCCAGTCCGAGCAGCAGGGCACCCTCTGCGACGCCGAGCGCATGACCGGCGGCGCCGCCGCCGCCGACTTCGACGGCGACGGCGCGATCGACCTCATCGTCACCCGCCTCGACGCCCCAGACCTGCTCTTCCGCAACAACGGCAACGGCACATTCGTCGACGTCTCCCATGACGTCGGACTCGACCAGTGGCAGCTCCCCTCCAACGGCGCAGCTTGGGGCGACATCGACAACGACGGCGACCTCGACCTCTTCATCACCACCGTCGGCGACACCCGGCACTACCTGTTCGTCAACGACAACGGAACCTTCTCCGAGCAAGGCGTCCAACGCGGCGTCGCCCTCGACACCGGCCACCGTCGAATCGGCTTCTCCGCAGCCTTCGGCGACTACGACCGCGACGGCTTCCTCGACCTCCACGTCACCGAGTGGCGACCCTCTCAGCTCGTCGGCGACGCCGTCGCCGGCGTCCGACTGCTCCGCAATCGCGGCCACCAAGCACCCGGCTTCTTCGACGACGTCACCGACGCCGCAGGCGTCCAGATGGACGGCGTCGTCTCCCAGACCCAGGCCGACCTCACCGTCGGAACCTTCGCCTTCGGTTCCACCTTCGTCGATCTCGACGCCGACGGTTGGCCCGAACTCGCCGTCGCCTCCGACTTCGGCACCTCCCGACTCTTCTGGAACAACCGCGACGGCACCTTCTCCGACGGCACCCTCGACGCTCGCGTCGGCACCGCCCAAAACGCCATGGGCACCACCTTCGGTGATTACGACCTCGACGGCGACCTCGATTGGTTCGTCACCTCCGTCTTCTCCTTCAGCTCCGGCAGCCCCGGCGCCGCCGCCGAAGGCACCAAGGACGGCAACCGTCTCTTCCGCAACGACGGGAACCGCACATTCACCGACGCCACAGACGACGCCGGCGTCCGCAACGGATCCTGGGGCTGGGGCGCCGCCTTCTTCGACGCCGACAACGACGGCGACCTCGACCTCACCATGACCAACGGCATGGAAATGATGCCCGGCTTCGACGCCGACACCACCCGCTTCTGGCAGAACGACGGCGACGGACGTTTCTCCAGCCGAAGCATCGAGGTCGGCCTCGACGACATCCAGGACGGCAAAGGACTCCTCGTCTTCGACGCCGACAACGACGGCGACCTCGACATCTTCGTCGTCAACAACGCCTCCCAGCCGCTCTTCTACCGCAACGACTCCCCCAACCCCGGCGCCTGGCTCCGCGTCTCCCTCACCGGCGACCAGACCAATCGCCAGGGACTCGGCGCCCGCGTCTCCGTCTTCGGCCCCAACCTCGCCGAACAGATCCGCGAAGCCGGCGTCTCAAGCCACTTCCTCGGCCAGAGCGAAGACACCCTCCACTTCGGACTCGGCGACGCCGCAAGCGCCGACATCGTCGTCCGTTGGCCCGTCAGCGGTCTCGTCAACACCATCTCCGACGTCCCAGCCAACAGCTGGATTCGAATCGTCGAAGGCCAACCCGGCTACGAGCTCGTCAGTTCTCCCCGTTAACCTCATCAACCAGACGCATGAACCGTTCCAGGTTCACAATCCGCTCATCAACCGTCTCCCCCGCTATCCCCGCCCGAATCGTGTTGATCCCCGCGTCCCGGTAGACCCGCAGACGCTCAAGCACATCCGCGTCTGACCCGATCATGTTGACCTTGAACGCCAGCTCCACCGGCACCCGCTCCCGCGCCAGGTCCCGATCGCCAGCAATCCACAGCCGCTGCACCTCCTTGGCCACATCGTCCCAACCCTGTCGGCAGAACGCGTCGTTGTAAAAGTTGGTCTTCGCCGACCCCATCGCGCCCAGCGTGAACGCCATCCCCCGAGCGTGTCGCGCGCCCGCCTCTTCAGGATCGTCCGTGAACTCCACCCCCGCCGCAGCCTCGAGGTCGATCTCGTCCAGACTCCGCCCGACCGATTCCGCCCCAGCGCGGATATCGTCCAGGAACACATCGGCAGTCTCCGGAATGAACGACGTGCCCAGCCAGCCGTCGCCCACGGCGCCGCACATGCGCAGACTCTGCGGCCCCAGCGACGCGAAGTAGATCGGCGGAGCCGCCATCGACGGCGCTCCCGCCCGCAGCGCCCGCCCCTCCCCGCCCGGCAGCGGCAGCGTGTAGTGCTTGCCCTCGTACACCAGCCGCTCACCGCTGCACACAATCCGCACAATCTCGGCCGTCTCCTTCAGTCGCGAAACAGCCCCCGCGAACGGCACCCCGTGCCAGCCCTCCACCACCTGCGGCCCAGACGTCCCGAATCCCAGCAAGAATCGCCCGCCCGACATCGATTGCAGGCTCATCGCCGTCATCCCCACCAGCGCCGGAGACCGCGTCCCGCCCTGGATGATCCCCGTGCCCAGCTTGATCGTCTCCGTCTTCCCCGCCAGATAAGCCAGCGGAGTAATCCCGTCGTGCCCCCACGCCTCCGCCGACCAGAACGAAAACACCCCCAGACGCTCCGCCGCCTGCGCATAGCGCACGGCCGAGTCCCAGTCATTGATCCCGTCGCGGTGCATCCCAATCGCGACTCGCACAAGCCACTCCTTCAATCCCCTCTCCCTCAGAGAGAGGGCCAGGTCACTCCTGCAATCCCCTCTCCCGCTGGGAGACAGTTAGCTCCCCTTCAATCCC
>JAJDZG010000063.1 GCA_022824765.1 Dehalococcoidia bacterium | reverse complement strand
GAGAGGTTTTTGGGGCTTTGTTTTGCGGTGGTTCGCTCGCCGCCGCCCGAGGGGCGGGCCCCCTCTGTCGCTTCGCGACCTCTCCCCCGGAGGGGGAGAGGTTGTTTGGGGTTTAGGCTAGGCAGCTGCTGAGGAAGTTGTTGATTCGGTTGGTGGCGTCTTGGCCGGCTGGGGTGGGGAAGCTGTCGAAGCCGTGGGGGGCTTCGGGGAAGATGTGGAGTTGGGTTTCGTGGCCGGCTGATTGCCAGCGGGCGGCCATGAAGAGGGAGTCGTCGAGGAGGGGGTCGAGGGTGCCGACGGTGAAGATTGCGGGTGGCATGTCGGAGAGGTCGGCGAGGAGTGGGGTGACGTCGGGCTGATCGCGGAGTTCGGGTTCTTCGGGGGTGACGTAATGATCGATGAACCATTCCATGATTGGTGAGGAGAGGATGAGGTTGCGGTCGCCCCAGAGTCGGGCGGAGGGGGAGTGTCGGAGGTCGAAGACTCCGTAGGTGAGTGCGGCGCCCTTGAAGTCGGTGTAGCCGTGGTTGTCGCGCATTCTCAGGAGGGTGGTGGCGGAGAGGTGTCCGCCTGCGGATTCTCCGCCGATGGTGAAGGCGTCGGTGCCGAACTCCGACTGGCCGTGTTCGATGAGCCAGACTGCGGCTGCTTCGCAATCTTCGTTTGGTCCTGGATAGGGGTGCTCGGGGGAGAGTCGGTAGCCGACTGAGACGACGGCTTGCTGGGTCGATTGGGCGCGCTGCCAGAGTCGTTCGTCTTGACCGTCGTGGGTGCCGATCACCCATCCGCCGCCGTGGATGTGGAGGTAGACGCCGCGCACGACGGGCGGGATGAAGATGCGGACTGGGACATCGCCGGCGGGGCCGGGGATGGTGCGTTCCTGGGCGATGTCGTCGAGGCGGGGCGGCGGCGGGCCGAAGGGTCCGCCCTGGGCGAGGGTGTCTCGGAGCTCTTGGGGCTCCATTTCGTGCCAGGGCTTGCCTTGCGCGGCGGCTTCTTCGATCATGACGTTGAGTGCTTGAGTTTGGGGGTCGGGTCTCATCGAGTGGGGTTCCTTCCTGGGGTCGGCGTCGGCTATCCGCTGAAGTATAGAAAGTGACGGCGGGTGAGATGGGTGAGCGGGAGCCACTATCCTGAGCGGGTCAATACGGAACGAGGAGGATCACGATGCCCGTAGAACCCGCGACGGCTGGATTGCTACAGATGCTTGAGGATGCTGGCGGCCCCGACATATCGGAGCAGACGCCGGAGGAGGCTCGTGCGGCGATGGCTGGGTTCGCGGCGATGCAGGCAGGCGCGCCTGAGCCGTCGCGGGTGGAGAACCGCACGGTGCCTGGTCCTGGCGGGGAGATTCCCGTGCGCGTCTATGCGTCGGCGGGGGAGGATTTGCCGGTGGTGATGTACTTCCATGGCGGGGGCTGGGTGCTTGGCGACATCGAGTCGCATGACGGCACGTGCAAGCAGCTCCTGGCCGAGATCGGCGAGGCGGTGGTTGTGTCGGTGGACTATCGACTGGCGCCGGAGCACAAGTATCCGGCTGCTGCGGACGACTGTTACGCGGCGGCGGCATGGGTCGCGGAGCACGGCGCGGAGATTGGCGCTGACGGATCGCGGATGGCGGTGGCGGGGGACTCGGCGGGCGGGAATCTGTCGGCGGTGGTGTCGCAGATGGCGCGTGATCGGGGCGGGCCGGCGATTGCGGCGCAGGTGCTGCACGTGCCGGTGACTGATCACAGCATTGACGACTATCCGTCGTACACGGACAACGCTGAGGGCTACCTGCTGACTCGGGCGTCGATGGTGTGGTTCTGGGATCACTACCTGCCGAGCGAGGATGCTGGTCAGGAGGCGTATGCGTCGCCGTTGCGGGCGTCGGATCTGAGTGGTCTGCCGCCGGCGCTGGTGCAGACTGCTGAGTTTGACCCGTTGCGAGATGAGGGCGAGGCGTACGCGTCGGCGCTGGAGGCGGCTGGGAGCAGTGTCACGGTGCACCGCTACGACGGTGTGGTGCATGATCCGTTCATGATGTTCGCGGTGGTGCCGACGGGGGTTGAGTGTCTGAAGGAGGCTGCGGCCTTCATCAACGCGCACGTCTGACGCGTCTCGCACGTCTTGCACATCTTGCTTGTCTCACTGCAGAGGATTTGATCATGCCGCTGACTGCTGAAACTCAAGCGATTCTGGCGATGCGGGCGGGTGCGCCGGCGCTCAATGAACTGCCGGTGGCAGAGGCTCGCGCGGCGATGGCGGCGCTGCGTCCTGAGGTGGTTGAGCCGGAGCCGGTCGCGCAGGTCCACGAGATGACGATTCCTGGTCCTGGCGGCGATATTCCTGCGCGCGGGTATCTGCCGACGGATGATCCGCGTGAGCTGCCGACGGTGGTGTATTTCCACGGTGGCGGTTGGGTGTTGGGCGATTTGGAGTCGCATGACGCGACGTGCCGGGCGCTCTGCAACCGGGCGGGGATGAGTGTGCTGTCGGTGGACTATCGGCTGGCGCCGGAGGCGAAGTATCCGGCGGCGGCGGAGGATAGCTACGCGGCGGTGGAGTGGATCGCGGGGATGTACGCGCAGCAGGGTCAGACGGCGCGGATTGCGGTTGCGGGCGACTCAGCGGGGGGCAATCTGGCGGCGGTGGTGTCGCAGATGGCGCGAGATCGCGGCGGGCCGGAGATTGCGGCGCAGATTCTGGTGTATCCGGTAACGGATCATCGCTTCGATACTGAGTCGTACCGGGTCAACGGTGGAGGTGAGTATGGGCTGTCAGAGGCGGGGATGCGCTGGTTCTGGGATCTGTATCTGAATGACGAGTCTGAGGGTGCGGAGCCGTATGCGTCGCCGGCGCGGGCGGAAGATCTGTCGGGTCTGCCTCGGGCGTTGACGATTACGGCGGAGTACGATTCGTTGCGTGACGAGGGCGAGGCGTATGCGTCGGCGTTGGCGTCGGCTGGTGTGGCGTCGACGTGCACGCGTTACGACGGTGTGATTCATGGGTTCGTGAGTGCGTTTGCGGCGGTGCCGGAGGGGAGCGAGGCGCTGGATCAGATTGCGGGGGAGTTGCGGTCGGCGTTTGGGATGGATTAGGGT
>JAJDZG010000025.1 GCA_022824765.1 Dehalococcoidia bacterium | reverse complement strand
GGCCTCCGCGTACGGGTCGGGTCTGCTGCATCTGGTCGATCGCGAGGGGGTCGTGGCCGAGCATTACCGCGTTGACGGTGTGCCGGAGATCTTTGTGATCGACGGCGACGGGGTCTGGCGTGAGGTGATCCGCGGTGCGGCCCCGATCGCGGAGATTCGTGCCGCGATCGATCGGCTCCGCTAGCGCGGATCGTCAGGGCGTCGAGGGCAGACCGAGCAGCTCGCGCGCTTCGGCTGGCGTCGCGACGGGTCGACCGACCTCGTCGCAGAGACTGACTGCTTCTTCCAGCAGCTCTTGATTGGCCGGGGTTCGCTCGGCTCGGTAGAAGTCCTCGAGGCCGACGCGCAGGTGTCCGCCGCGCTCGAGCGCCAACCGGGCGAAGCCGGAGCCAACGCAGTCGCCGCCGAGGATGGCGACGGACCACTCGAGGCCTGTGCCCTCGAGCATGGAGACGTAGGCGTCGAGGCAGGGTTCGGTGGGGAACATGCCGAAGCCGAGCGGTCCGCGCTCGGTACCGCCGAAGTAGAGCTTGACGAGTGCACCCTGCGGGACCAGTCCGCGAGCGTGATAGGCGAGGACGACGCGCAGAAAGCCGGGCTCGAAGATCGAGATTGAGGCGCCGCGTCCCATTCGCTGACAGGTCTCGAACATGTATCGGGCGTCGCGGTAGGTGTTGATGTAGACGCGGTCGTTCGGGTTGGGCAATCCGTGCTGGTCGCCGCCGCCGAGGGCGACGCAGCCTGGATCGATCAACCCTTGGCCGAGGACGCCGGCTTCGTGCAGGGCTGGCAGATGGGCGTAACGGACGGCGATCTCGGTGTCGTGTCCGCCGGAGCCCATGGTGGGGTAGAGGATCGTGTCGGGCCGCTGGGCCAGGACTTCGCGCCAGGCGTCGATGTAGGGCTGTGGGTCATGCCAGCCGGCATTGCGTCGGGGGGCATCATGGACGACGGCGTCGTCGTTGTGGTTGTGGACGATGGCGGCGCCCGCATCGACGGCGACGACGGCATCGGCGGCGATCTCTTCGATGGAGCGTGGGGAGTTGGGGTTGCGAGACTTGGGCGTGGCGCCGTTGATCGCGGCTTCGATGACGACTGGTTTGGACATGGCGGCACCTCCGTATCGAGCAGCAGTCTAGGCCTCCAGCAATGCTGCCGTGGATCGGTAGGGATAGATTGACGCTATGGCTACGTTCAATCGGATCGACAAGCTGCGCTTCGTCAAGGTGTTGCGGCCGCATATCGGCGAGCGGGGCGAGTATTCGATGTCTGCAATGAAGGATGAAATGGCCAAGCTGCGCAACGACATTCGACACGATCAGCATCGTTTGCTGATCTGGGCCATGGTGATTTGGTCCGCGCTGGTTGCGGCGGCTGTGGCGATTGCGCAGCTGTTTTAGGCGTCATTCCAGCGCCCCACTGCGTCGTTCCAGCACCCCCATCCGTCATTCCAGCTTGTCTGGAATCTCGCCCGGAGAACGCCATGAACCGCAAGAACCCATGCGTGTACATCCTCGCTAGCAGACCAGGCGGCCCCCTCTACGTCGGTGTCACATCAGATCTGGCCCGCCGTGTCCATGAACACCGTCAGGGATGAGGCTCTGCCTTCACACGCCGCTACAACATTCGCCGGCTCGTCTGGTACGAATGGCACGAGACGATGGAGCTGGCGATTGCAATGGAGAAGCGCCTCAAGTCGAGCAGCCGCAAGGAAAAAGCGACACTGGTCGCAGAGCACAACCCGAGGTGGTCCGACCTCTACGAGGAGCTGGCGTAAGCAGCACCCTGCGGTCTGTGCCAGGGAGCGAGATTCCAGACAAGCTGGAATGACGGATGGGGGTGCTGGCATGGCGGAGTGGGCGCTGGAATGACGGATGGGGTGTTGGAATGGTGGGGTGGGTGCTTGGGTGAGGGAGTGGGTGGTGGTTGTTGCGTTGTTCGGGCGGGATTCCAGACAAGCTGGAATGACGGAGGGGGTGCTGGAGTGATGGCAGCTGCAACCTGATGGCGCTTAGCGTAGGTCTTCTAGGATTTCTGCTAGTTCGGCCATGGCTTGGTTTTGCTGGTCGGGTGGGACGTCCCAGTTGGGTGTTCGATAGGCGGGGATTGTGAGGGCGTGGTCGAGGCCGGCCTCGCTGTATTGGCCGAGGGTGTCGACGATCTGATCGCGGGAACCGCCGACGACTGCCGGGAACCCGCGGACCGAGTCTGGATCGCCGTCGAGCAGGACGAGGGGTCCGAGCATTGAGATTTCCAGCTCCGCGATGTCACGACCGGCGCGTTCCATCTCTTGCTCGACGATGATGAGTTCCTCGCGGATCTGGTCGGGCTCTGAGGTGATCGTGTGGTATCCGCTGCCGTAGCGCGCGACGCGGCGGGCGGCGATGCGTCCCTTGCCGCCGACCCAGATTGGGACGTGCGGCTGCTGGTGGCAGGCGCACATGCCGCCGATGTCTTCGAACTCTCGGAAGTGGCCCTCGTGCGAGATGGGTTCGCGGCGGCTGCCGTGCGTCCAGGCGGCGACGGCGATCGACATCCACTCGTCGGTCATTGCGCCGCGCCGCTCGAACGGTTCGCCGCCCAGGCCGAGCGCCTCAAACTCTTCTTCCATCCAACCGACGCCGATGCCGAGCAGCACGCGGCCTTCCGACAGCTGGTCGATGGTGGCGATGGCCTGTGCCTGGAAGAGCGGGTCTCGGTAGGGGACGATGAGGACGGACGTGCCGATCTGGATTTCGGCGGTGCGTACGGCGACGGCGGACATGACGGCGAGCGGGTCCATGATGTCCTGGTGGTAGGCGAAGCCGGCGACGCCTGAGTCGTTGTAGGGATAGCGGGACTTGATTGTGGCGGGCATGAAGATGTGGTCGTGCACCCAGACGGAGTCGAACCCGAGCAGTTCGGCGCGTTCGGCGATGTCGATCACGTCATTCACGCCGCCGTACTTGCCGGCGGTGCCGAAGTTGCCGATGGGAATGCCGAACTTCATGATGGCTCCTAGACGAATGCGGGCAGGATTTCGTCTGCCACGAATTGCATGCTGTTGATGACGCGCTCGACGGTCGTGTCGCCTTGTGGCTGGACCATCATCGGCGTGGCGATCAGATGCTCGAGGCCGACGCGGCCGAGGGCGAGCAGGTCGGATGCGATCTGGTCGGGCGAGCCGTGCAGGAGGGGGCGGTCGTCGTCGTCGAGCGAGCTGGTGTGCGGACGCAGATTCTGCAGCATCTGGATTTCGATCTCGTCTGGGTCGCGGCGGTCCCGTTCGCAGGCGTTGCGGACGCCGTCGACTTCGATTGCCAGCTGTTCGACGGTCTGGAATGCGGCGTGGAAGCCGTCGCCGTAGCGGGAGGCGCGGCGCCAGGCGTTGATGCCGTTGCCGCCGATCACGATGGGGATCGTTCCGCCGTCGTCGCGGGCGACGGGTTTGGGATAGGCGCCGACGTCATGGAACTCGACAAACTGACCGTGGAACGAGGATGGGCCTGGGTTGGTCCAGATTTCTCGCATCGCGCGCAGGTATTCGTTGGTGACGGCGCCGCGCCGGCGGTAGAAGACTTCAGGCAGGCCGAGCGCTTCAAACTCCTCGCGCATCCAGCCGACGCCGGCGCCCAGCACGATTCGCCCGCCGGAAATCTGGTCGGCGGCGGCCAGCATCTTGGCCGTGACGGCTGGATGGCGGTAGGGAATGACGAGGACCGAGCAGCCGATCTCGACCGACTGGGTGGCCTCGGCCAGGGCGCACATGACGGTGAGCGGCTCGAAGCACTGGATGGTGGAGGGCGCGGGGAAATCACCGAGATCGTTGTAGGGATAGCGGGACTCAATCTGGGCGGGCACGACGATGTGGTCGTTGCACCAGACGGAGTCGAAGCCGAGGTCTTCGGCTGCCTGGGCCACGTCGATGCTGGCGATGGGTCCGGAGTCGTCGTTGAAGCCATTCATGTTGCCGACCGTGACGCCGAAGCGCATTGCGCACCGCCTTTTCTAGCTGTGGCTGAATGGTAGGCGGTCGTCGATAGACTTGGCGGACAGAATGGGAGGCGCGGCGTGTCGCAGTGGTCGAGAGGCGTTCGTGGAGCGGCTGAGGCAAGCGCGGCGTCGGCTGATGCGCCGACGCCGCCGGTGCATCAGCCTCCCGTGGTCGATCCGTCGATTCCGCAGCCAACGCTTGCTGTCGATGGGCCGTTCGCCGATCTGCGCGATCAGATCGGGCGGGTGATCGTCGGACAGGATGAGCTGGTCACGCGATTGCTCGTGGCGCTGCTCTGCGACGGGCACTGCCTGGTCGAGGGCGTGCCGGGTCTGGCCAAGTCGCTGACGGTTTCGACGCTCGCCGCTTGCATCGACGCAGACTACGCGCGGCTGCAGTTCACGCCTGACCTGCTGCCCGCTGACCTGACGGGCTCGGAGATCTACAACGCCGCCGAGTCGAAGTTTGAGGTTCGTACGGGTCCGTTGTTCACCAACGTCCTGTTCGCGGATGAGATCAACCGCGCGCCGGCCAAGGTGCAATCGGCGTTGCTGGAGGCGATGCAGGAGCGGCAGGTCAGCATCGGTGGACAGACGTTTCGGCTGCCGCCGCTGTTTCTCGTGCTGGCGACGCAGAATCCGATCGAGCAGGAGGGCACGTATCCGTTGCCGGAGGCGCAGCTCGATCGCTTCCTGCTCAACGTTCGGGTGGACTATCCGGGCGAGTTGGAGGAGCGCGAGGTGCTCGATCGCACGCTGGCGGGGGCGATCGACAGCGAGGCATCGGCCGTGGATGCGGTGTTGGGTCAGGCCGAGTTGCTGGCTGCGCGGGCGTCGGTCGGCGAGGTGAGAATGGAGGCGCGTCTGCGGGACTACATCGTGGAGATCGTCCGAGCGACGCGCTCACCGGGACGCCTGGTGCGGGATCTGGGCACGTATGTGGACTATGGGGCGTCGCCGCGTGCGACGACGGCGCTGGCGATCAGCGCGCGCGCGCTCGCCTGGCTCTCGGGTCGCGACTACGCCACGCCGGACGATGTGAAGGCCGTCGCCCACGACGCGCTGCGCCACCGGCTCGTCCTGAGCTATGAGGCCGAGGCCGACGCGGTGAGCGCCGACGATGTGATCTCGCGGCTGCTGACCGCGCTGCCGTTGCCATAGGCGTCTGATGATGCGTCGCCTCCGCGACTGGATCGCGCCGCCGCTGGCCGAGCGGTCGGACGCGGCAGCGACGATTGAGGATGTTCGCCGCCAGGTGCGCCTGATCGAGGTTCGCGCGCGGCGCGCGATGCGAGACGCGCTCGCGGGCGACTACCGCACGGCGTTTCGCGGGCGAGGTCTGGAGTTCGCGGAGCTGCAGCCGTACCGGCCGGGAGACGACGTTCGCGCGATCGACTGGAAGGCGACGGCGCGTCTGCGGGAACCGGTTGTGCGCCGTTATGTGGAGGAGCGCGAGCAGACGGTGCTGCTGTTGGTGGATGTCTCCGGATCGATGGGCTATGCCGCGAGCGGCGCGTCGGTGCGTGAGCGCGCGGTGGAGATTGCGGGCGTGCTGGGGCTCGCCGCGGCGGACGCGAACGACATTGTGGGCGCGGCGGCATTTGCGACCGATGTCGTGCTGGCCGTGCCGCCGGCGAAGGGTGCGAGCCACATGCTGCGGATCGTCCGCGACTTGCTGACGCAGGCGGGCGGGGGACGCACCGAGCTCGGCCGAGCGCTCCGCTATGCGGGACGCGTGATGCCTCGTCGCGGGGTGATCATCATCATCTCCGACTTCATTCCGACCCATCCGGACCACATCTGGGACGCTGAGCTGGCGCGGCTGAGCCGCCGGCACGATGTGGTCGCCATCTGCGTCCGCGATGCGCGGGAGACTGATCTCGAGGTTGCGCAGGGCGGCGTTGTCCAGTGGGGAGGCGCTGAGCGCGGCGACGTCCTGCGCGTCGACGACGTGGCAGCGCGTGCGCAGCAGGGGGCGCTGTTGTCTGAGCGTCGAGGGATTCTGAGCCGGCTGAGAGCTTGCGGCTGCGACGCTGTGCTGGTCGAGACGCATGATGATTGGCTGCCTACGGTAGCCAAGCTGTTTCGTGAGCGCCGGAGTCGGCCGTGAGACGGTTGTTTGCACTCGTGGGGCTCTCACTCGCGCTGCTGCTGGCGATCGGCTGGAGCGTCGCGGCGTCGCAGGAAGGAGACCGGGAAGCAGACATCGTGGTCGCCGTGTCGCCTGAGGGCGCGGTCACGGTCGGCGATGTGGTGGAGATTCGCATCACGGTCCGTCACGAGATCGGTGATCGCGTGCTGGTGGAGCCGGGTGTGGTGCAGCTGGGGTCGGTGGAACCGTCGGCCGCGGTGGGCACCGCGATCAGCGGCGCTGAGACGTTGATCGTCTATCGGACGCGATCCTTCCGTGTCGGCGTGTTCGACGTGTCGCTGCCTGAGGTGCGGATCGCCCGCCGGGACGGATCGATTGAGCGACGACCGCTCAGCACCGTCACGGTCGAGGTGCAATCTGTGCTCAGCGACCCTCCAGAGGCGCGACCGCTGACTGGTCCTGACCTGATCGATGGCGGGTCACGGACGTTTGCGCCCTGGATCGTGGCGATTATTGGCGTCGGCGCTGGGTTTGCGCTGGCGCGGGTGGTGAGGCGACGACGGGTGGCTCCGCTGCCGGCATCGACATCCAGCGAGGTCGTTGACGCCGCGCAATCGACGCCGAGGTTCGAGATGGACTCGGAGCTGTCTGCGGCTGAGCAATGCCGTCAGCTGTCGGCGGCGGTTCGTGATCGGTTGGCGGAGGACTGGCCGCTGCCGGCGAGCGCGCTGACGGCCAGCGAGATAGGGCCGGCGCTGGCGCGCGCGGGCGCTCCGAGCTCGGTTGTGCTGCGCGTGACGCAGTTGCTGGAGGCGTGTGATCGGGTGCAGTTTGGCGGCGAGAGGCCCGCTCCGGAGCGTCTGCGCGGCTACGCGGTGCAGGCTGCGGCGATCTGGTCGGAGGTCGCGCGTGAGGATTGACGATCCGGCCGTGTTTGTGCTGTTCGTGTTGCTCGTGCCGTACTTCTGGCTGTTGCGGCGGGAGGCGCGCTTGCCGCGTCCGCACTTTGTGCTGCCGCAGCTGGCCGGTGCGCCGCCCGAGTCGGCGTCGCCGGGCCGACGCCTGCGCCTGTTGCCGTGGCTCGGTCTGCTGCGTGTGTTGGCGATGATCTTGATCGTCCTGGCTGCGACCCGTCCGCAGGCGACGACGGTCGAAGCCGTGCGACCTGCGGAAGGCATCGACATCGTGCTGGTGATGGACACGTCCTCGTCGATGGTCCGTGCGCGGCTGAGCGGCGAGGAGACGCGGATGGAGGCGGCTCGACGGGTCGCGCGTGATTTCGTCGCGGAACGACAGCAGAACGGCAGCGACCGAATCGGCCTGGTGATGTTCCAGCGATCGGTGCTGGTGCTGAGCCCGCTGACGCTCGATCTTGATGCGATTGACGAGATGATCGATGTGTCGGTGCGGAGCGGCCTGATCGCGGACGGCACGGCGCTGGGGGTGGCGACGATGGAGGCGATTGATCTGCTGCGCGGCTCGGACGCGGCGTCGCGGATCGTGGTGGTCCTGACCGACGGCGAGAACAACGTGCCGGACATCACGCCGAACCAGGCCGCGGCCGTGGCCCGGGCGACCGGCGTGCGGCTGTACACGATCGGTCTGCCGACGACGGTGCGTCAGGTCGGGGTCAGCTTCAACGAGCTGACGCTGATTTACATGGCCGATGAGACTGGCGGGGTGTACTTCTCGGCCAGCGACGCGGGGGAGCTGGCGGCCGCGTACGAGGAGATCTCGGACCTCGAGCGCAAGCGCGTGGGCGACGAGGTGTTCCTGAGCACGGTCGAGCTGGCCCCGTGGATCCTGCTGGCCGCGGGCCTGCTGCTCGTGTTGGAGCTGGTCCTCCGCGCCAGCTGGTGGAGGCAGTCGCCGTGACGCCGGTGATGCTGCAGTTGGGGTCGCCGTGGATGCTGACGCTGTTGGCGCTGGCGCCTGCCGCCGGCGTCTGTTGGTGGTGGATGTGGCGGGCGAGACGGCTGCAACAGATTGCGCTCGGCGCGGAGGTGTCGGGCGAGCGGGCGGGCAGCGCCGCATCGCGGGGGCTGCTGCTGATTGCGTTGGCGTTGATCGCCGTCGCCGCCGCGAGACCGCAGTGGAGCGAGGGTGAGCAGACGCTGAACCAGTCCGAATCTTCGCTGGTCATTGCCCTGGACGTTTCGCAGAGCATGTCGGCGGCGGATGTCGCAGACGGCGCGGTGAGCCGTTTCCGCGCGGCACAGGCGGAGGTGCGACGACTGATCGATGCGCGTCGTGGTGATCGCGTGGGGTTAGTGATCTTCGCCGGCAGCGCCTTCCTGAGATTCCCGTTGACTCGAGATCACGACGCCGCGTTGCAGGTGCTCGACGCGATGCAGCCGGGCGAAGCGCTGGTGCGGCCTGGGTCGAATCTGGCCGAAGCGATTGATCTCGCGGCATTGACGATCCAGCGGGCAGCGGATGACGAGGGCGCCGTCGTGGTCGATGGCGCGGCCAATGGCGCGATTGCGGTCGTGAGCGACGGCGAGGTGCATGAGGGCGATGCGATCGCGGCAGCTGCGGCGGCGCGCGCGTCGGGTCTGCAAGTCTTTGCGGTCGGCGTGGGCTCCGATGTCGGCGCGACGATTGCGTCGGGACCGTTCGGCGAGCCGCGGATCGATCCGCGCACGGGGCAAGCGGTCGTCACGCGGCTGGACGCGGGGCATCTGCAGGACATCGCGGAGGTGGGCGGCGGTCGTTACGTGGAGCTCGATGCGCCGGGACGGATGGCGTCGATGACGGCTGATCTCGCCGCGCTGGATCTGGTGCGGCCAGTGATCGTCGAGGAGTCCGCGCTCGCGGAGCAGTTCCAGTGGTTCGCGGGAGCTGCGGCGCTGCTGCTGGTGCTCGCGTCAGGCGCGCGAGCCTTCGGCGCGAGCTGGCGTCGAGCGGCCTGGCTCGCGCTGATCGTTGGCGCGGCGCTCGGTGTCGGCAGCTGCGCCGGGGTCAGCGTCGAGCAGCTGAACCGTGAGGGCGTCGCGCACTATGACGCTGGTGAGCACGACGCGGCGCTGGTTGATTGGCGCGAAGCGCAGCGGATATCGCGGGCGCGCGGCGAGCCGATTGAGCCGCGTCTGCATCTGAACGCCGGCCGAGCCCTGCACCAACTGGGCGCGTATGAGCGCGCCGAGACCGACACGCTGGCCGCCCTTCGCTCGGACGAGTCCGCCTTGCGCGCGACTGCATGGTTCCACGCGGGCAACCACCGCTGGGCCAACGACGACCTGCTCGGTGCGCGTCAGGCCTACATCGAGGCGCTGCGCGAATCGCCGTCGCTGTTGGATGCGAAGGTCAATCTGGAGATCGTGACCGGCATGCTCGACGCGTTGCAGGAGGATGCCCCGCCGGCGCCGAGCGATCAGCCGTCTGATGAGTCAGGCGAGAGCGCTGAGGCCGGCGCGGAGGAGTCGTCGCAGGACGGCCAGGCGCTCGAGGCGTGGCAGTCCGCGTCGGGGGCGACCGGCCAGGAACAGGGTCTCGGGTCGGGCGGGTTGCCGACTGCTCCGACGTTTGAGGAGGAGTCGATTGCTGCGCGTCGGGAGACGTCGCGAGCCGCGCTGCGCGAGGCGTTGGAGGCGCTGCCGCTGGAGCACGCGACGCTGGAGCAAGCGTTGGCCGTGCTCGACGCGTTGCGGGCGGTGCCGGGCGAGCGTCTCGCGGCGGGAACGCTGTCGGATGGGGAGCTGGCGGTGGATTGGTGAGGTGTCAGTGTCGGGGCCGCGTCGGAGAGAACTGAGCAGGGGCTCTCTCACTTCCTCCGCTTGCGGGGGGGATTTGGCAGCTCTTGCCCCCGCAAGTGGGGGGAGGACTGAACTGCGGTGGGTTGTTCTTGATGGGTTGCGCGCTCTTATTCCTCGCGCTTGTGGGGCAGCCCCCCTCTCACTCCCCCCGCTTGCGGGGGGAGGATTTAGAAGTTCTCTCCCCCGCAAGCGGGGCGAGGATTTGGCAATGTATCTCTCCCGCAAGCGGGGCGAGGATTTGGCAATACATCTCTCCCGCGAGCGGAGGGAGGATTTGGAGGAGCTCGCCTCCGCGAGCCGGGGGGGAGGATTTGGCTGGATTCCTTTCCCGCGGGGGGGAGGAGTGAACCGAGTCCATTTTCTGCTTTTGGGGGATTTGTTAGCTGGTGGGGGGTGTTGGTGACTGTGAGCCTTCTGGTTGTGGGGGTTTGGCTGGGAGTTTGAGGACTTGGCGGATGAGGCTGGCGCGGATTGTGCGCCAGAGGTGGGCGGCTTCGCTTTGCTCGTCCTCGCTGAGGGTCTTGCGGCCGAAGCGGGCGGCGGTGTAGTGGCTGGCGAGCGCGCGTGCGTCTGAGTGTTGGCCGAGGACGTCGTCGATCAACCGGGCGTGTTCCTGCGGGGTGGTGGATGGTTCTGCGGCGATGCCGGTCCAGCGAGCGAGGCGTGCGGTGGAGACCCAGAGCTGCGCGGTCGGCTCCATGCCGCGCAGGGAGAGTCGCCAGCCGATCCAGAAGAGCAGGACGAGCGCGGCGATCACTGCGGCCGCGATGGTCGGTCCCAACCAATACCAGCGGTTGAGTCCGGTGGCGACGAGTGCGCTCTCGCCGGGCAGGGTGCCGGCGGCGAGGTATTGGAGGATGTCGTCGAGCACGATGTCGGAGAGGTCGCCGCCGCCGAGGCCGGGTCGCAGGTCGAAGCGCGGGGTGCTGAGCCGCTGGGCGGCGATGCGGGTGCCGCCGCCGGCGATTGCCGCCAGCGCCTCATCGGCCGAGGTGCTGGGCGTGGGGTCGAAGTCGACCCAGCCGTACTCGGGGAAGTAGACCTCGACCCAGGCGTAGGCGTCGTGGCCGCGCACGATGTTGTTCTGAGTGCGGTCGTCGAAGTTGTTATCGCTGAGCACGAAGCCGGTCGCGATTCTGGCCGGCACGCCGGCGGCGCGCAGCAGGATCGCCATCGCCGAGGAGTGGTAATCGTAGTAGCCGCCGATCGGGCGGCCGTCTTCGAGGTTTTCGAAGAGGAACCAGTAGACCGCGTCGGACTGGGCGGGCGGCAGCTCGATGTCGGTGGTCAGCGGATAGAGCGAAGTGGGATTGCCGTCGTCGTCGCGGACGATGCGGCCGTCCTCGTCGATGGCTGGGGCGGAACGCAGGTATGTCTCGACGGCGGCGGCAATGGCGTAGGGGTTGTAGCCGCCGTCATCGCGGTCGGGGTCAGGCTGCAGCTGAAAGCTCTGGGCGATGGTCTCGACCATGGCGTCGATGTTGGCGCGTTCGTGGTCCTCGTACTCGGGCAGTTGCAGGAAGGTCTCGCTGACCCAGAGTGGATAATCGCCGCCGGCTGAGGCGAGCGTCTCTTCGTTGGCGCCCGAGACGGTGCCGGTGATCTGATAGGTGAAGCCGGCCCGCACGCGATTGGTGAGCGGACGGAGGGAGAGCACATCGGTCTCGGATGGCTGGGAGAGGAGGATGAGTCCTGCTGGCTGGCCGCTGGATCCGTCGATGATCACGTCGCGCAGGATGTATTGGGCGGGAACGTAGGATGCCACTTCATCGGCTGAGGGCGGCTCGATGTCGTCCTCGGGGTCGCGGTTGCCGGCGGCGATGCGCTGGGTGATGGCGTCGATGACGGGCTCGAGGTCGGTGCCGTCGAAGCGATCGGGCGCCTGGAAGTCGACGGTGAACTCGACGTTTTCCAGGGTGTCGACGCGGGTGTCCTTGTTCGCCAAGAGCGGCGCGCCGAAGGAGAACAGAACAGCGGGGGAGCGTTCGACGGAGATTTGTGCGGCGACGGGGCGTCGATCGAGGTAGTCGGTGCTGATCGTCCCCGTGTCTCGCACCGATGTGTCGTCTGTCTCGGCGCTGCCGCTGATCGGTTCGAGCTCAGGCACGGTTCGGGCGACTGAGGGGCTTTGTCGCCAGCCGCGGCCGGTGTATTCGTCGTAGACGGCGCCGCGCAGCAGGCCTGGCTCGGTGGCTGCGACGCGGAGGACGATTGCGTCGCCGGGATCAACGTCGCCCTGGAGGACGAGGAAGTCGTCGAAGGAGTGCACGGGCACGCCGCGCCGTGAGTCGATGCCGCTGAAGAGCCGTCGGAAGTCGTCGTTGAGCCCTTCGAACGGCTCGGCGATGGCGGACCAGGCGTCCTCGAGCGTTTGTGACTCGTCGGGTCGCGGCAAGACGCGCGAGAGGGTGAGCAGCAGCACGATGGCGATCATGGTGGCGCCGAGGAAGGAGAGCGAAATCCAGTCTGGATAGGCCGAACCCTGGGCGCGCCACTGGTCCATGCGGCGCAGCAGCGAGGCTCGCATGAGCAGCAGCATCGAACCGGTCAGGAAAAAGCCGTAGGAGAGGTTCCACTGGCGGTCGGCGAGGTAGGACACGTTGACGGCGAGCAGTGCGCCGAGCAGGATCATGGCGACCCAGGCGTTGCGCCAGCGGGCGACCGCATAAGCGCCCAGGAAGGCCGCGACGTAGACGAGGACATCGGCGAAGAAGACGAACGGCAGGTTGTCGGTGGTCAGGCCGGCGCTGAAGGCCTGCTCGAACCAGTCGGCGAAGCGGAAACCGAAGTCTGTGAAGCGGTCCCAGAAGAGTGGTTGTCCACCGAGCGTCTCGAGCTGGGTGATCTGTCCCATGATCAGGGCACCGCCGAGTACGGCGCCGACGAGCATCGCCAGTGGCCAGCGCAACGGCGCGAGTCGTCCCAGCGCCATGGCCAGGATGACTGCGATGGTTGCGGTCACGCGCAGGTCGGGCATTTCTGCCACCCAGCCGGCGACGTAGATGCTGTTGGCCGTGGAGAGGGCGACGAGCAACAGGATGCCGAAGGTGATCGTGGATTCCAGGGCGCGCTGCAGGCGCGTGAGCGGCCGCTCCTGGCCCGAGACGACCAGCGTCTCGCGGTTGGAGCGGCGCGCGAAGAATCGGCGTTCGGCTTCGCCGGCGAGCGTGCTGGGTGGATCGGGGCCCGGAACCGAGGATTGCGCAGTCACTATTCTTCTCTGAGTTCTGGTCCGTCGACCTCTGTCGGAGCGTAGACAAGTTCGTGGGCGAATAGGGCCGAAGTGATCTGGCTGCCGAAATCGTCGTCATCTATCGCGTTTCGAGCGAGTTGCAGAAGCAGCTGGCCGGTGGTGATGTGCGATTCAATCGACTTCCGGAGTGCCGGGCTACTGTCGTTGAGGAGGAGTTGTCCTCTTTCGATGAGCTCCTGTGCATTACGCCCCTGGGCTCTTCTGGCTGCGTCCGCAAGCCGCCAGATCGACCGGCGAGCGGCGCGATGATCAGGGATCGTAGTGTCACTGAGTAGCAGACCCACTCTTCCTGCATCCTCTGGATCTAGTGCAGCGAAGGCAGCCGCAGCGCGTTCGAGCGCATCAACCGGCGCGTCTATTGCGTCAGCTTCAATCAGCGATTGAAGCGCGATGGTTCGCGCTTGCGCGCTCACGGAGTGCCCTCCTCTGGTCCACCGCCTGGCACCACTGGCTCTGTCTGTGGCGATCGATCACCGATCGGCATCTCAGAGACAACTTCCTCCATCTCCATGTTGGCCTGCGCTGCGGGAGCGCCGCCGATCCCGTTCGCGTCGTTCGTGGGCATGTCGGCCAGCGCCGCAGCGCCGGAGGGCGCTCGGCCGCCGGGGATCTGACCGACCATCACCGAGGGGATGTGGTCGCCGTGGCGGATGAGGTTGACCTGCACGCCCATCGCGCGCAGCTCGACGGCGGTCGCGGGGGCGCCGGATCGTCCGCCCCAGGATTCGAGGTCGAGCAGCGCCACGGCGGCCTTGACGCCGCGCTGGGTGAGGGTGCGGATCGCGCCTTGCCAGCGTGGATCGGTGGAGGCGGTGATGACGATCACGGTCGTGTGACGTCCCCAGCGGCGTGATTGTTGGTAGAGGATGGACGCGACCGGCACCGTTCCCACAGGCTGGGCGACGGCGAGCGATTCGAGGATTCGTCCGAAGTGCTGCGATCCACGGTCGGGCTCGATGACGTCGAGCCGATCGCCGAACATCATGAGCCCGACGGAGCGGTTCTGGTTGATGAAGAGCCGAACGACGGAGGCGGCGACGGTGACGGCGGTCTCGATGGTCGCGTCGTCGCCGTTGCCGATGTGGTCCTGGCTGGAGAGGTCGAGGACCACCCAGAGGTGGGAGGCTGGGTCGAGTTCGAAGGTTTTGACCTTGAGCGAGCCGGTGCGCAGGGAACTTTTCCAGTGGATGCGGTTGACCGAGTCGCCGGCCTCGTAGTCGCGGATGCCCGAGGCGTTTGGGGTGACGTAATGTGTGCGTCGGCGGAAGCGTCCCTCGCCGGGCAGGTTGGCGGGCGGCGCGGAGTAGCGAGGCAGCTCGAGCGCGCGTGGATAGACGACGAGTCCGCGCCGATGCCCGAAGCGCAGCTCGCGGTGGAAGATGTCGAACGGGTCGGAGCTGCGCACGGTGATTGGTCCGAGGTTGTAGAGGCCGCGCCGGTGGCAGACGGTCTGTACGCGCCAGTTGCGGTGGCTGGCGCGTCCGAGGGAGGTGACGAATCTGGCGCTGTGGCCGGGCAGGTCGGTGGATTCTTCGACTTCGAGCCAGAGCTTGGGGATGGCGGAGCCGTTGATCACTTCGAAGCGCTCGACGATCGATTCTCCGGCCTGGACGCGGTCGCGCGAGCGGGACATGCGGACGCGCACGCCCTGTCCCGAGGACCAGGTCCAGGCCCCGGCGAGGACGATGCCGAAGAGCAGCGTGTAGCCGAGGCGCTGGGGCAGCCAGTAGTTGGACGCGAAGCCGACGGCGAAGGCGATGATCGTGAGAGTGACGACGATGCTGAGCGAGCGGCGGGTGCCGAAGGTCGCGCGCCACGCGCCGCCGAAGGCTGATCGGACAGGGCTGAGGAGAGCGCCGACGAGCCCGCGCACCGTGCTAGTCGATTCTTTGGTCCGGCGGGCGGATCATGACGCTGCGCGGGCGCCGGGCACCGGCACGCGCTCGAGCACGTCGTCGATCACCGTGCGGGCATCCTGGTTGCGGACCTGCGCGGATGGGCTGAGGATGATGCGGTGCCCGAGCGCGGCGTGGGCCAGGGTCTTGATGTCGTCAGGGATGACGTAGTCGCGGCCGGCGAGGAGGGCTGAGGCTTGGGCGCAGCGGAAGAGCGCCAGCGATCCACGCGGCGACGCGCCGAGATAGACCGCTTCGTGGGTGCGCGTGGCGGCGACCAACTGCACGGCGTACTGCTTGAGCTGTGGGTCGACCCAGATGTCGCGCGCGAC
>JAJDZG010000079.1 GCA_022824765.1 Dehalococcoidia bacterium | reverse complement strand
AGTTCTGGAGCGCCCAGGATCGCGGTGCCTTCCACAGCGGCGCGGCCGGCCTGGATGATCAGATCGCCGTCCTGCGCACCATCGGACGGCACGATCTGCCCCAACGGCGCTGAACCGATCATCGTGCAGGAGACGACGCAGCGGGTGACGGCGTCGGTGATCTCGGTATGCCCGCCGATCAGCGCCACGCCAGCCGCGTCGCAGGCGGACTGCAAGTCCGTGACGAGCGCGG
Source organism: Dehalococcoidia bacterium (assembly GCA_022824765.1). Taxonomy (GTDB): domain Bacteria; phylum Chloroflexota; class Dehalococcoidia; order Bin125; family Bin125; genus Bin125. The sequence goes on along the minus strand of JAJDZG010000079.1, from coordinate 5,416 downwards.
CGACGTCAGCGGCGTCGCTGCCTGCGGGCGCGAGCACGGTCGCGAGCATCCAGCGCGGTTCTGCGCCGACCGCCAGGATGTCATTCGCGTTGACCGTCACCGCCAGACGCCCGGCGTCGGCATCGACGAAGGTGATCGGGTCCGACGCGGCCACGAGCGCCTCAGCGCCGAACTCCACGATCGCGGCGTCGCGGCCCACGCCTGGTCCCTGCCGCAGGCCAGACCGACCGCTCGGCCCGCCGCTGACACCGCTGACCGCGCTGCCCAGCGCCCGCAGCAGGATGTCCATCGGCAGCTTGCCCGGGTCCAGCGGTTCCGACATCAGACTCGGTTCCAGGTTGGGCGTCGCGTTGCATATCCTGACAACATGAACGCGACGGTAACCGATCAGCCTGGCGGACTGGCCTGGTCTGAAGACCCGCAGGGCCGCAACCAGGCCGCAATGCGGATCGACATCGAGGGTGACGCGCCGCGCTCAATCTCGCTGCCTCGGCGCGGGCCGATCACGATCTCGCAGTTCGGCGACGCCGAGTCGCTCGATGCGGTTCGGTCGGCGCTGCTGCAGGCCGAACTCGATCTCGGTGGGCCCGCCGTGCTGCGCTGGAAGGCGTACGGCTCCGGCACCGTCGACACATCCGACGCGCGGCTGATTGACGATCCGCTGCCCTGGGGCGGCGCGCCCGGCCGCGGATTGCCGCAGACGCCGCACCCGAACGATCAATGGTCGCGCGCCAACGCCGGCGAGGTCATCCCCAACGTGATGACGCCGCTCAGCTGGTCGATCATCGCCGATCCGCTCGATCGCGGCTTCCATGCGCCGTGGGCAGACTGGACCGACGGACGCCGATTCGTGGCGCTCTACGACGGGTACGTCTACTTCAATGTCGGACTGATGATGGAACTGATTCGAGATCGTCTTGGGTTCAGCGGCACGCACTTCCTGGAAGCGATCGGCGGTCCGGAGGCGGCTGATCAGGTCGAGGCCGGCGGCAACGGCGAGCAATCGACCAGCATCCGCTGGCGAACCATGCTGCCGCGTCTGCCGTTCATGCTGCGCTGGCTGCGCGACCAGGATCGGATGCCCGCGCGCTGGCCCGACATGCGCCGCAGCGCCGAGACCGAGCGCGACCGACTGCGGGCGCTCGACGCCGCATCGCTCAGCGACCGGCAGATTCTCCGCGAGCTGAGCCGCTCAGCGGCCGAGAGCGAGCGCCAGACCGTCTTCCTGATGCGCGCCCAATCCGCCGTCTACGGCGCCACGCAAGGCTTGCTCTGGTCGACCGACCGCTGGTTGGGCGGCAACCTGCGTCATCTCTCGCTGGCCGTGTTGCAAGGGCTGCCCGGCGTGCGAACGCAGGACGGCAATCTGGCCCTGCGTCGGATCGCGGTGCGTGCGGCGTCCGACCGTGAGGCCGCCGCGTTTGTCAGCGGCGAGAGCGCGGACACGCTGTGGACCGCGCTGCACTCCGACGCGCTGCCGGCCGCGCTGACGTGGCTGCGGGATGCGCTTGACACGTTCATGGCTGAGTACGGTCACCGCGCCGCCGGCGAACTCGAAGCAGCGGAGCCGCGCTGGATCGAACAGCCGTCGCTGATCCTCAACACCTTTCGAGATTATGTCCTGCATCCCGAGGCCAACAATCCTGACGAGATGGTCGAGCGCCAGCAGCAGGAACGACTCGACGCGGAGCGCGAGATCCGTTCGCGTCTGGTCAGCGGCGGCGGGTTGGGCCGTGTCCGCTGGCTGCTCTTCCGCTCCCAGATTCAGCAAGCCCGCCGCTTGCAACCGCTGCGCGAGAATCCGAAGTTCAGTCTGCTCGAACTCTCGCTGCAACAGCGCCGGCTCTGGCACGAGCTCGCCGATCGCTGGATCGAGCGCGGTGTGATCGCCAATCGCGGCGACATCTACTACCTGCTGTTCGAGGAGCTCGCGACGCTGACGCGGCGCGCGGAGGAGCCGGTCTTTGCGGCCAGAATGCGCAGCCGCATTCGCCGCCGCCGCCTGCAGTTTGCGATCTGGAAGCAGTCACCCGCCGCGCCGCTTCGTGATCGCTCGGGCGATCCGATGGTCGTCGAACCAGATACGCCGTCGGCCTCGGCGAGCGAAGCGCCATCAAGCACGGCTGGCCTGGACGACTCCGCGCTGCCGATCATCCTGAGCGGCATCGCGGCATCGACGGGACGGGTCGAGGGTCGCGCCCACGTCGCCGACTCCGCCACGGCGGGCCGCGATCTGACGCCGGGCGACATCCTCGTGGCCCGCTTCACGGATCCGGGCTGGACGCCAGTCTTCCCGTTGGCAGCGGCCGTGGTGACGGAGATTGGCGGCGTGCTCAGTCACGGCGCGATCGTGGCGCGGGAGTTCGGCATTCCCGCCGTGGTCAACGTGCAGCAGGTGACGACACAGATTCAATCAGGAGACCTACTGAGGGTCGACGGATCGAGCGGCCAGGTAACCATCGTCGAGCGAGCCTGAGCCACGCCCCGGTCATCCCAGCGCAGTCTGCGATCGCGCTCCGCCCTCCGTCAGCCCAGCGCAGTCTGGGATCTCGATCCCTGGCCGCTGAGCAGTCAAGCGAGATTCCAGACAAGCTGGAATGACGGAGGGGGGGCGCTTGGCGTGACGGAAGGGGGCGCTGGCAGCGGAAGGGGGCGCTGGCGTGACGGAAGGGGGCGCTGGCGTGACGGAAGGGGGCGCTGGCGTGACGGAGAGCAGGGCGCTGGCGTGACGGAGAGCAGGGCGCTGGAATGACGGAGAGCGGGGCGCTGGAATGATGGGGATCGGCGCTAGGTTAGCGGTGGCGATGGGTCGAGCAGTGTCTTTGTCTGGCCGTCGACGAGGAGCGGCATGTAGGTCCAGCCGGCGAGCAGCAGCGGATCGACGCTGCGCAGCGCCGTTGATGCCAGCTCTCGCTCCACGCTCGACGCCAGGGTGACCATCGCGGCGATCCGGAACTGGCCGCCGATCGCGTCGGCCGCCTCGTCCGCGTCGCGCAGCGAACGGCGCATGAGCCGCCGAACCGCGCGCCCGTCCGTTACCGACGTCGGCGGGGCGCAGAGCACCATCGGTTCTTCGAGGCCGTCGATCCGCTGGATGCGCCAGGTGTCCTCGCCCTTGACCGTGGTCGCGGTCCCGTCGGAACGGATGCCATTCGCGACCAGCACGAGGAAGTCGACCATCTGTGTGATCCGGGTCTCATCTTCTGGCAAGCGGTGGATGTTGGAGGCGTCGAGCTGATACTCGCCCATCACCTGACCCGTAAACTTCGCCCAATGCTGGGATAATCCGCCGAGCACGCTCATGTAGGAGCCGTCGCTGCCGGTCTTGCGTACGGCGACATCGACTGGAAACGCCGCTTCGCCGCGCTGGCCGACCTCGAGCTCGCGCGCCGCCTCGGCGATCAGACCTGCGGCGTGGTCAGCGTCCGACGGCAAGGCGGCACCGGGAGGAATCCAGACCGCGGTGTCTCGGGCGCCGTAGGCATGCAGCCGCTCTTCGAGTGCCACCTTGGCGGCAAGCAGCGCGCCGTCTGACTCCGCCGCGTCCAGATCAAACAGCGGGCAGACGGCGAGCGCGCCGTCCGCGCCGTTGGCGCGAATCGGCACTGCTGCGCCGCTCGCGCGGGAGAGATCGGCCGTGACATCGGTGGCGTCGGCCTGCGCCAGCGCATCGCAAGTCATCGAAGCGGCGAGACGAACCAGTTGGGCGCGGAGGTCCATCGGTCAAGCGTATCGCAGCGCTGTGCAGCGCCGGCATGCGACGGGATGGGACGGTTCAGCTACCAGTAGAGCAGGCCGGCGACGGCGCCCGTCATGCAGGTGGCCATGGTCCCGGCGAGGATTGACTTGATCCCGAGACTGGCCAGTTCAGCGCGCCGCTCGGGCACGATCGCCGAGAGTCCGCCCAGCATGATGCCGAGGCTGCCGAAGTTGGCGAAGCCGCAGAGGGCATAGGCCATGATCAGCGCGCTCTTCTCGGTCAGGGCGCCTGTGGGCAGGTTCGACATGTCGAGATAGGCGACCAGTTCATTGAGCACGACCTTGGTACCCAGCAGTTGGCCCGCGTCGACCGCGTCGGACCAGGGCACGCCCAGGAACCACACGACCGGCGCCAGCAGCCAACCGAAAATGCGCTGCAGGGTGAGGTCGGCACCGTCGACGGCGGGCAACGCAGCGAGGATGATGTTGGCCAGTTCAACCAGCGCGACGAAGAGGATCAGCATCGCCACGATGTAGCCCAGCAGGCGCAGTCCATCGATGGCGCCCCGTGTGAGCGCGTCGATCCCGTTGTCGTAGATGCGCGCAAACTCGATGGCCGCGTCGTCAACCGCGTCAACGGGCTTGTCACCGCGAGGGACCAGGATCAGCGCGATCACGACGGCGGCCGGGGCGCTGATGATCGACGCGGTCAGCAGGTGTCCGGCCGGATCGGGGATGATCCCGTCCAAGGTCACTGAGTACAGCGCGTAGACGGTGCCGGCAATCGTGGCCATGCCGCCGGTCATGACGATGAAGAGGTCGGAGCGGCTCATGGTCTGTAGGTACGGTCTGACCAGCAACGGTGCTTCGACCATGCCGAGGAAGACGTTGGCGGCGGTCGCGAAACTGGCCGCGCCGCTGACGCTGAGCGTCCGACTGAGCGCGAACGCGAAGCCGCGGACGAGCAGCGGCAGGACTCGGTAGTGATAGAGCACCGCCGTCAGCGCCCCCACGACAATCACGAGCGGCAGCGACCGAAAGCCGAAGATGAACGCCGCGCCGGGGTACGACTCCTCGAACGGCAGCGGACCACCGCCGAGATAGCCGAACACGAGCGACGTGCCGGCCTCGGAGGATCGCACGAGCGCATCGACGCCGTCGCCGATCCATTCGAACACGATCTGCGCTCCGGGCAGTTTGATCAGCAGCAGGGCCAAGGCGAATTGGACGAGGAATCCGGCCGCCGCGGTGCGCAGCGGGAAGGCGCGCCGATTCTCACTGAGCGCCCAGGCGAGCGCGACGATCAGCGCGATCCCGAGCACCGCCTGAAAGTAAAGCATGCGCGAACCCACCCAAACGACGGCGGCCGTCTGCTGATCCGCAATCTACGTGAGCGGGCGCGGATCGCGGAAAGCATCGGTGCCCCGCGAGGACGCACCTGGCGTCGCGGCGAAGCAGGCGGAGTGGTCGTCGCCTGGACGCTAGCGAGGCATGCGCGGGCGGCGCACCTTGACCATCGCGCGTCGACGTCGACGCGCGGCGCGGCGCTCGGCCTGGCGCTGCTTCTCGCGATTGCTGATGAATCGGCGCCGCCGCCTCGCTTCTTGCAACACACCGTCGCGTTGCACCATCTTGTTGAAGCGGCGGAGGAGCGCTTCCGGGCTCTCCTGGTCTTTGCGGCTCACCAGTAGCATGGGCGGTCGATTCCTCAGTCTTG
>JAJDZG010000137.1 GCA_022824765.1 Dehalococcoidia bacterium | reverse complement strand
GCCGACGGCATCCTGCACCACATGGCGTCGGAAGACATCTACGAGCGAGCTCAGGAGCCAAAGAAGCTCGTGCTGATCCCCGACGGCGGCCACGGCCTGGCGGAGGATCCCGAAACGGTGCTGTCGGAGATGCACGACTTCATCATGGAGCACGCGGGCCCGGTCTAGGGTCTGTTCACAGTAGCTGGAGCGCTTCCCAGATCAGGGCGAGGCCGTGGTCGAGGATCGTCGTCCCAGCGAAGTCTGGGACCTCGTTCCCTGTTGGTGCTTCTGGCCTGGCGGGAGATCGGGCGAGATTCCAGACAAGCTGGAATGACGATGGGGGCTGGAATGTCGATGGGTGCTGGAATGACGATTGGGGGCTGGAATGACGATGGGGGCTGGAATGACGGACGTGGGCGATCAGACCTCGCCGCTACTGTGAACAGGCTCTAGCTCCGTTTCCCTGGTGCCCCACTTGCTTCGTTCAGTAGTCTGCATCGAAGACCACACCGAGACTACGCCGAGACGACTCTGGAGCACGCTATGAGCCTCACGCAGATCGCGCCCGACCTCTGGGCCACGCCCCACCACCCGGTCGGAGACATCGCCAACACCCGCGCCTACCTCTTGACCCGTCCGCAGGGCAACGTCCTGATCTACGGCCTGGGCTTCCAGCGGGACGAGGCGGACGAGGACGTGCTGGATGAGATCGCGGCGCTGGGCGGGGTGCAGGTGCAACTGCTCTCGCACGGCGACGAGGCGAGCCATTCACTCCAGGCGGTGCGCGAGCGCTTTGGCTCCCGCCTGGCCTGCAGCGCGGTGGAAGTGGACCAGATCGACAACTACGCCGAAGGCCTCGGCATCGATCTGGTCTGGGAACCCGACTGCGCCGATGAGGCGTTGGACGGCCTCGAGATCATGGCCACGCCCGGTCACACCAAGGGCAGCATCAGCGTCCGTTACGAGTCACCGCACGGCCGGACCTACCTCTTCAGCGGCGACGCGATCGTGCCCAAGGACGACGGCGGCTGGGTGGTCAACGTCGCCGAGCAGCAGGGAGGCACCGCCGCCGACCTGGAGCGCTCGTTGCTCGCCCTGCGCGAACAGTCCTTCGATCTGTTGGCGAGCAGCGCCTACGTCGGCGAGACGAGCACCGCCTCCCCGTCGCAAGAGGAATGGCGGACGATCATCGACCACCGTCTGGAACGCCTGCGAGAGTGGGCCGCAGCCCGGGCCTGAGAACTCGAGCTAGCTGTTGTTGTTGTCGTTGGCTCCGCTGGCGACGCTGACGCCGAGCCGTTCGGCGATCGTGCGGGCGGCGTTGGTCAGCTCCATGGGGATGATCCACTTGGTGCTGTCGCTGTTGGCGAGGTTCCTGAGCGTTTCGAGATATTGCAGACCCATCGTGTTGCCGTGCGCCACTTGGGCGGCGGCGTTGATCGAGTTGAGCGCGTCGGCGTAGCCTTGCGCCTCCAGAATCTGCGCTTCGCGGTGACCTTCGGCGCGCAGGATTTGAGCCTGCTTCTCACCTTCGGCCTCGAGCACCGCCGCCTGACGCTCACCCTCTGCGACGTTGATTTGGGCGTCGCGCGAGCCTTCGGACTCGGTGATCTGCGCGCGCCGCGTCCGTTCTGCGGACATCTGGCGGGTCATCGCCTCGGCGATCGCGGGCGGCGGCTCGATCTCGCGGATCTCCACGGCGGTCACTTTGACGCCCCAGCGGTTGGTCACCTCATCGAGCTTGACTTGCATCAGGTCATTGATGTCGTCGCGGCGGGAGAGGACTTCGTCGAGCGCCATTTCTCCGACGACGGCGCGCAGCGTTGTCGTGGCGAGCTGTCGGGCGGCGCCGAGGTAGTCGCGCACTTCGAGGACCGTGCGCTCCGGGTCCATCACGCGCAGGTAGACGACGAAGTCGACATCGACGCCGGCGTTGTCGCGGGTGATGTTGCGCTGCGGGGGCACGTCGAAGTACTGCTCGCGCATGTCGACCTTGGTGCCGGCCTGGATGATCGGGATGATCCAGACGAGACCAGGTCCCTTCATGCCGACGTAGCGGCCGAGTTGGAACTTTGCGACGCGCTCGTAGTCGCGCACCATGTTGAGGATGGCCATCGGCTGCTCCAGTCAGGTCGTTGCGACGCTGCAGGTCGGCGGCGTCGACAGCTTGAGTATATGTCGGCGCGACGCGCGCTGATTGGAGGTCGATGGGTCTAGGCTGCTGACTGTGAGCTCGCAGCCAACCGATCCGACGCCGAACCCGCCCAGGCTTCCCGCAGATGCAGAGTCTGAAGCGCGGGACGCGCCGCACGCGGAGCAGAGCGTCGACTGGCGCGACCGCATCCTGCGCAGCCCGGTGGTCCCCTGGACCGAGATGCTGCGACCGTACACCGGCTTCTGGATGCAGGTCAGTTCGGCGCTGATGGTCTTGACCGCGGCTGAGGGGTCGATCGAGTGGTCGCAGCCGTTCATCTACTGCGCGGTGATCGTGATGTTCACCTACACCGCGGCGTTGGTGAACGGAGCGCTCGATGCAGAGCTGGACGGCAACACGAGCCGCCTGTGGCGTCCGATTCCGGCGGGACGGATTAGCGTGCGCGGGGCGCTGCTCTCGGCGCTGTTCCCGTTTGGTCTGGGCTGCGCGGCGGCCTTTGTCCACAACTGGCGGGTGGGCGTGATCGCGCTGGCGATGCTCGCCGCGGCGATCCTGTACCACGTGTTGTGGCGCGGGTCCGTGCTGAGCGTGCTGGTCTGGGCGTTCATCGGCGTGCTGCTGCCGGCTGGCGCGATCCAGATGGTGGGCGACGTCTTCCCCAGCGTGCATGTGCTGTGGACCATCCCGATCGGAGCGCTGACCGGCGCGGGCGCGTTCATGCTCTACAAGCTGCCGGACTACGAGCGGGACGATGTGGACGGCGGCCGCTCGATTCTGCACTGGCTCGGCATCGACACCGCGGTCGCGATGACGTGGGCGGTGCTGGCGGCGGCGATGGCGCTGTCGGCGGCGTCGATCAACCTGTCGGGGGGCAGCCTGGCCTGGTTGTTGGGTCCGTTGTTGTACTTGATCCTGGTCGGGTTGTTCTGCATCTGGATGCAGATGCGGCGGTTGTCTGAGCTTCGGCTGCGTCTCCAGCGATACCTGATCCTGCCGATCTTGCCGCTGCTGCTGGTCTGCTGGTTGGGCGCTGCTTCGGGCGCCTGAACGGCGCTGGGGACGGGATGCGGCCCTAGACTGCTGGGACGACCGATCTGTTCCGAAAGGCACTCCCGATGTCCGACATCTTCAGCGTCAATCCCGACCTGCCCGACTGGATTCGCGAGCACACGCGGCAATACCTCGACTCGGGCGGCGCCGAAGGCCACATGTGGAATCGGCCCGACGGCTCGGGTGAGATTCCCTGTCTGCTGCTGGCCTCGAAGGGTCGACGGTCGGGCGAGTGGCGCACACTGCCGCTGATCTATGGCGAATCGGACGGCGCGTACGTGATTGTCGCAAGCAAGGGCGGCGCGAAGGACCACCCGGCCTGGTATCTGAACCTTGACGCCAACCCGGATGTCCACCTGATGGTCGGCACGGAGCAGTTTGCGGCAACGGCCCGCACGTCGGCAGGCGCGGAGCGCGACAAACTGTTCGCGCTGATGGCCAAGGACTTCGCGCCGTACCTCGACTACGCGATCCGCGCCGGCAGGGCCGACCGACAGATTCCCGTCGTCGTCCTAGAGCGCAAGTAGCGGGATCCCAAAGCTCTCCCCCGTCACGGGCGATGCCGCGGAGCGATGACAAACTCTCCCCCAGCGGGGGAGATGCCACAGCGTGGCAGAGGGGCTTCCTTGCGCGGGAGGTCTCTTACGAGACCTGCGCGACCTCGGGCAGCGAGGCGGGCAGGCCGATTGCTTCCTTGACGTCGGCGAGCACCTCTGCTGCGATTCTGCGGGCACGACGCGCGCCGTCGAGCAGGATCTCGTCCACGGCGTCAGGGTCGGCGGCCAACTCCTCGCGTCGCGCACGGATCGGCGCGAAGTAGTCGTTGACCGATTCCGACAGCTGACGCTTGCAGTCGACGCAGCCGATCGTGGCTGAGCGGCAGGCAGGGTCGATCTGATCCTGCTTCTCGGGTCCGAAGAATCCGTGCAGGGTGAAGACGTTGCACTCTTCGGGCCGTCCTGGGTCGTCGCGGCGGACGCGCTGTGGATCGGTGATTGCGGAGCGGATCGCCTGGAACGTCTCCTCCGGGGTGGCCGCGATGTCGACCGCGTTGCCGTAGGACTTGGACATCTTGCGGCGGTCGAAGCCCAACACCATCGGCGCGCTGGTCAGTTCTGCTTCAGGCTCGGGGAAGGTGTCGCCAAAGATGTGGTTGAAGCGCCGCACGATCTCCCGCGCGAGCTCGAGGTGCGGCAGCTGATCCTCGCCGACCGGCACCTTGTTGGCGCGGTAGAGCACGATGTCCGCCGTCTGCAGCACGGGGTAGCCGACGAGTCCGTAGTTGACGTTGTCGGGCTGCGACTTGGCCTTTTCCTTGAATGTGGGTACGTTCATGAGCCGACCGATCGGCGTGACCATCGAGAGCAGCAGGTGGAGCTCCGAGATTTCCGGCACATGGCTTTGCGCGTAAAGGATGGTCTCGTCCGGCCGGATGCCCGCGGCGAGCAGGTCGAGTGCCGTCTCGCGCACGTTGCCGCGGAGTTGGTCGGTCTCGGTCAGCGTCGTCAACGAATGCAGGTCGACGATCGAGTAGATGCACTCGAAGCGGTCCTGGAGCGCGACGAAGTTCTGGATGGCGCCCAGATAGTTGCCGATGTGCTGCCGTCCGGTCGCGCGGATGCCCGCGAACACGCGATCTTGCATGATGTCCTCCGTCAACCTGTTCGGTCTGCCTACTCGGTCTGGTTACATGGCGTCGGGCGCCTCGACGCCGATCAGCCGCAGCGCCGAGGCGAGGCCGGCCTGCGACGCTTGGGTCAGCGTGAGCCGCGCGCTGGAGCGGTGCGGTTCGTCTGCGACGACGATCCGACAGTGGTCGTAGAACTGGGTGAACGCCTGCGCGAGTGATTGGGCGTATTGCGTGATGTGGTGCGGCTCGCGCCTGGCCGCCATGTCCGCGACGAGCTCTGGCAACCGCAAGATTTCGCTGACCAGCTCTGCCTCTTGCGGTTCCTGGAGCAAGTCCAGTCGGTCGGAGGACGGCGCCAGGCCAGCCTCATCGGCGGCGCGCAGGACGCTGGCGCAGCGGGCGTGGGCGTACTTCACGTAGCTGACCGGATTCTGGCGCGGATCAGCGGAGGCGGCCAGCTGGAGGTCGAAGTCCATCTGCGCATCGGCCGAGCGCTGGAGCATGAAGAAGCGGGCGGCGTCAGCGCCGACTTCCTCGACCAGCTCGCGCAAGGTGACGATCTCGCCGGTCCGTTTGGACATCCGCACCCGCGCGCTGCCGCGACGCAGGTGGACGAGCTGGTAGAGCAGCACTTCGAGCGCATCTCCGTCGCCGCCGACGGCGCTGACCGCCGCCTTGGTCCGCGCGACGTGGCCCTGGTGGTCGGCGCCCCAGACATCGATCACCGTGTCGAAGCCGCGCAGCAAGAACTTGTCGTAGTGATAGGCCACGTCCGATGCGAAGTATGTCGGCTCGCCGGACGATCGGATCAGGACGTTGTCCTTGTCGTCACCCAACTCGTCGGCGCGGAACCAGACCGCGCCGTCCTTCTCGACCACCATCCCGCCGTCGCGCAGCCGCTGCATCGCGACGCTGTAGGTCGACGCGTCGCCGTCGTAGAGCGCTGACTCGCGCTGCCAATGGTCAAACTCGACGCGCAAGAGGGCGAGGTCGGCGCGGATCTGCTCGATCATGAGCTCCAGGCCGCGGTCGGAGAGTTCAGCCGGCGGATCGCCGCTGTCGTCCAGCCAACGATCGTTGAACTCGTCCTTGATCTGGCTGGCCAGGTCGTCCATGTAGGCGCCCGCATAGCCGCCATCTGGCAGCGCGGCCTCGCGGCCGAACTGCTGTTGGTAGCGCGCGTGGAGCGTGCGGCCGAAGAGTCGAATCTGCGCGCCGGTATCGTTGACGTAGTACTCGCGCTCGACCTGGTAGCCGGCCGCATCGAGCACGGCAGCGAGCGCGTCGCCGAGCACGGCGCCGCGGCCGTTGCCGACTTGCAGCGGCCCGGTGGGATTCGCCGAGACGAACTCCACCTGGACCCGCTGTCCAGCGCCGAGATCGATGCGGCCCCATTGATCACCGGCCTCGATCACGGAGAGCAGCTGCGTCCGCTGCCACTCCGGGTCGAGCGCGATGTTGATGAAGCCCGGCGGTGCGACGGACACGTCCGCGATCGGCGCGGAGCGCATGATCCGCTCGGCGATGACCTCGGCCACTTCCATCGGCGGACGGCGGACGGAGCTGGCCAGGCGCAGGGCGACGTTGCAGGCATAGTCGCCGTGCTCTCGTTCCTTGGGGCGTTCAATGCGCAGCTCGATCGGCTGGATCGGGGGCAACGCGCCATCGGCCTGCGCCAACTCGAGGGCGTTGCGAACGAGTTCGCCGACCAGCTCACGTGTCGCACGCGCCATGGTCTTGGTCCACTTTCCGCATTTGCTCACGTCTGGTTGCAAAGATCGATCATAGTGCGGACACCCGCGTTCGCGTCACGGGTGCGCAAACGGTGCGCGATCAGTGCATCGCCGTGGCGCCTTCGGCGTTGACGCCTTCCATCCGCGCGCGCAGCAACTGGTGTTCGGGCGCGCGCAGGTGCGGGTCATGGTCGAGGATCCGGTTGGCCCAGTTGCGCGCGCGATTCAGATTCACGTGGTCGGTCAGCTTGGCCACGCGGAGATCGGGCAGGCCTGATTGGCGGGTGCCGAAGTACTCGCCGGGCCCGCGAATCTCGAGGTCGGCCTCGGCGAGCTCGAAGCCGTTCGAGGTCTGCACCATCAACTCCAGGCGTCGCTGCCGCTGATCGGCGTCCGTCTCGGAGACCAGGAAACAGACCGAGGGCAGATCGCTGCGTCCGACGCGGCCGCGCAGCTGGTGCAGCTGCGCGAGCCCAAAGCGCTCCGCTCCCTCGATCACCATCACGGTTGCGCGCGGCAGGTCGACGCCGACCTCAACGACGATCGTGGAGACGAGCACGTCGGCGCGGCCTTCCGCGAGATCAGCCATGACTGATCGCTTGTCGTCCGCGGACATCCGTCCGTGCAGCAGGCGAATGCGCGGCGCGAGGTCTCGCAACGGACCGCTGCGCAGAAACTCATACTGTTCGGTGGCTGCTTCCGCTTCGAGACTCTCCGACTCCTCAATCAGCGGACAGATGACGAAGGACTGGCGCCCCTGGGCGGCCTCCTCGCGGATGCGCCGGTAGACCGTTTCCTCCCGCTGCGAGGGGTCGACGATGCTGGTCTCGACTCGCTGCCGACCTGGCGGGAGTTCGTCGATCACCGACGAGTCGAGCTCGCCGTAGACGGTCAGCGCGAGCGTGCGTGGAATCGGTGTGGCGGTCATCACCAGCAGATGCGGGCTGCGTCCCTTGCTGCGCAAGGAGTCGCGCTGCAAGACGCCGAAGCGATGCTGCTCGTCGACGACGGCGAGTCCCAGATCGCCGAAGTTCGCGCTGTCCTGGATCAGCGCGTGTGTGCCGACCACCAGATCGAGGTCGCCCGAGCTCATGCGCTCGTGGATGGCACGCTTGCGGGCGGCTCGGACCGAGCCCGTCAACAGGTCCATCTTGACGGCGCGGCCGAGCGCCGGCGTGAGGCGGAAGTCGTTGAACAGCGGTCCGCTGGCGGAGAGATCGTCGGAGCCGAACAGACGCTGGAACGTCTCGAAGTGCTGCGCGGCGAGGACTTCGGTGGGCGCCATCAGCACGGTCTGGTGGCCGGCCTTGACCGCGGCCAGCATCGCCGCTGCGGCAACGACGGTCTTGCCCGAGCCGACGTCGCCCTGCAGCAGCCGCGCCATCGGCTCGGCACGCTGGATGTCGGCGCGAATGTCCGTCAAGGCCCGCTGTTGAGCCGCCGTCAGCTGAAAGGGCAACGCACGGAGAAAGTCGTCGAGGAATTGGCCGCTCATCGCAATTCGGGGCGCGTCGGAGCGGCGCTGCGCTTCTCGTTTGCGCGACAGCACCGCCAGCTGCACGCCGAGCAGTTCCTGGAAGGCAATCCGTTCACGCGCGTGCGCGACATCGTCCATGTCTTCAGGAACGTGCAGCGCGTTGAGCGCTTCCTGCTCCGACATGAAGCCTTCTTGGTCGATGATCTGTTGCGGCAGGGTCTCGGGCAGGTAGGGCAGATAGTCGCGCACGGCGGTGTGTGCGAGGCGCCGGACGGTGCGGTTCGCGAGACCCTTGGTCACCGGATAGACCGGCGACAGACGACCGACGTGGACGGTGTCGTCGTCGGGATCGTCGAGCCGTTCCCACTCGGGCGATTGCATCTGCAGGCGGCGGCCCTTCAAGGTGACCTGTCCGGACAGTCCCAGGCGCATGCCCGGTTGGAGCTGCTTGGCCAGGTAGGGTTGCTGCCACCACCAGACGCCGAGCGAGCCTGTGCCGTCGCTGACCACCGCTTCGGTCGCGGTGCGTCCGCCGCGCAGTCGGCGCAGGTCGATGCTGCGAATCTGTGCGACGACGGTGACATCCACGTCGGCCAGCACGTCGCCGATGGCCCGCACGTTTCGCCAGTCCTCATAGCGGAAGGGTGGATGCCAGAGCAGGTCGTAGACGGTGTCAATGCCCAGTTTGGAGAGGGCTTTGCGCGACTGCGGCTGGACGCGGCCCAGCCGGCCGACGTCCATCGCGAGCGGATCTTCGTCTGAGAATGTCGCGACGGGTTTCGCCCGCGCGTTGCGCGATCGGCGCGGTTTGGCGGGCGATTCCTGCTCGGTCGACTTGGTGACCGCTGAGCCGCCGGGCTCCAGCGCGGAGCGGACGCCGCTGGCCCAGCGCCGCCGCTCGTCCGGCGAGAGCGATGCGTAGCCATCGCGCGGCAGACCGGCGACGATCTGTCTGAAGAGGTTGTGCTGCTCGCCGGCCTTGAGGACGTTGCGGAGGTAGCCGTCGAGGCCGCCGGCGACGGCGCGATCCTGGAAGCCGAGCCGATCTTCCAGCGCGAGCATGGACTGCAGCGTGGCAGATGGCGGTCGGCTCGCGGCCATGTCGCGGAGGTCCGTCCTACTCGGCGCGTAGCACCGCAGCGCCGACGGTGCTGGGCCCGATGTGCGCTCCGAGCACGGGAGAGCTCAGCACGATCGGCACATCCATCCCGTCGCAGGCATCAGAGATGCGCGCGGCGATGGCCTGCGCGTCGGCGTCGGCGCGACCGTGCAGGATCGCGACGCGCTCAGGCGGACCATGTGCCATGACGTGGGCGTAGAGTCGGTCGAGCGCCTTGGCGCGGGTGCGCGGCTTCTCGATGTCGACCACTTCGCCGTCGACGACCTCGAGCAGGGGACGGACGCGCAGCAACTTGCCGGCCAGGTGACGGGCGCGGCCGATCCTTCCGCCGCGCAACAGATAATCCAGCGTCTCGACGAACAGCAAGGTGCGCGTCCGTTCGGCGGTTCGACGCGCGGCGTCTGCGGCCTCCTGCAGGCTGGCGCCCGCTCTCGACGCTTCCAGTGCTGCCTCGGCCGCCCAGGCCACGGCGATCGACGCGGTGTTGGCGTCGACGAACTCGATGGGCGGAGCGTTCTCCAGCAGCGCAGCGCCTTGCTTCGAGGAGTTGAGCGTGCCGGACAGCTTGCCGCTCAGGTGCACCGCGACGATGCCCTCCGCGCCCTGGTCGATCAGCGCCTGGAAGGCGTCGCGGAAGACACCCGGCGCGGGCTGCGACGTGGTGGGCGGATCGTTGCCCGCAGCCGCCTCCCGATCGAGCCGCTGCCAGAAATCGGGCTTGCTGAGCGTGACACCGTCCTCGAACAGCTCGTCGCCGAAGAAGAGGTGCAGGGGCACGACGTGGATGCCATCGATCTGGCCCTGCTCAAGGTCGCTGGAGGAATCGGTCAGGATCGCTGTGAACATATGTGCCAATCTACACAAGAACCGGACGCCGGCGCAAGATGCTTGCCAACAGCTCGTTGTCTACTCTCCGTCTACTCCAGCGCGATCAACCACGGATAGTGCGGCTGTCCGCCGGCGACGATGTCGACCTCGAGGCCGGTCGCATCGGCAATGGCCTGACCCAGCGCGTCGGCGCGATCTTCGGAGGCGTCGCCGCCGAAGAAGATGGTGAACAACGACGCGCCGCCCAACGCGACCGCCATGCGAGTGGCCAGTTCCAACGGGAGCGCGTCGATGTCTTCGCCGGCGGCCACGATTTGACCGTCCAGCATGGCGAACGGCTGGCCCGCGCGAATCGGGACATCGCCGTCGTAATCGCGCGCCGCGAGGGCAACGCGTCCGATCTGCACCTGCTCCAAGGCCGCCGCCATCTCAGCCGCGACGTCTTCGGCCGGAATCCCGCCGATCAGCGAGGCCAGCGCCGAGACGCCTTCGGCCTGGCTGTCGGTGTTGACGATGTGAATGCGCTGCGGGTCGTCTGCGTCAGCGGCGAGCTCGCCGGCGCGCTGCGCGGCGGGCGTCACGTTGTGGTTGTTGGGCAGCACGATCACGTCTCCGCCCTTGACGGACTCGGCAGCGGAGAGCAGCATCTCGACGGATGGATTGTCAGCCGCGCCGCCGGAGACGATGGCTGCCGAGCCGAGTTCGGTGAAGATGCGGACGAAGCCCGCGCCCTGCGCCACCGCGATGACCGCCGCGTCCGACTCCGCCTCATGGGTCCGCGCCGCTTGTTGACGCATGTCGACGGCGCGGAAGGCGCGAATCGTGCCGGCGTCCTCGGCGGTCGCATAGGTCTCGTACGGCTCGTGGGTGTGGATGTGGATGCGCAGGTCGCCGCCATCGGGCGCGAGCATGACGCTCTCGTCGTCGCCCTCGAGGATGGTGCGCAAGCGGTCCACGTCGGCCACATCGCTGACGACCAATTCCGTGCAGAAGCCCTCAAACTCACCGTCAGCGTCGAGTCGGCGCGCGAGCCAGGCGGGGTCGATGGCGCCCAGTTCGGCTGGCGTTTCGGGGATCTCTTCACCAGCCAGCGCGCCGGCCATGCCGCGCAGCATGAACTCCAGACCTCGCGCGCCGGCGTCGACGACGCCGGCGTCCTTGAGCACGGGATTCTGATCGGGCGTGCGCTCGACCGATGCTCGCGCTGCTTCGACGCTGCGCTGCATCAGAGCCGCAGGTGATTCAGCGTCGAACAGCTCGACGGCGGCCGCGGCGTCGCGGGCGACGGAGATCATGGAGCCGTCGCGCGGATCGGCGACGGCGTCGCGGGCGAACTGCGCCGCTCGCTGGAAGGCGACGGCCAAGCTGGCGGAATCGTCGGCGAGCGCGTCAGCGAAGCCGCGCAGCCACTGAGCGCCGATCACGCCCGAGCTGCCGCGTCCGCCCATCAGCGCGGCGGAGGCGGCGCTGGTGGCCACGTCGCCGGCGGCGGCGTTGGCGGGCGCATCTTCGGCGGCCTGGCTGGCCGTGGCAAGGGTGCGAGCCAGATTGGCGCCGGTATCGCCGTCGGGGACGGGGAAGACGTTGATCTGGTTGAGCGCCTCGCGGTGCAGGGCGACCCAGCCCGAGGCTCCGCGGATCATCATCCGCACGGCGTTTCCGTCGAGGCCTGAGGGTTCGGTCATCTGTAGCCTCTCGTATAGTCAGTCTAGGTTGAGCGGCTTGCGGCGGCGACAGACCCGTTTCTGGAGCGATGCTGCTGGTATGCTGATGATCAGGCGCCGGCTGACGCGGGGCGCGGGAGAGTTTGAGGACGGACTGATGGCCGGCAAGTGTGACCTTTGCGACAAGCGGACCACGTTCGGCCGCAACATCCGCCACAAGCACTCGGGGCGTTGGAAGCGCAAGGCGCCGCGCACATCGCGTACCTTCAAGCCAAATGTTCATCGACACAAAGTAACCGTTGACGGCAAGACCCAGCGGCTTAACGTTTGTACGGCCTGCCTCCGCACGATGATGAAGCGGCTCGCCGCCTAATCGAGGCTCGGCGCGCACGCGCCAGCGCTGTTCGACTGAGATTGCGATCGGAACCGTCCACCGCCTCCAAGCCAGAGCCGCGGATGAAGCATCCGCCCCTGACGACTGCCTGCGATTGACTCTGCCCCGCCCGGACGGCGGGGCGGCTGCACTGAGACCCGACACACTGGGACACTGAGACCGAGGAATATGCGAATCTACGTTGGCAACCTGCCATTCCGCACGAGCGCCGAAGAGCTGCGCGACATCTTTGCCGAGCACGGCGAAGTCAACGACTGTGTGATCCCGACTGACCGCGACAGCGGCCGCTCGCGAGGCTTCGGCTTCGTCGACATGGAAGACGACGACGGCAAGAACGCCATCTCTGCGCTCGACGGCTACGACCTGGACGGTCGCCAGCTGCGCGTCAACGAAGCGCGTCCGCGCGGCGAAGGTGGCGGCGGCGGCGGCGGATTCCGCGGCGGCGACCGTGGTGGTTACCGCGGCGACCGCGATCGCGGCGGCTTCCGCGAAGACCGCGGCGGCGGCGGCGGATACCGAGGCGGCGGCGGCGGCGGTGGTGGTTACCGCGACGACCGCGGCGGCGACCGTGGCGGCTACCGCGACGACCGCGACCGCGGCGGATACCGCGACCGCCGCTACTAGGCGGCGCTCGACACGCGCTCCGCGCTCCGACCGCTGAAGGCGACTGCACGTGGCCGAGGGCGTTCGCGTCCGAGCTGTGCCGCTCGGACGCGAAGCCGCGCCGTTCGTTGACCTCCTCTGGACCGTCTACGACGGCGACCCGCACTGGATCCCGACGCTTCGCCGGGTCCAGATGGAACGCCTCGATCCTGAGCAGACGCCGTTCCTGCGTTACGGACAGGCGCAGTTGTTCATCGTCGAGCGCGATGGGCGGGATGTCGGGCGCATCTCCGCGCAGATCAATCCGCTGCATGACGAGAAGTGGGGCGAGCGGGCCGGATTCTTCGGCCACTTTGACTGCGTGGACGACCCCGAGGCGGCCGCCGCGCTGTTCGCGGCGGCCGAGTCGTGGCTGGAGGAACGCGGCGCTGACTTCTGCCGCGGTCCGTTCAGCTTCACGATCAACGACGAGTCAGGCTGCCTGGTCGAGGGCTTCGACTCGCCGCCGATGATCGCGATGCCGCACGGCCGCCGCTGGTTCCCCGACCTGATCGAGGCCTGCGGCTACGACAAGGTCAAGGACCTCTGGGCCTATCGCTATCCCGTTGACGCGCCGTTGGGGGAGCGGCGCGAGCGCGGCCGGCAACGAATCCTCGAACACCCGCGCGTCACGGTGCGGGCGTTCAACAAGCGCGAGCTGCGCCGCGACGTGCGCATCGCGGCCGACATCTTCAACGAGGCCTGGGTGGACAACTGGGGATCCGTCCCGATCACCGAGGCGGAGGCGGATCGCCTCGCGGCCGACCTCGTGCAGTTTGCCGATCCCGACCTGACCGCCATCGTCGAGATTGACGGCGACCCAGCGGCGATGGTCATCTCGATCCCGAACCTGAACGAGTGCGCGCGGGACTTGAACGGACGCCTCTTCCCGTTTGGTTGGGCCAAGCTGTTGTGGCGGCTGAAGCGGCGGCCGACGAGTGGTCGGGTGATGTTGCTGGGCGTGCGTCAGAAGTGGCGGACGCGTGAGTTTGCCACGCTGGGCGTGATGTTGACCGCCGAAGTGCACGTACGCGGCGCCGCCCAAGGTTACGAGTGGGCGGAGTTGGGCTGGGTGCTCGAGGACAATCACCTGCTGAACTCGGCGCTGCGGCGCACCGACGCCGAGGTCTACAAGGTCTATCGCGTCTACCAGAAGAGGCTGTCGGCAATCAGCTGAGCGCCGCGCGCAGCCGGGCGAGGGCATCGGCAACCGACTCGCGGTCGTTGAACACGGCAGAGCCTGCGACCAGCCAGTCCGCGCCGGCTTGCACGATCTCGCGGATCGTCGACTCGTTCACGCCGCCGTCGACGGCGACGCGGGCGTCGTCGCGGCCGAGTCGATCCAGCATGTTGCGCGCCTCGCGGATTCTGTCCAGCGACTCAGGGATGAAGCTCTGACCGCCCCAGCCGGGGTTGACGCTCATGATCTGGATGCGGCCGACGATGGGAGCGACGGCCTCCAGCTCGCTGAGCGGCGTGCCGGGATTGAGGGTGATTCCGGCCTCGACGCCGGCGGCGGCGATCCGCTGGAGCAGGCGGTGGGGATGGCGCGTGCTCTCGATGTGGACGGTGACGCAGTCGACGCCGGCTTCGATGAATGGATCGATCTGGTCCTCCGGCCGCGTGACCATCAGGTGCGCCTCGATCGGCAAGGCCGTGAGCGAGCGCACGGCCGCAGCCATCTGCGCGCCGAAGGTGATCGGCGGCACAAAGCTGCCGTCCATGACATCGAGGGTGATCCAGTCGGCACCGGCCGATTCGGCCTCGGCGATCTGATCGGCGAGGCGTGTCCAGTCGGCGGCGAGGATTGAGGGCGCGATCTGGACAGGGCGGCGCGGGCTCATTGGCGATCCCGGCGGGCTGATTGCTGCTTCGCGGCGGCCCGTTCGGCGGCTCGGCGCTGGGCGCGGTTGAGGCCGGTTTCGAGCGGTTGCTCGGACGGCGGCGGGGACGGCGGCGGGACGTCCGACCCTTGTTGATTCGATGGTTGAAGCTGGAGGCGCTCTTTCGCCGCGTCCAGCGCAGCCGCGACCTGATTCGGCGACGTGCCGCCGGGCAGATCGCGAGCGGCCAGCGCCATCTCGACCGTCATGCCTACGGCGTCCGCCTCGAAGGCGGGATGTTCGGCCTGCAGCTCCTCCAGCGTCAGGTCTGCCAGTGCACAACCTCGCGCCTCACACTGCTTGACCAGTCGGCCGACAACGCCGTGCGCCTCGCGGAAGGGGACGCCCTTGCGGGTGATGTAGTCGGCGTAGTCGGTGGCCAGAATGAAGGGGTCCTGGTCGACCATGGCTCGGGCGCGGTCGGCGTTCAGCTGGGCGGTCAGCAGTGCTCGGGCCAGGACATGCAGTGTGCCGATCAGCGTCTCGGCGGTGTCGAAGAGACCGCTCTTGTCTTCCTGCAGATCACGGTTGTAGGCCAACGGCAGACCCTTGAGCGTCGTGAGCAGCGCGGTCAGATGACCGACGACCCTGCCGCTGCGGCCGCGCGCGAGCTCGGCGATGTCGGGGTTGCGCTTCTGCGGCATGATCGACGATCCGGTGGTGAAGGCGTCGCCGAACTGCAACACGTCGAACTCGGCAGAGCTCCAGAGGATGACATCCTCGCAGAGGCGGGACAGATTGACCATGCAGATCGATGCGTTGGCGAGGAACTCCAGGATGTAATCGCGCGACGAGACGGCGTCCATGCTGTTTCGTGAGACCTGTTCGAAGCCGAGCTCGTCGGCGACGGCCTGGCGGTCGAGCGGATAGGCGGCGCCGGCCAGGGCGGCGCTGCCGAGGGGCATGATGTCGGCGCGGGCGAAGGAGTCGGTCAGGCGGTCAGCGTCGCGGTCGAGCATTTCCAGATAGGCGAGCAGGTGATGCGCAAACAGCACAGGCTGCGCGCGCTGCAGATGCGTGTAGCCGGGCATGTAGACGTCCTGCGCACGCTCGGCCAGTTCAATCAACGCGACCATCAGACCGCGCACCGCGCCGACGGCCTGGACGATGGCGTCGCGGACGAACATGCGCGTATCGAGCGCGACCTGATCGTTGCGGGAACGCGCGGTATGCAGTCGGCCGGCCTTGTCGGCACCGATGATCTGACCGAGCCGCGCCTCGATGTGGGTGTGGATGTCCTCGAGCGCGTGGTTGATCTCGAACCCGCCGGACTCGATCTCTGACTCGATCTGGTCGAGTCCCTCGATGATGCTGGCGGCGTCCGCGGCGTCGATGATGCCTTGAGCGGCCAACATCCGCGCGTGCGCACGCGATCCGGCGATGTCGTGGCGGAAGAGCAGCAGGTCAATCTGGATCGACGACGTGTACGCCTGCACGAGCGCATCGGGCGAGTCGTCGAACCGTCCGCCCCAGAGCCGCTGGGCGTCGTCGTCGCTCACAAGTCGATCCTCAGGCGCTCACTCGTCCGAGGTGAGGCGCGTGAGCCCCGCCGCGTCGATGGTGCTGTTGAACTGGTCGTCGTCGAAGTCTGCAGCTCGCACGGTGACGATCGCGGGCGGGACCGCACCATCGGCGATCAGCGCTGGATAGAGTCCATCAGCGATCGCGCGGAGCAACGCCTGGGTCTGTGCGTCTGAGAGCGGTCCGCAGGCGGCGGCAAATCGTTGTTTGGCGTCCAACGCCAGGTAGAGCGCGACCTCCAGCGTGGCGTGACCGGGACGGCGAATCTGAAAGTCCGCGGCGTCCGGTCCACCGGCGGTCGGCACGGCCGCTTCGTACTCGACCACGATCTCCGTCTCAAACGCGTCTGTCGTCATCGCTGCGGCCCCTCCCGGCGTTTGTGCTAGCTCGTTCGCCCCGATGATACGTCGAGCGGTCCGCCGTCCTGGCGGAGCAGCTGTTTCTCCGCCTGGACGCGGACCGGCAGACCGAAGATGTCGATGAAGCCGATGGCCGACGATTGATCGAAGACGTCGCCCTCGTCGTAGGTGGCCAGCGAGTACTGATAGAGGCTGTTGGGGCTTTCGACGCCGACGGCGACGGCCTGGCCCTTGTAGAACTTGAGCCGTGTCGTCCCGCTGACGTGCCGCTGCATCGAGGCGGTGAAGGCGGCCAAATCCTGATGAACGCCGGTGAACCAGAGGCCGTCATAGATCAGGTCGGCGTAGTCCTGCATGAGCCGATGTTTGAGCCGAATCTGGCTCTTGGACAGCGTCAACGTCTCGAGCGCCTGGTGCGCGGTGCGCAGCGCGGTCGCGGCCGGCGCCTCGTAGACCTCGCGCGATTTGATCCCGACGAGGCGGTCTTCGACCATGTCAATCCGTCCCACGCCGTTGGCGCCGGCGATGTCATGCACGCGGCTGATCAGGGTGACCGGGTCCAGCTCCTCGCCGTCGAGAGAGACCGGGCGGCCGCGGTCGAAGCCGACTTCGAGATAGGTCGGCTCGTTCGGCGCGTCCTCGGGATTGACGGTCCACTCCCAGACGTTGTCGGGCGGCTCGGTCCACGGATCCTCCAGCGGGCCTGCCTCGATTGATCGACCCCAGAGGTTCTCGTCGGTTGAGTACTGCTTGTCGACGCTGACCGTGATTGGAATGTTGTGCGCCTGCGCGTAGACGATCTCCGATTCGCGGGTGGTCAGTTCCCACTCACGGACGGGCGCCAGGATTCGCAGATCGGGGGCGAGCGCCTGGACGGAGACATCGAAGCGCACCTGGTCGTTGCCCTTGCCGGTGCATCCATGCGCGACGGCGGTGGCGTTGTGGCGGCGGGCGACGTCAACGAGCGCCTTGGCGATCAGCGGACGGGCGAGCGCGGTGGCCAGCGGATAGCGTCCCTCATAGAGCGCGCCGGCCATCAGCGCCGGGTAGCAGAATGCCCGCGCGAAATCTTCGCGCAGATCGAGCATCTCGAAGCCCACGGCGCCGGCCGCGTAGGCGCGCGACTCGAGCTCCTCGTCCGCCTCGAGATAGCCCATGTCGGCCGTCATGCAGACGACTTCCCAGCCGCGCTCGGTCAACCAACGCGTGACGACTGAGGTGTCCAGCCCGCCCGAGTAGGCGAGCACGACGCGTTTCTCATCGATTCGATTCGGCACCTGATGTTCCTGTCCGGTTCAGTATGGAAGCGGTCGGCAGTCAGTCGGCGATCGACGCGAGGGCGTCGTCGATGATGCTGACGGCCTGGTCGATCTCGGCCTCGCTGATGATCAGCGGCGGGACGAGGCGCAGCACGTTTGGCTTGACGACGTTGCAGAGCATGCCGCGATCGCGGATCGCGGTGACCAGCGCTGGTCCCACGTCGTCGCTCAGCTCGACGGCGACGAGCAGACCCTGTCCGCGCACGTGGTCGATCAGCGGGTGTCGGTCTTCCAGGCTGCGGATGCCGGCTGTCAGCTGATCACCGCGCGCGGCGGCCTGGGCGGGGATGTCTTCCTCGATGATCACGCGCAGCGTCTCGAGCGCCACGGAGGTGGTGAAGGGTTGGCCGCCGAAGGTCGTGCCGTGATCGCCGGGTTCGAGGATGTCGCCGCGCTCGTTGGCGACGATCGCGCCGATCGGCACGCCCGATCCGAGCCCCTTGGCCAGCGCCATCACGTCGGGCTGGACGTTTTCGTGCTGCCAGGCGAAGAGCTTGCCGGTGCGGCCGATGCCGGTCTGCACTTCGTCCAGCATGAGCAGCAGGTTGTGCTCGTCGCAGATGGCGCGCAGCGCGGTCAGGTAGCCGTCGTCGGCGACGTTGACGCCGCCTTCACCTTGCAGCGGCTCAACCAGGACGGCAGCCGTTTGCGGGCCGACGGCGTCGCGGACGGCGTTCACGTCGTTGAAGGGAACGTGGCGGAAGCCGTCGAGCGGACCGAACGGTTCTCGATAGCGCGGATTGCCCGAGGCGTTGACCGAGGCCAACGTGCGGCCGTGGAAGGCTTCGTCCATGACGATGATCTCGTTCGCGCCGTCGCGGCGGGTCTGACCCCACTTGCGGCCGATCTTGATCGCGCCCTCGGTCGCCTCAGCGCCTGAGTTGCAGAAGAAGACGCGGGTCATGCCCGACTGCTCGAGCAGCACGTCCGCCAGGTCGAGCTGGGGAATCGTGTAGAAGTAGTTGGAGACGTGCAGCAACGTTTCTGCTTGCTGCTTGATGGCCTCGACGACCCGCGGGTGGCAGTGGCCCAGATTGTCGGAGGCGATGCCCGCGACGAAGTCGAGGTAGTCGTTGCCCTCGTCGTCCCAGACCTTGGAGCCTTCGCCGCGCACGAGGGTCACGGGCAAACGGCCGGCCGACATCATGAATACGGCAGACTCGCGCTCAGCAGTAGTGGCCATGGTCGTTCTCCAGCAACACCGGACGGGGACGGTCGTGGGAATCAGCGTAGGCGAGCGCATACCGCGCGTCTATGCAGCGGATATCTACTCGGTCGAGCTGGAGAGCCGCTCGAGGATTTGGCCGAGACGGTCGATGGCCTCGCCATACGCGGCCCAGTCGCCGGCGCGTTGATGCTCGAGCGCTTCGGCGAAGGTGTCCTGCGCCTGTTCGGCGAGCTCGGCCGCGTCGTCCGCGAGCTCGAACGGCTGCGACGGTTGCTCGTCCTGCTGCGCAGACTCGGGATCATCCGGCACGACGGGCGTCGTCTCGGTCGCTGCGCTGCCGTCGAACGTCAGGCCCTGCGGCGAGCGGTTGCCCAGAGCCACTTCGACGGCATTGACGAACGTGTCCTCAAAGGCGATCGTGTCACCGTTGACGACGATGACGCCCTTCAGCTGCGGATAGCGTCCGGTCTCCGCCTGGAGATAGATCGGCTCGACGTAGACGTAGCTGTCGCCGACGGGGATGAAGAGCAGGTTGCCGCGGATCACCTCTGATCCCTGCTGTCCGAGCAGCGTGAACTGGCGCGACACGGCCACGTCCTGGTCGATCCGGTTTTCGATCTGTTTGGGGCCGTCGACGTTCTTGTTGGCGGGGAAGCGGAAGGCGAACAGTTTGCCGTAGTTCTCGCCGTCGGAGCGGCCGGCCATCCAGGCGATCGAGTTGAGCCGGTTGCGAGGCGTGAAGGGCAAAATGAGCAGGAACTCGGGCTCTTCCTGGTCTGGCAGGCGCAGGGTGACGTAGTAGGGTTCGACCGCGATCTCCTGCTGGCGCAACAGCTCCTGGGGGATCGCCCAGAGGTCTTCGCGGTTGAACAGTCCGCGCGCCGACTCGATGTGGTAGGTCAGGTACTGGTCGGCCTGCACCTGGAAATAGTCCTGCGGGTAGCGCCAGTGCGCCTGCAGGTCAGCGGGGAACTCCTCGGCCGGCCGGAACAGGTCGGGGAAGATGTCGGCCCAGACCTGAATGATGGGGTCGGAATCGTCGACGATGTAGAGGTCGACGGTGCCGTGGTAGGCATCGATCACCGCCTTGACCGAGTTGCGCACGTAGTTGTAGCCGATCGTATGCGGCTGCGAGTACGGGTAGCGGTCGGTCACGGTGTAGGCGTCCTGGATCCAATGCAGCCGGCCGTCATCGCCGACCACGATGTACGGGTCGGCGTCCAGCTGCAGGAACGGCGCGAGCTCCGTCACGCGCTCCTGGATCAAGCGGCGGAAGAGAATCTTGCTGTCGCCGTCGACCGAACCGGAGATGAGGATGTTGGCGTCGCCAAAGGACCAGGCGAAGGCGAGCCGACGGAACAAGCCGCCCAGCTCGATCCCGCCCTCGCCAGAGTAGCGCGTCGTGGCCTGATTGGCCTCCTCCGAGGATCCCTCACCGCTGAGCGGATAGTCAAACTCTTCGGTTTCGCTGTTGGCGATCACGTAGGCGTCGGTGACCTCGCCGTAGTAGATACGCGGCTCAACAATCTCCAGGTCCAACGGACCAGACGAGGTCTCGTCGATGACTTCCGGGGGAATGTTGGAGACCCAGAACACGGGCTCGCCGGAGGGAGAGACCTCGTCGACCGGCGTCATCACCACGCCGAAGCCGTGCGTGAACTGCAGCCGACGGTTGACCCAACCCTGCTGCGTCGATTGCAGATTGGCTTGCGACAGCTCGCGCGCGGCCAGGAACACCTGGTGCTCCTCGTCGCCGACCCGATAGCGGTCCACGTCGACGTCCTTGTAGACGTATAGCGGCCGGATCGTCTGGATCGTGTTCAGGGTGTCGTTCAGCGGCCGATGGTCCCAGAGGCGCACGTTGAGCAGCGCCTCTGGGTTTTGGATGAGGTCGCCCTCGTCGATCACATCGTCGGCGGCGAACTCGCGCTCTTCAATCGTGTCGAGCGCAAAGGCGGCGCGCGTGGCGGCGATGTTGCGCTCGATGTACGGCGTTTCGCGCTGGAGCTCGTTGGGCTCGACGGTGAATCGCTGGATCGCGGCGGGCAAGATCGAGCCGCCCACGATCGAGACGAGGATCAGCACCGCGATCGCGGTCAACGGAACGCGCAGGCGCTCGTGGAAGGGCCAGGACAACACGCCCAGGATCACGAAACCCGCGGCGACCATCTTCACAATCTGGACGGGCGCGCGAATGTTGTCGTCGGTGAAGGTGGCACCGAAGACGAAGCCGGCCGGATTGAGCGTCAACTCAAAGCGGGCCAACCAGTAGCTCCAAATGAACAGCGCCATCACGGCGGCAATCATGATCGCCAGGTGCAGCCGAACACCGACGGTCGAACGGGCGTTGCCGCGGTGCAGCATCAGGCGCGTCCCATAGGCGGCGGCCGTGATCAGCATCGCCATGATCGCCAGGCCGGTCGCCCAGCCCTTCATGAACTGCAGCGCCTCAAGCTCGAAGACGTAGAAGCCCAGGTCCTTGGAGAACTGCGGGTCGACTTCGCCGAACGGCTTGGCGTTCAGATACTGGAGGAGTAGATCCCACTGGCCCGCGGCGACGGAACCGAAGATGATCGCCAGCAGCAGCATGGCGACAACGGCGATGATCTGAATCACGCGAGTCAGGCGGGGATCGTCCAGCGGCGCTTCCAGCGCGTCGACCGGCATCCGCCAGGCGATGGTCCAGGTGGCGCCGAGCACTGCCAGCGCCAGGAGCGCGCCGACGGCGAACAGCCAGACCTGGGTCACGATCCGCAGGTCGAACACGCCGAGGTAGCCAACATTGTCGAACCAGAGGCGGTCGACGTAGATGTCGATGCCGATGTTCAGCAGGATCAGGAGGACGAGCAGTCCGACGCCGATGACCACGATTCGCGGCCAGCCGCTGCGGCCCTCCTGCGGCTGACCCTCGGCGGCCGTGTAGGGCGGCGGTTCATCGCCGCCTCCGCCTCCGCCGCCGAGTCCTTCGCGGAAGACGGGCGGCGGCGGCCCGAGCTGTCCCGAGCGGCCTTCGTCGGAAGGCGGCACATCGTGCGGGCCATCGCCGCCGTTGCGCCACTCTCCCTGAGTGCGGTGGATTCGGTCCGACCAGTTCAGGTTCATATCAGCGCCGTTCCGACTGCTGCGCCGTCAAGCGCCTGCCGCACGATCCGCGGCTCTCGCCCATCCACAATCCGCACGCGGGCACCGCAAGCGGTCGCGAGCCGTCCCGCGCGCAGCTTGGGCAGCATCCCGCCGGCGATCACGCCCGCATCGGTCAGCTCAGCTTGTGCCGCGGCGGTCAGACAGGCGATGCCACGTCCCTCGTCGTCGAGCACTTGCGGTACGTCAGTGAGAAAGAGCAGCGCCTGCGCGCCCAACGCCCGGGCGACAGCGCCAGCCGCAGCGTCGGCGTTGATGTTGAGCATGGTCGAACCGTCGTCCGAGAGTCCGACGGGCGAGAGCACTGGCAGCAAGCCGGCGTCGAGCAGGCTGCGCAGCGCCGCCGGCTCACAGCGAGGCTCTTCTCCGACCAGTCCGATCCGGCTGGAGACGGGAGAGCGCAGCGTCCCACCATCGACACCGCTGAGGCCGAGCGCGGCTGCTCCCAGTTGCTGCAAGCGGCGGGTGAGTTCCTTGTTGATTAGGCCGGCCAGCACCGCGACGACCACCTCCAGCGATTCAGGCGTCGTTGAGCGCAGGCCGTCGACCCATGCGGATTCCGCGCCGAGCCGCCGCTGCCAATCGGTCACGGCAGCGCCGCCGCCGTGCACGATCACGACTTGAACTCCCGCTCGCTGCAGTTCGGCGCAGTCGGACAGGGACGTGTCGTGCTCGCCGAGCGTCGAGCCGCCGATCTTCACTACCACCGGGCCACTCTGGGATGCCATGGGTCAAGCCTACCCGACACTGAGTCAGTTACCGTCGCGGCATGAGTCCGCGCGCGACGAACCACGCCATCCTCTATCTGCTGGGCTTCGAGCTGGTCTCGGGGTTGGTCTCATTCACCATCGGCAGTCCCAGCGGCGAGTGGGTCTTTTGGCTGCACGGGATCGCGGGGTTTTCGCTGGTCGGCCTGGTCGTCTGGAAGTACCGGATCGTCTGGCGATCCTTGCAGCGTCGCGGCGCCACACGCGAAACGGCCGGTGGGGTGCTGCTGGTCTTGCTCTTCGTCGGAGTGCTGACCAGCGGCACGCTGTGGGCGGTGATCGGGCGCGGCAGCATCGACATCCCCTTCTACGGCAGCATCGGACTGCTCGTGATCCACACCACGCTGGGACTGGCGCTGACGATTCCACTGATCGTTCATGCCGCGATCCGCTGGCCGCGCGGAATCAGACCCGGCGACATCGCCAACCGGCGCGCGGCGCTGCGCTTCTTCGCCGTCGGACTCGGCGGGCTGCTGCTCTGGCAGGGAGCATCAGCCGCGGCTCCGGTCGCTGGACAACGGCCGCGATTCACCGGCTCCCGAGCACGCGGCAGCGGTCTGGGCAACGCGCATCCGGTCACGCAATGGCTGTTCGACCGTCGTCAGCAGATCAATGCGGAGACCTGGCGTCTGCGGGTCGAGGGAGAAGTGCGCGAGCCTCTGGTGATGACCTACGCGGATGTCAGCGATCTCGCTCATCACGCCGCACGGGCGACGCTCGACTGCACTGGCGGTTGGTACACGATCCAGGACTGGAGCGGCGTGCGGTTGAGCGACGTGTTGGCTCTGGCCGAAGTCAGCGACGACGCGGCGAGCGTGGTGGTTCGCTCGCAGACCGGCTTCAAGCGGCGCTTTCCGCTGAGCGAGGCGTCGCAGCTGCTGCTGGCAACTCACATTCGCGGCGAACCGCTCTCCAGCGGACACGGCTACCCGCTGCGTCTGGTGGCGCCGGGGCGTCGCGGCTATCACTGGGTCAAGTGGGTGGAGACGATCGAGGTGAGCCAATCGCCGTCATGGTGGCAATCGCCGCTGCCGCTGCAATGATCGGCACCGCGAATGCTCATGCATTCCGGATCGAAGTGATTCTGACGGATTCATCGTCCATGAGGAGTTCATACCTCAGCCGGATGGGACCGTTCTCCAACTCGCGCAGGTCCACGCCTGTCGCAGTGGGATCTGCGACGATCCGACCGCGCTGCCACCGGTCGTGTCGAAAACTCCCGACCAACTGGCGCACCAGGACGTACTGAGTGGTGTTTCTTCGCTCTCTCATTTCGAGCTTGGCCTGATCAGTCCACTCGACTGTGAAGGGCATGACGCTTCGCACGCAGGTGGTCGAAGATGGCTAGCTCTTCCCGGCTGGGCATGCCGAGCGATGCTGACAGTTGGTCGCGTTCCATGCCGAACTGGTCAACGATGTCCCGATCGCTGAGCCCAGTGGCATCGAGAAGTTCTTGAGGGGTCTGGCCGTTTTCCAGCACGAAGTACCGGTCTTCCGTGAGGCCGTCGTCGCGCGCATCGTGTTCGTCGATCAGCCGCTGGATTTCGGCGCAGGTATCTGCGTCATACCAAGCATCGCCGAGGCGCACCGGCGGAAGCGTTGATGGCTGCTGGCCAGGCCGGCACCAGACGTGTCGAGTCGTCATCGTCCCCTCCATATGGCCACGATAGGTGATCGCCTACGTCACGTAGTCGGCGTTGAAGCGGACGTACTCCTCCGTCAGGTCGCAGCCCCATGCGGTGGCTTCTGCGTCACCCTGACCGAGATCCATGCGCAGGAAGACCTCTTCGCCCTGGGTCTTCTCTGAGGCCACTGCTTCGGAGACGTCTGTGGCCGTGCCATCGAAGACGCACAGATCCGCGATCCAGACCTGCACACGGTCAAGGTCGTAGTCGACGCCGGCGCGGCCGGCGGCCATCAGAATTCTCCCCCAGTTCGGGTCGTACTTGCTCAGCGCGGCCTTGAGCAACGGCGAGACGACGACCGTCCTCGCGACGTCGCGCGCGTCTTCCCACGATTGCGCTCCAGAGACCGTCATCGAGATTCGCTTGGTCGCCCCCTCGCCGTCGCGCGCGATCATCTGCGCCAGCGGCGTCGCGACCGTCACCAATGCATGTTGAAACGCGGTGAGTCCCTCACCCGCGAGCGGGTCGCCGCCAGCCGCGCCGTTGGCCAGAATCACGGCTGAGTCATTGGTCGAGGTATCTCCGTCGACCGTGACCATGTTGATCGATCGATCGATCGCAAACCGAAACGCCGCGTCGAGGTCAGGTGCAGAGACGGACGCATCTGTCGTGAAGAACGCGAGCATGGTGGCCATGTCCGGATGGATCATGCCCGCGCCCTTGGCGCAGCCGCCGATCGTGTATGTCACCCCGTCCACCTCGAACGAGGTCACCGACTCCTTGACGAACGTGTCGGTGGTCATGATCGAGCGGGCGAAGTCGGCGCCGCCATCCGATTGTGGTTGTAGTTGCGGTATGGCGGCTCGCAGCAGGTCCATGGGCAGATAGTGACCGATGATCCCGGTTGAGTTGACGAACACGTCATCGGCCTGGCAATCGAGAAGGGTTGCGGCGAGCTGGGTCATCTCCCGGGCGTCGGCGAGCCCCTGAGCGCCGGTCGCGCAGTTGGCGTTGCCCGAGTTGACGACCGCCGCGCGCAGTGCTCCGTTCGCGGTATGCGCTCGGCTGATATGCACTGGGGCCGCGGTGGTCTGATTCTGGGTATAGACCGCCGCAGCGGCGGCGGGACGGTCGGAGACGAGCAGCGCGAGGTCGGGCAGGCCCGATTCCTTGATGCCCGCCGTGAATCCGCACGCCGCGAAACCCTGCGCCCTCGTCACGGCTCCCGCTGCATCGGGATTGGCGTCCAGCGCATCGTGGGTGCGGCTCATGGGTAGACCCCAATCTTGCTCAGGCCGAGCTCTTCGGGCAGACCGAACATCAGATTGAAGCACTGCACGGCTGCGCCGGCGGTGCCCTTGACCAGGTTGTCGATGGCGCTGATCACGGTCACCTCGCCGGTCATCGGATCGACCAACGGATGCACGATGCACGCGTTGGAGCCCAGCGTCTGTTTGGTCGAGGGCGCGTTCGGGGCCACATGCACGAATGGCTCATCGGCGTAGAAGTCGTCGTAGACCTCGCGCAGAACGGCGGCCCGTTCCTCTGCGTCATCGGGCAGCGCACCGTCCTGGACCGACGGGTAACAGGTGGCGAGGATGCCGCGAGTCATCGGGACCAGATGCGGGACGAAGGTCACGGTCAGCTCGGCGCCGCTCTCCGACGCCCGCTGCAGCGTGGACAGCTCCTGCACCATCTCGGGCTGGTGGCGGTGACCGCTGAGGCCATACGCCGAGAAGTTGGAGTCGACCTCCGAGAAGTGCGACGTGATCTTG
>JAJDZG010000057.1 GCA_022824765.1 Dehalococcoidia bacterium | reverse complement strand
AAGCTGGCCAGGCGAGATTCCAGACAAGCTGGAATGACGAACCCCGGAGATCGGACCGCGCCGCCACACAGCACCGCTCTGACACATCTGCACCGTTACTGTGAACAGACCCTAGTCGAGTCCCTTGAGGTGGTTTCGGTCGTTGAGGCTGACCAGCGCCGGTATGCCTTCGGCGATGCGGAAGACGGTGATGCCGGCGAGGCCGGTGTCGATCCGTCGCCATGCGTGATGGGGCATCGCCAGCGCATGCACGACGAGCATCTTGACGACGAAGTTGTGGGTGACGATCAGGGCCGTGCCATCGGCGTCGTCCTGCGCGAGGTGGTCGAACACGGTGCGCGAACGGCTCAGCACGTCCAGGAGCGACTCGCCGCCGGGCATCGGCGCGGAGACCGAGTCGTCGCCGCGCCAGCGTTGGAGGAAGTCGGCGAAGCGTTGGCGGACGATGGGCCATTCGAGCCCTTCGAGATCGCCCACGTCCAGTTCGAGCAGGTCGTCATTGGGGACGGCGGTCAGGTCGTGCGAGTCGGCGATCGCTTCGGCGAGCACTCGCGCGCGTGTCAGCGGGCTGGTGACGACGCGGGTGATCGGGTCATCGAGCAGCGCTTCGACGGTGCGGTCCAGCTGCCTGAGGCCGTGCGCCGTGGGCGGCGAATCGCTGCGGCCCAGTCCGACGCCCGAGCGGTTGGCCTCGGACTCGATATGTCGGAGGATGATGATGCGATTCACGCGCTCACCGCCGGTCGCGGGGCGTCGCGGGTGAGTTCCAGGCCCACGCGGTGGATGCGCGATGGCTCGTCCCGCGCGTCGAGTGCGAGGAGGACCTGTTCAGGGCGTCCGGCGCCTCTTTCGTCGTTGCGCAGACGCATGCGCAGGACGGCGGGCGAAGCGTCGGCGCTGATCAGTTCGACGGCGAGGATGAGGGGACGCAGATCGTAGGACTTGGTGTCCTTGCCGCGCTGATGGCTCCAGGGGATGTCCTCGCGGGCGAGCAGGTCGTCGATGGCGGACTGCCAGTCGTGCGCGGATCGGTCGTTTGCGATCTCGACGAGGTAGGAGGCTGCTGTGACCATTGATTGCAGCGAGGGCTGCTTGAGCGGCGACTCCGCCACGTCGAGCAGGCTCAGGCCTGCGGTGAGCTGCTCTCTGAGACGGCGCGCGGTGTCTGCGAGGTCGACGCGCTCGGTGAGCAGGACGTCGAGCAGTTCACACTGCGAAGTGACTCCGACCGCGAGCGGGGCGGCTAGTGCGATTTTCGGTCTCGGGGAGAAGCCCTTCGAGTTGGCCAGGGGCAGGCCGGCTCGCTTGCAGACGCGTTCCCAGACGCGCATCAGATCCAGGTGCGAGACGTAGCGCAGCGGACCCTCGGCGGCGAACGTGCACTGCAGCCGCTGGACGGCGTCGGACTGGCTCATGCGCGGTCCAAGCCGGCGCCGTCCAACCATGCGGCGGCGGCGCTGTGCGGGTCGGTGGCGCGTCGGGCGACATCGTGGGCGAGCGCGGCCAGGCGCTCTTCGCCGGCGTCGGTGTGCAGCTGGACGAGCAGCTGGGCTCGGGCCAGCGAGGTGATCTGCTGGCGGGCGCGCTCCAGCTCCGCGTGCTACAGACGTCCGGACGACTGTAGTTCTTCATCATGGGCGTCGCAGGCCTCGACGAGTCGGTCGATGCCGTCGCCCTGGGTTGCGATGATCGGCACGATTGGCGGGTCCCAGCCGCGATCGGGGTTGAGCGAGAGCAATGCTTTGAGCGCGGAGACCATGCGGTTGGCGCCGGGCAGGTCGGACTTGTTGACGGCCAGGATGTCGGCGATCTCCATGATGCCGGCCTTGAGCGTCTGCACCTCGTCGCCCATGTTGGGGGTGTTGACGAGGATGGTCGTTTGTGCGGCGCCGGCGATGTCGACCTCGTCCTGTCCGGCGCCGACGGTTTCGATCAGGATGACGTCTTTGCCGTAGGCGTCGAGCACGTGGATGACGTCCTGGGTGGCGGCCGACAGTCCGCCGAGCGCGCCGCGCGAGGCGAGCGAGCGGATGAAGACGTCAGGGTCGGAGTAGAGCTCGGTCATCCGCACGCGGTCGCCGAGGATTGCGCCCATCGTGTAGGGCGATGACGGGTCGATGGCGACGATGCCGACGCTTTGGCCGCGCAGTCGGAAGGCTTTGGCGAGTTCGTTGGTGACGGTCGACTTGCCGGCGCCGGGCGAGCCGGTCAGGCCGATGGTGCGTGCGCGTCCGCTGCGTGGGTAGAGCGCGCGCAGCATCTCGCGTCCGCGTGCGTCGCCGCTTTCGACCCAGCTGAGGACGCGAGCCAGCGCACGGCGGTCGCCGGCGAGCATGCGCTGCTCGAGCTCGGCCAGCCGCCCGTCCAACACCGTTGAGGCCGCGGCGCGGTCGGTCACGAGCGGTCGAGCTCGGGGACGTGGGCGCGGACGTATTCGGCGATGTCGCCGGTGTGCGCGCCGGGTCCGAAGACGGCGGAGAAGCCGGCCTGCTGGAGCACGTCGGCGTCCTCGTCGGGGATGATGCCGCCGCCGAGGAAGAGGGTGTTGTCTGGGGTGATGCCGCGCTGCCCGCAGGCGTCGACGACGCGCGGGAAGAGTTCGAGATGGGCGCCGGAGAGCACGGAGAGTGCGATCACGTGGACGTCTTCCTGCAGTGCGGCTTCGGCGATCATGTCGGGGGTCTGGCGGATGCCGGTGTAGATGACTTCCATGCCGGCGTCGCGCAGGGCGCGGGCGACGATTTTGGCGCCGCGATCATGTCCGTCGAGGCCGGGCTTGGCCACGAGGACGCGGATCTGTTGGACAGCGGTTTCGGTCATGCTTCACCTCGCCGAGCTACGGAGCTGGTATCAGGATACCGCCAAGGACAGCGCGGCGGGGCAGCGAGCTTAGGAACGCTCTGAACAATCGGGTGGACTGGTCGTGTAGCGGTGGCGGGGGTGGTGTGGAGTGAGGAGGGTGAGGCCGAGCGCGGCGTGGCCGAGTGGCTGGCCGCTGGGCCGCGCGGGCCTGGGGGGCGGCGCTCAGGCGAGTTGCGGTTCGGCGATCAGCAGATTGGCGAGGCCGAGCAAGAGCGCGAGACGCTGATGATTCTTGGCCAAGCCGCGGTATCGGGTGCGGCGATAGCCGAAGCGCTGTTTGACGTAGCAGAAGGGGTGCTCGACCTTGGCGCGGCGCTTGGCACGTCGGCGCTCGAGTTCCGCCGGCGGGCTCCCGGGCTGCAGTTGCCGCCGCCGGCTGGGAGGCATCGCGACCCGCCACTCGACGCCTGAGTCGGCCAACTCGGGACGCCGCTCCGCGCCCCGCTAGCCGGCGTCGCCGTCGGCCACGCGT
>JAJDZG010000089.1 GCA_022824765.1 Dehalococcoidia bacterium | reverse complement strand
TGGCATGGTGTTACTCCGTGAACCAGCCGCCGTCGGGGTGGATGATTTCGCCGGTGACGTAGGAGGCTTCATCGGAGGCGAGGAAGAGGGCGACTTTGGCGATTTCATCGGGCTGACCGAAGCGTCGCATGGGGGTCATGCTGAGGACCCACTGGTTGAGTTCTTCGTGGCCGGCGATGGCGGCGGTCATGGGGGTTTCGATGAAGCCGGGACCGATGGCGTTGACGCGGATGCCGTCCTGGACGAGTTCCTGGGCGAGGACCTTGGTGAGCATCCAGACGCCGGCTTTGGAGACGCAGTAGTTGGCGGCGCCGGGCTGGGGGAATTTGGCCATGATGGAGGCGATGTTGATGATGGCGCCGCCGTTGCCGAGCTCGATCATCTGGCGGGCGCAGGAGCGGTCGGTCATCATCACGCCGGTGAGGTTGACGGCGAGCACCTTTTCCCAGTGCTCGACGTTCTGGTTGGTGATGAAGGATGCGGTGCGGTCGTCGTCCAGGTCATCTGCCTGTCCGGAGACGTATTCGGCGTTGGAGATGCCGGCGGCGGCGACGACGACGTCGAGGCGTCCGAACTCGTCGACGCAGGCCTGGGCGGCGGCGTCGTTGGCGGCTTCGGTGGAGGTATCGCACTGGACGACGAGGGCACGTTGTCCGGCGGCCTCGACGGCGGCGACGGTGTCGGCGGCGCGTTCGGGCAAGAGGTCTGCGAGGAGAACGTCGGCGCCTTCGTGTGCGAAGCGGACGGCGCAGGCGGCGCCGATGCCGCTTGCGCCTCCGGTGATCAACGCGGCTTTGCCTTGTAGTGCGTCAGCCATGTCGGCCTCCGATCAGCGATTGAGCGATGTTGATGTGGGTCGTGCGCATACAAGATAGGCGGTGGGCGTCGGTGGCGCTGAGTTGAGGGTTGCTGTCGGGTTTAGACTGGGTGGGCGACGGATCGCGGCTGGATTTGAGGGGAGCAGGCATGATGAAGGCGCTTCTGGTGTTGGTCGTTGGTGCGATGTTGGGTGCGGCGGCGCTGGGCGCGGTGTGGGCGGTGAGCGGGGTGGGCACGACGGAGGTGCGGATTACGGTGGAGCGGCTCGAGGACGGCCGCGTGGAGGTGGGGCTGCAGCAGCTGGGTGAGGACGGCGTGTGGGGCGAGACTCAGCAGCCTGAGAATCGCTTCCTGGAGGCTGACGCGGAGGTCGGGACGGCTGTGGTGACGGATGGGATTGCGATTGAGGTTGCGGTGGAGACTCGCGAGCAGCGGGCGGCGAGCGTCTATGAGAGCTACCTGTACGAGACGGGCGTGGAGGTGGGTGAGCGGTACAACGAGCGCTTCAGCGATCCGGAGTATCCCGACTTGGTACCAGGGTTGTTCCTGTGCGTGATTGACACCAATGACGCAGGGGTGGGGACGCTGTGCGACGGCGTTGAGTCGGTGTATCGGGGTGCGGTGCAGCGGATCGAGATTGCGGATTGGGACGAGTTGCGGTCCGAGCTGGGGGCGCGGATGGCGGTGCAGGCTCCGATTGCGATGCTGACGACGAGCGTGCCGACGACGATTCTGGCGCTGGAGGTGAGAGCTGAGTCGCGGCATCGACCACGGTTGACGTACTGGATCGAGCTGCTCGATCCGCATCTGACGGATGCTGAGACGAGTTTCTGCCAGATATCGCACAGCGGCACTGTTGTGGAGAATGAGGACGATTTGTTCTGGGGTTTG
The DNA here is from genome assembly GCA_022824765.1 of Dehalococcoidia bacterium. Taxonomy (GTDB): domain Bacteria; phylum Chloroflexota; class Dehalococcoidia; order Bin125; family Bin125; genus Bin125. Next base: position 9,655 of record JAJDZG010000089.1, on the reverse strand, counting down.
TCGGCGGAGATCAGCGCTGCGGCGGCGCAGCAGCTGGGCGTGGGGATCGACTTCAGCGCGCATTCCAGCGTTGAGCAGCAGGCGCAGGCGATCCGTGACTGTGTTGCGAACGGCGCGGCGGTGATCACGACGACGTTGGTAGAGCCCGAGGCGTTGAGTCCCGCGGTTGAGGAAGCGCTGGCGGCGGACGTGCCGGTGGTGTCGTTCAACTCGGGCGCGGGCGCGGCGTCGGAGATTGGGACGGCGCTGCACATCGCGCTGGACGATCACGAGGCGGGTCGTCTGGCGGGTGAGGAGTTCAATCGTCGGGCGATTGAGGGTCTCGCGCTCTGTGTGATCCATGAGCCGGAGAACGTGGGGCTGCATGATCGGTGTGACGGCTTTGAGGAGACGTATGGCGGCAAAGTTGAGCGCTGGTCGGCGGATGATCCTGCGGCGGCGCTCACAGAGCTGACGGAACGGCTCGGTGAGGGCGATGTGGGTGCGATGCTGACGCTGTCTGTGTACGGCGCGTGGGACGCGCGAGTGGCCCGGTCGCGTGCGGGCCTGGACACGCCGATTGCGGCGTTCGGATTCAGCGTTGGCCTGGCGACGTCGGTGATTGAGGGGTCGGTGATGTTCACGATTCTGGATCATCCGGAGATGCAGGCGTATGTATCGGCGGTGGCGTCGGTGATGGCCGAGCGTTGGCGGCTGGATCCGGTGGCGTATTTCGACGGGATGTCGATGCTGATCCGCCCGCAGATCGCGGACGCGGCGTACATGCAGACGCTGATCGACTCGATGTACGCGGAGTAGGGTGAGGCGAGAGGGGGTCTGAGATGGCGGAGGAATCCTGCGGAGGGTGTCGGAATCTACTTGCGGCTAGGGCTCGTTTGGGCGTAGCGTCCTAGATGAGAGTGACGGACCAGAGGTCAGGCATGATCAGTCCGCGCGACGAGGATTCTTCCGCTTTCGAGCGTGTCACCCGTGACATTGCGTACCCCGCGCTATGCGGGTCTATTGTGCGCAATGTTGGTGCGCGTGTCGCACGGTTGGTGCGGGTGTCGCACGGTTGGTGCGCGCGAGGCACGCAGTCGGAGGCTCCATTCCCAGTAGACTTGGCGGCGCGAGCCCAATCCGCGCTGCCTGCGGAGGCCGTTGAGCGATGACCACCACTTCGACGCAGGCTGATGGATCGGCGAATTCTGCTGCTGGCATTCAGGAGCGGGATCGCGTGACGGTGCGCTTCGCCGGCGACTCGGGCGACGGGATGCAGCTGGCGGGCAACCGATTCGCGGACGCGACGGCGGTGTTTGGCAACGACTTTTCGACGCTGCCCGATTTTCCGGCGGAGATTCGCGCTCCGGCGGGGTCGCTGGCTGGGGTGTCGAGCTTCCAGATTTCGTTTTCGAAGCACTTGATTTACACGCCGGGGGACGAGCCTGACACGTTGGTGGCGATGAATCCGGCGGCGCTGAGCTCGCACCTGTCGGCGTTGGCCCAGGGCGGGCTGTTGGTGGTGAATGAGGACGCGTTCACGTCGGGGAATCTGAAGAAGGCAAACTATCCGAGCAATCCGCTCTCTGACGGGTCGCTGGATGGTTACCGGATCATCAAGGCGCCGATCACGACTGCTGCGATTGCGGCGGTCGATGATCTGGGTCTGACGACGCAGAATGCGGAGCGGACGAAGAATTTCTTTGCGCTGGGGCTGGTGTACTGGCTCTACGATCGGAATCTGGAGCCGACGCTGGATTGGATCGAGGAGCGGTTTGGGCGCTTGCCGAACATCGCTGAGGCGAACCGTCGGGCGCTCTATGCGGGTCATGCGTATGGGGAGACAACGGAGCTGGCGGACGCGCACGTGCGGGTCCCGCCGGCGGTCTTGAAGCCGGGTGAATACCGCACGATCACGGGCAACCAGGCGCTGGTGCTGGGGCTGATTACGGCGGCGCACCTGGCTGATCTGGAGCTGTTCTACGGCTCGTATCCGATCACGCCGGCGTCGGATGTGTTGGTGGAGCTGGCGGCGTTGCGGGAGTATGGGGTGCGGACGTTCCAGGCGGAGGATGAGATTTCGGCGATTGGGACGGCGATCGGGGCTGCGTATGGCGGCGGTCTGGGGGTGACGGGCACGTCGGGTCCGGGGATCGCTCTGAAGAGCGAGGCGCTGAATCTCGCGGTGATGACGGAGTTGCCGCTGATCGTGCTGGATGTGCAGCGATCTGGGCCGTCGACGGGGATGCCGACGAAGACGGAGCAGACGGATCTGTTGCAGGTGATGTTCGGTCGCAACGGGGAGTCACCGCTGTGCGTGTTGGCGGCGAAGTCGCCGGGTGACTGTTTCTACATGGTGCTGGAGGCGGTGCGTCTGGCGCATAAGTTCGCGACGCCGGTGGTGCTGCTGTCGGACACGTACTTGGCGAATACGGCTGAGCCGTGGCCGGTGCCGGATCTTGACCAGCTGGATCTGATCGAGGTTCCGTATCGCCGCACGGAGCTGACAGACGTGGAGGAGTTCCAGCCGTATGCGCGTGATCCTGAGACTCTGGCGCGGATGTTCATTCCGCCGGGTCAGGCGGGACTGCAGCACCGGATCGGTGGTCTGGAGAAGGCGGACATCACGGGCGACGTGGCGTACACGCCTGAGAATCACCAGCGGATGACGGACTTGCGAGGGGAGAAGATTCAGCGGATCGCGAACTTCATCCCGGAGCTGGAGGTGGATGGTCCGGAGTCGGGTGAGTTGTTGGTGCTGAGCTGGGGATCGACGTACGGCGCGGTGTTCACTGCGGTGAACGAGGCGCGGGATGCTGGCTACGAGCTGGCGCACGCGCACTTGCAGTATCTGAATCCGTTCCCGCGCAATCTGGGCGACGTGGTGTCGCGCTACCGGAAGGTTTTGATTCCGGAGGCGAACACGGGTCAGCTGCGGATGCTGGTGCGTGCGCAGTTCCTGGTGGACGCGCAGGGCTACAACGAGGTGACGGGCCAGCCGCTGTCGGCGCGTCTGCTGACTGAACGGATAGTGCAGTACGCCAACGAGTAACCGGGAAGTAACCCGCAGGGTCGGCAACGCGGCCGGCCGCCCCATACACTGAGGATCGCCAGAGGAACCGCAGGAGGCAGAGATGGTACTCCAGACGCCGCCGCTTCAGACCGTCGAGTCGATGATTCCGATTGCGGAGCAAGACCTGTCGCGCAAGGACTATGCGTCGGACATTGACACGCGTTGGTGTCCGGGCTGCGGGGACTACTCGATTCTGGCGCAGATGCAGCGAGGTCTGGCGGATCTGAACGTGGCGCCGGAGAAGATGGTGTTTGTCTCCGGGATTGGCTGCTCGTCGCGGTTCCCGTATTACATGAACACGTACGGGATGCACTCGATTCACGGTCGGGCGCCGACGATTGCGTCGGGGCTGAAGCTCGCGCGCGAGGATCTGATGGTGTTCGTGATCACGGGCGACGGGGACGCGCTGTCGATCGGGGGGAACCACCTGCTGCACGTGCTGCGGCGGAACGTGGATGTGAAGATTTTCCTGTTCAACAATCGGATTTATGGGTTGACGAAGGGCCAGTACTCGCCGACGTCGGAGCTGGGCAAGGTGACGAAGTCGTCACCGGTGGGGACGACGGAGCGTCCGTTGAATCCGCTGGCGGTGGCATTGGCGTCGGAGGCGACGTTCGTGGCGCGCAGTTACGACACGGATCCGCAGCATCTGCAGGCGACGATTCACCGGGCGGCGAAGCATCACGGTGCGGCGTTTGTGGAGATTCTGCAGAACTGCAACATTTTCAACGACCGAGCGTTCGCGGATTACACGGATCGGGACGTTCGGGATGAGCGTCTGCTGTATCTGGAGCACGGTGAGCCGATGCTGTTCGGGGAGTCGAAGAACAAGGGTCTGGCGGTATCGGCGACGGGTCTGCGGGTGGTGGAGGCGGACGGTCCCGATGCTGGTCTGATTCTGACGCATGACGCGACGCGACCGTCGCCGGATGTGCATCAGCTGCTGGCGCGCTGTTCGTATCCGGAGATGCCGGTGCCGATGGGGGTGATCCGTCAGGTGACGGCTCCGACGTACGGGGATTATCTGGATGGTCAGATTGAGGTGCAGAAGTTCCGCAATCGGGCGGATGTTGCGGGTCTGTTGCGTGGTCGGTCGACGTGGCAGGTTGAGTAGGGATAGAGAGAGGTTCCCCGTCATGTCGTCTGAGGAACGAGAGCCCAAGGTCGAGTTGGAGGTCAAAGACTTCGGCCCCATAGCCGAGGCGAAGGTGGAGTTGCGTCCACTGACCGTGTTCGTTGGCCCGAGCAACACGGGGAAGTCGTACCTAGCGATTCTGATGTACGCGCTTCAAGTCGCTCTGGCAGCAAAGCTTGATCCGAGTCATCGAGTGACCCGGATCATTGAGCTGGAATCGGAACGCCCACGTGCTGAGCAGCCGGATGACTTAAGGATTCAGCCTGCCGTGGTCGAGCTGGCCATTGAATGGCTCCAACAACTTGAAACCGACTCAAGTGACGTAGGGCAAGCCTTCGCCACGCCGGTGCCGGATTTGCTCTCGAGCACAGTCCGACAAGTAATCGCGACGGAAGAAGAGACCGGACAGTCCTTTGCCCGCGAGCTTGGGCGATGCTTCGGTGTGGGTGAGACACTGGATCGTCTTGTTCGTTCAGATGGACTTGGACAAGCGAGGGCTATTCTTCGGTTTAGATACGCCACGGACACATCTGATGAGGACTACTTGCAGTATGCCCTCACCTTTGGCAACGGCGATGTGGCATTGGATTCATCACTTTCTGAGCAGTTTCGTGTGTTGGAGGCTACACCGTCAAGCATCAGTCTCGTAATGGCCACGCAGTTTCTACGAATGCGCCTGAGTCGAGCAGACGATGAAGAGCATGAAGTCATCGCACGAACGTTTGTAGATGAGTTAGCTGCAGCAGCGGTCGGTCATAGCATCGGTGCGCTTGGGAAACCGGCATATTATCTGCCTGCGGACCGATCTGGCGTGATGGATGCTCACAACGTGGTGATCAGCGCATTGGTCGATCAGGCAGTTGAGGGCGGCATTAGACGGCAGCGAGATCTCCCACTTTTGTCGGGTGTATTGGCGGACTTCCTTCGAGAGCTCATTTCGATGGGAAAGTCACCAGAACGTGAAGGTAGCCCAAACAAAGAGTTGGCTGTGAGACTAGAGGCCGACTTGCTCGGAGGAGCGGTCCGACATGAGGTAGGCGAGACGCGAGCGCCACTGATCGAGTTTGTGCAAGGCGGTGATATGGGTCCGATCCCGTTGATGCGAGCGTCGTCAATGGTGTCCGAGTTGGCTCCTGTGGTGCTTTATCTTCGACACTTGGTAGATCCAGGTGAGACATTGATCATCGAAGAGCCCGAGTCACATCTACATCCCGCCGCACAGGCGAAGTTTGCGTCCCTCTTGGCACGGTTGGTCAACTCCGGAGTCAGAGTTGTCGTCACTACTCATAGCAATTGGTTCGTTGATCAGCTTGCCAATCTTGTCCGGATGAGCGAATTGGATCCTGATGACCGCACCGACATTCCTGGACATGAAGCCGCGCTCGATCGGGAAATCGTAGGTGTCTGGAGATTTGCTGAGGACTCCGACGGAGAGGGATCCACCGTCACAGAGATTGACTTCGATCCTGACGGTGTTGGGTACGAGCCTGGTTACTTTGGCATCGCCAATGCCCAGTACGACGTGTGGACCAAGATTAACAATCGGATTGCGAACGGAAAGCTCAAGTGAGCGACTTCCTCGGCCTGATGCGGAGCAGGATTCCGCAGGATTGTCTGGCAGCAGAGTGCAAGGATGCGGGCTGTTCAGCGTCCCTTGACGATCTGGAGGCGGATTGGCTCCTGCTCGACTTGGATTGTGATGCGTTGGATTTGGTGGCGGTCACGCACGCTGATTTCATCCTGGTGACCTCAGGCCGGACCATCGCTTGCATCGAGCTGAAGGGTGGCACCCTGAAAGGTGCCAAGCGACAGCTGCAGGCCAGCGCGGATTACGCAAGTCAACATGTTGCTTCGAACGAACAGATCTTGTCGTTCCACCCAATCCTAGTTCATGAGGAAGAGTTCAGTCCTGCCCGAGTTCGGGAGTGGGCGAGGCGCAAGATCACCTTCCGCGGAGAGCGCTTTGCGATTGAGCGCATACCGTGCGGCGGGCGCCTCGCGGACGTGGTCAGCTAGCGGGTGCGGTTGCCGCCGCCGTCGATGGTGTGCATGGCGCCGTTGATGTAGCGGCTGTCGTCTGAGCAGAGCCAGGTGACGAGTGCGGCGACTTCTTCGGGTTCGGCGTAGCGACCGAGGGGGTTGGCTTGGGCGAACATGTCGTGGACGGCTTCTGGGTTGTCGGGGTCGAACTGTCGTTCGAGGCTGCGCATCATGCGAGTTTCGACGGGACCTGGGCAGACGGCGTTGACGCGGACGGCGGGCGCGAGTTCTTGTGCGGCGGACTTGGTCATGCCGACGACGGCGTGCTTGGAGGCACCGTAGGCGATGATGCCTGGTGTTGGGGAGAGGCCGGCGATTGATGCGGTGTTGACGATGGCGCCGCCGCCGGATTGGGCGATGGCGGGCGCGACGTGCTTCATACCGAGCCAGACGCCCTTGAGGTTGACGGCGATGACTTTGTCGAAGTCGTCTTCGTCGAGGTCGGTGAGGGCGGCGCGGACGCCCTCGATGCCGGCGTTGTTGAAGAATGCGTCGACGCGTCCGTAGGCGGCGATGGTTTCGGCGACGTAGCGTGCGACGTCGGCTTCCTGGGTGACATCGGCCTCGACGGTGAGGCACTGGCCGCCGGCGTTGGAGACGGCGGCGACGGTTTCGTCGAGGTCGGAACCGGCGAGGTCGACGGCGACGACGGTGGCGCCGTCTTCGGCGAAGCGCACGCAGGTGGCGCGTCCGATGCCGCCGGCTGCGCCGGTGACGATTGCGACCATGCCGTCAAATCGGTCGGTCATTGTTGATGTCCTTTCTCGAGTGTTGCTTTGTAGAGGATAGCTGTGTGGTTTGGGGAGCCCCCTCTGCCTTCGGCATCTCCCCCGGAGGGGGAGATATGAGATTGGGTTCTTCGGCGTCTCCCCATGGGGGGATTTGGGATTGGGGTTCTTTGGCGTCTCTCCCGTTGGGGGGGATTTGGGGTTGGGGTTAGAAGATTGGGTTTAGCCATCTGGGGGCGGCTAGGGCTAGGGATAGGTAGATGCAGAGGACTCCGAGGGCGAAGACGAGTGTTTCGGGCAGGGGGCGGAGCGGTTTGATTTTCTGGGCTGTGTGGATGAAGCGGGTCCAGTTGGGGACGCTCCAGAGGATGAGGGCGGCGAGGGCGCCGACGATCATGCCGCCGAGGTGTCCGCCGATGCTGACACCGGGCCAGAGGAGGGAGAAGACGATGTTGATGACGAGGAACATGAGGATGCCTGAGTCTCGCCAGCGGACTCCGGAGGCGCGTTCGGCGACGACGACGGCGCCGGCGAGTCCGAAGACGGCGCCGGAGGCGCCGGCGGTGAAGGCGTTGGGTTCGACGAGCAGTGCGCCGAGTGCTCCGCCGGTGAGGGAGACGGCGTAGAGGAGGAGCATGCGGGTTCCGCCGATGGCTGGTTCCAGCATGCGGCCGAGGAGGACGAGGATGAAGACATTCATGGCCATGTGGAGGAGGCCGTAGTGCAGGAAGGCGGAGGTGAGGAGTCGCCAGAATTCGCCGTCCTCGTGGACCCATGCGCCGTGCAGGGCGAAGTCTCGGTGGACGGAGGTGACGCGGCCGGTCCAGAGGGAGAGGGAGCCGGTGTAGAGGGAGACGACGACCCAGACGACGGCGTTGATGGCGGCGAGGGTCTGGGTGACGCGGATGGGGGAGGCGGTGGACCATTGTCGGGTGCGCTGGTTGGCGTCGCGGACACATTCGGGGCATTGGAATCCGATGGCGGCGGTGATCATGCACTGAGTGCAGATGGGTCGCGCGCAGCGCTGGCAGAGGACGCCGGCCCAGACGTCGGGGTGTCGGAAGCAGGAGGCGTCGGAGGAGGTCATGTGGTCAGTGTATGTGTGGTGGGCGGTACTCTCGTAGTCATGACGACGCCAGAGACCCGAAGTGAGTTTGCGCAGCCGATCCTCGAGCGGCATGAGTCGGGCGCGTCTGAGGCGGATATCCGGTCTGCCGTGCGTGATTTTCTGATTCAGACAGGATTGGCGCGCGAGTCCGAGATCCAGCAAGAGGAAGCTCCTGCACCAGGGGAGTCGGGGCGGGTTGATCTGCGGACACGGGATGTGATTTTTGAGTTCAAGCGCAGCATCGGCAATGGAATCGAGCCGGACGCAGGGTACGTCCAGCAGCTGGACGACTACTTGTCTCGCGCGACTGCGGGTGGGCAGCCGCAGCGGTTTGGCGTGCTGACGGACGGGAAGTACTGGGTCCTGCGTTGGCCGGGAATGGGGGAGGTCAGCACGTCGGGGTCTCATGCCTTCACGTTGGCGAATGCTGAGCTTGGTGTGCGGCTCTACGACTGGCTGCGGGACCAATCGCAGGCGCTGGAGGCTCGCGGTGCGCAGCTGACCGAGAAGGAGGTGCGGCAGCGGCTGGGCGAGGGTCCTCGATTCGAGCAGCACATCGCGTCGCTCACGGAGCTGTACCTGGCGCACCGCGACGATCCGACGATTGCGCTGAAGCGGGACCTGTGGCGCAGCTTGCTGGCGGCGGCGCTGGGACAGGTGGTCGAGGAGGAACCCGATCTGGATCGGCTGTTCGTGCGGCACACATATCTTTCGGTGGTCGTTGGTTTAGCGGTACAGGCGGCGTTTGGAATCGAGGTTGAAGCCGCGGCGGACAGCGATCCGATGGCGCTGCTGGGCGGGCAACTGTTTGTTGACCGGACAGGTGTGAGCGGCGTGGTGGAGTCGGACTTTTTCAGCTGGCCTGCGGAAGCGGGGCCGGCGGTAGAGGGCGGGGACGATTGGATCCGCGGCGTGGCGCGGCGGATTGGCTGGTTCGACTGGAACGAGGTGGAGTCGGACATTGCGCGAGTCCTGTACGAGTCGGTGATTCCGGCCGACGACCGTCGACGGCTGGGCGAGTACTACACGCCGGACTGGCTGGCGCGGGAGCTTGTCGACGCTGTGGTGACGGATCCGCTCAATCAGCGGGTGCTCGATCCCGCCTGCGGCTCGGGGTCGTTCATTTTCGCGGCGGTTCGCAAGTATCTGGCGGCGGCCAAGGCCGACGGGCGCAGCTCGGCGCAGGCGGTGGATGGATTGCTGGAGCACGTAATGGGCATTGACGTGCATCCGGTGGCGGTGCATTTGGCTCGCGCGACGTGGACGCTTGCGGCGCGAGATGCGCTGGAGGGGGCGGTTGCGGAGGGCCAGGCGGTCAGCGCGACGGTGCCGGTCTACCTGGGCGATTCGCTGCAACTGCGGGCGGAGACCTCAGGCATGTTCGCGCAGCAGACGGTCACGATTCCGGTGCCCGATCCGCCGGACTCGGGGCTTGAGTTCAACCGCGAGCTGGAGTTTCCGCGCGCGCTGGTGGAGCAGGCGGACTGGTTCGACAGTTTGATGACGCGGATGGCCAGCGCGATCGAGAACGGAGAGGATCCTGCTTGGGCGCTGGACGACGAGTCGATTGGCAGCGGGTCGGATCGGGAGAT
>JAJDZG010000158.1 GCA_022824765.1 Dehalococcoidia bacterium | reverse complement strand
TAGGCGGCCGTGGCGCCGCCCTCGATGTGCATCGAGCCCCAGCGTGCTGATGGCCAGGCCCAGCGCTGGAACATGCCGGTGGGACGATGCTGGCACTGTCCGGCGACGCCGAAGACGCGGCCCATGATGACGGTCGCCCAGGGCATTCGCGACTGGCAGGTGGCGATGACCAGGCGGGCGCCGGCGCGCTCGATGCCCAGCTTCTCGGACTCGATGCCGACCATGAAGCCCGGTTCGTCGGCGAAGGAGATGAGCGGCAGGTGGAAGGTGTCGCAGAGTTGGATGAGGCGAATCACCTTGCTGCCGCCTTTGACATCCGTGGAGCCGCCTTCGTGCATGGGATTGTTGGCCATGACACCGACGGGATAGCCGTTGATGCGGGCCAGGCCGGTGATCCGTGAGCGTCCGTAGAAGGGCGCGATTTCGAAGAATGATCCGTCGTCGACGGTCCAGTTGATGGCGCGGTGTCCGTCGTAGGCGCGACGCCGATCGCGGGGGACGAGTCGGCGCAGGCGGGCCTCGCGGCGCTGCGGATCGTCGGTTGGCGTGATCCGCTCGGGCAGTTCGTGGACGCTCTGGGGCAGATAGCTGAGGAACTGGCGGATCTGGCGGAAGGCGTCGGCCTCATCTTCGGCGAGGTTGTCGACTGAGCCGGACTGATAGACGTGAATGCGTTCGTCGCCGAGGTCTTCTTTGGTCACGTCGTAGCCGAGCGCTGCCTTGACGACGGGCGGTCCGCCGGGGAAGAGCTGGGAGATGCCCTTGACCATGATTGTGAAGTGGGCCATGCAGGCGTTGACGGCGGGGAGTCCTGCGACCGAGCCCATCACGGCTGAGACGACGGGCGACGTGCGCAGCAGATCCATGTCGATGGTCGACCACATGTTGCCGTCGGGCAGGTAGGTGCGGCCCAGCGTCTCGAATCCGCGCACCGATCCGCCGGCGGCGTCGAGCAAGCGGACCAGGGGTACGCGCCACTCGAGCGCGCGCTGGTTGGATCGTTTCTCGGAGCCGAGCCCGTCCGATCCGTCGCCGCCGCCTGAACCGCCGCGGACGGTGAAGTCGCCGGCGGAGACGACGATCTTTCGTCCGTTGATGGTGCCGAAGCCCTCGATGGCGCCCTTGGGGGTGAAGCCGACGAGCTCGCCCGAGTCGTCGTACTCGGAGTGTCCGACGAGCGAGCCGAACTCGCGCAGCGATCCGTCGTCGAGCAAGCCGTCAACGCGTTCGTTGACGAGCAGTTTGCCGCGCCGGCGCTGCCTGGCCACGCCCTCGGGTCCGCCGCGCCCCTGGGACAGCTCTTTGCGCTTGGTGATTTCGGCAATCTCTGCGTCCCAGGTCATGGTGCTGGCTCCTCAATGATCGGCTTGAGGCAGGGTAACCGCAGGGGCGGACGGTCCAGCCGTGCGGGGACTGCCGACTGACTATCCTGAGGCCGAGTCTGGAGGAGGGACAGGATGGCTGAGCGGTTTACTGTCCACGTGGGGACGATTGGGCATGGGCTGTGGCATTCGGTCGACGGTGGGCGGAGCTGGCAGCAGGGCCGGGGCGCGATCGAGCGCTCGGCTCGCGCGATTCTGGCCTTGCCCGATGCGCCGGCCGAGTTGCTGGCGGGGACCGACGAGGGGCTATTGGCCTCTGACGACGGCGGCGAGCGCTGGCGCGTCGTCGACAGTTATGAGGCCGACCGACAGACGTGGTCGCTGACGGTCGATCCCAACGACACCGACACGATCTTCGCCGGCGGACAGCCGGGCCTGCGCCGTTCGCGGGATCGCGGGGAGACGTGGGAGCAGTTGCCGGTGCCGATGATCGAGGCAGGACGCTACGGGGTGCCGCAGGTCACGTCGGTGCTGATTGACCCGCTCGACTCGCGCCGAATCTATGCCGGAGTCGAGGTGGATGGCGTGAAGAAGTCGTTGGACGGCGGCGATACGTGGACGCAGGGCAACCCTGTCGGCACTGAGTATCTGCATGAGGACATTCACGGTATGGGCCGCGCGTCGCTGCCGTCGGGCGTGGCCGTCTTTGCCACCAATCCTTTTGGGGTCAGCCGTACTGATGATGAGGGCGAATCGTGGACGCAGCACGAGTTTGCCGCGCTGTCGGACGCCTCGCCGCGTCCCTACTGCCGAGCGATGTTGGTCAAGCCCGACGATCCGCGCACGGTCTTCGTCGGCTGCGGTGACACCTATCCGGGCACGACGGGGGCGATCTGGCGCAGCATTGACGGTGGTCGCAGCTGGGCGGCGAGCCGCATGTCGCCGTCGCCGAACTCGCTCGTCTTCTGCGTGGAGTCGAACCCCGCCGCGCCCGAGATCATGGCTGCCGCGAGCATCTTCGGCCAGGTCTTCATGTCGATGGACGGGGGTGCGTCGTGGGAGAAGTGCGCGACGGAGTTTGGCGAGATTCGGGCGTTGGCGATCTCGGTGGGGTGAGCGGGCTGAAGGTGGGGCAGACCGCCAGGATGCGAGTTTGGCGGTACGCTTGAGTCATGCGCACATTCATTGCCTTATGTCTCGCCGTCTTGCTCGTGGTCGCGGTGGCCTGCAGTGGCGACGACCAGTCGTCGATGCCGCAGACGCGGCAGGCTCAGCAGTCTGAGCAAGTCCAGACTGAACCGCAATCGACGGCGGCCGCGTCATCCGAACAGGAGAGTGCGTCGTCCGAGCAACGGCAGAGCGCGTCAGCTGAGGAGCAGAGCGCGGCTGTAGATACGGCGGCAGAGAGCGACGACGAGGCGTCCGATGCCGACGCCACGGTGAGCGTCAGCCGCGAGATTGATCCGCTGCTGGCAGAGGCGGTTGAGGCCCACCGAGCGTGGGTTGAGAGTCTGACGTCGTTTGAGATGACCGTCGAGACTCAACTCAACCTTGGCGGGCCGGTCACTGATGTTGCTTCGGAGGTTACGGCTCAGCGGGAGCCGCTGAAGATTCTGACCACGATTGATTACACGCACTTTGCCGACCTTGCGGGCGGGCTGAACGGCCTCGACTTCGATGATGATGAGCCGCTGGTCATGCGGATGCTGATCGAAGCGGACGGGGCGTACCTCTCGTTGCCGGGCATGCCTGGCTGGGTGGACCTGAGCGACGATTTGGGCAGCACGCTTGACGATCTCAGCGTGTTGCTGGGCGCCAATCCGTCCGATCTGGCGAATCCTGAGCAGCTGACGGAACAGGCCTTCGGTTGCTTCGACGTGGTCGGCGGGTCGGTCGTGGAGTCTGAGATTGAGGGAGAGGCCGTCTGGCTGATCGAATGCGGGATCGACGTTGAGCAGCTGACGGATGCGGCGGCGAGCCAGCTGCGCGCGCAGGGGATGGAGATCGAGGATGTCGGCATTGAGATGATGCGGATCTCTCTGGCGATCGCCAAGAGCTCCGGTGCGCCGCTGTTGATCGAGTCGGTTGTGACGCTTGAGGACGTGTTCAGCCTTGGCGCAGACTCGGATGAGCAAGAGGAACAAGAGGAGCTGTTCGTCTCCAGCGTCTTGCGGATGGTGAGCTGGAATCAGCCGGTGGCGTTTCCGACCCCGCAGCCGCTGGTCGATGGATCGATGTTCGACGCGACCGCGACGAACGGGAGCGGCGACGGAGCGTCGGATGGCGCGTCGTACAGCTCGGACGGCGGCGAGTGGATGTCCGATCCGGCGGCGCTGCTCGAGCAGGCCGCTCTCTGGCAGGCTGGGGCTAATGAGCTTGACATCTCTTTCAGCATCGAGGCTGAGATCGATGGCGTGTCGCGGCGGGCGGAGGGCGTTCGGCGCAGCTCGCGCGGTCAGGGCGTCTATGAGACGACTGTGGCGATTGACGGCACGGACCCGCATGGGTTGATCTGGTCTCGCGACGGCATCTGGACCAGCAGCGTTGAAGACGGCGAGACGGTGTGGACGGCGTCGACGCCTGAACTGCTGGGCTTCGACAGCGGGTCGGTGGATGCGTTTCTGAGCAATCCCGATCGACTTCATCTGGCGCCGTTGGGTGGTCTGCTGGATCTGGAACCGTCGGTGGCGCGGCTGGAGCAGGGCAGCCTGCCGGTGGAGTATGAGCTGGAGTTTTACACGTTTGGGGTCGAGCCGGGTGACGCGCATTTCGAGACGATCGCGGGCATCCTGAAGAGCGAGATTGCCGAGTTGATCGGCGGCGGCGGCAGCGTGGACCGGATTGAAATCTACTCGGCGAGGCTCACGATCGCATCGAGCGATGCGGCGCAGGGTGTCTTCCTCTCGCTGGTCACCGAGGCGGAGTTTGCGACGAGCGCTGGCTTTGTGCGTCTGAGCGCGGTCCGCACGAATCGGAACGCGGACGGGGCGCCGCTGGAGTTCTCATTGCCCTGATTTGCCTGTTTATGTGGGACACGCTCCCTGAAACCTGCTAGCCTCTCGCGGACGACGGCTTGCGAGCGAGCAAGCCGTGAAGCAATGGAGGATTCTATGAGCACGCGCAAATACTGGACTCGGATGAAGCGCAACAAGATGTCGCGCCGATCGCTGCTGCGAGCGTCGGCCCGAGCTGGCGTGGGCGCGGCTGGTCTGGCGCTGGTTGGCTGCGGCGACGATGACGATGACGGTCAGTCGGCCGCGCAAGCGCAGCAGCAGGCGCAGCAGCAGGAAGCGATGGCTGAGCAGCAGGCGCAGCAGCAGGATCAGCCGTCGGACGCTCAGGAGCAGCAGCAGCAACAGGCTGCGGTCGCTCAGGCCGATCCGAGCGGACCGGGCATCGCGCCGATGTGGCGCGCGGGTGTTCACCTGAACACCACGTCGCTGGACCCGCACACCGGGACGTCGGGGACTGACGCCTACTTCTTCCAGCCGTTCCATGACTATCTGGTGATGCACGACACGGAGAACAACCAGCTGGGCGAGATTTCGCTGGCCGAGACCTGGGAGTTCCCGGACAACACCACGATCATCTTCTCGCTGCGCGACGGGGTGAACTTCCACAATGGGGAGCCGTTCACGTCCGAGGATGTGCGGCTCAATCTGGAGCGCGTGACGTCGCACCCGGCGTCGACGCCGAAGGCGAACTTCGAGGTCGTGCACACGGTCGAGACGCCGGACGCGACGACGGCGACGTATCTGCTGGACGAGCCGTCGGCGGCGGTGATGCACCTGCTGGGCGACCGCGCCGGCGCGATGATTCACGTGCCCACGGCGGAGGAGCTGGGCGATGAGTACGGCCTGAACCCGGTCGGGACGGGCCCTTACTCGTTCGTCGAGTGGGTTGACCAGTCGCACGTGCTGGGCAAGCGGAACCCCGATCACTGGATGCGCGGTCCGACGCCGGGCGCGGCGACGGGCGCGCAGCTGCCGTACTTCGACGAGATGCGCTACGACATCATCACGGAGAATTCGACGCTGATTGCGACGGGTCTCGCGGGGGACCTGGACACGATGTTCATCCCGGAGCCGCAGTTCAATCCGCAGGTGGAGGAGCATCCCGACTGGCGGATCGTGGAGATGCAGGGCGCGTTCGTGTCCGAGATTCTCGTGTTCAACTCGGCGAAGCCGCCGCTGGACAACATGAACTTGCGGCTCGCGCTGATGCACGCGGTGCACCCTGAGGCGGTCAACCAGGCGGTGCACAACAACCTGATGATCCAGGCGCTGGGCGGTCAGTGGCCGAACGGGACGCTGGCCTATTCCGAGGTGCCGGGCAACCCGCAGGTGGCTTACCCGAACATCGCCGATCGGCGCGAGCGGGCCAATGAGCTGCTGCAGATGTCTGGCGTGGACGTGGACGCGTTGAACGCCGAGGGCGGACTCTCGCTGACGACGTATGTCAACCAGGTCAAGATCGACTCCTGCCAGATTTACGTGCAGCAGATCAAGGAAGTGCTGGGCATCGACGTGGTCTTCGAGCCGCTCGAGCTGGTTCAGTTCATTCCGGCGTTCTTCGAGAACGGCGAGTACCACATGACGCTGACCGGCTGGAGCCGCTACCCGGAGCCGGACTGGATCGCCTCGCTCGCCTACACGGAGTCGGGCGTGTACAACCCGACGGCGGCGCAGGATGTGGCCAGCCCGATTCACCCGGAGCTCGACCGACTGGTTTCGGCTGGTCGGGCGACGTTCGACGTCGAAGAGCGGCGCGACTACTACTCGCAGATCAACGACATCATCGTGGGCGAGGGTCACTTCTACACGATGCTGTACGGGGTGAACTTCACGGGCGTCCGCAATGCGATCCAGAACGCGGAGGAGACGCTCTTCAACGGCGAAGGCAAGTGGCAGAGCCGCTGGCTGTGGAGCAACGAGGTCTAGTCGCGGCGCCGCCAACAGCCCAGCAGGGCTGATCTCGCGGCGGGGCAAGGCCGCTGCATGGCCCCGCCGCGGTTGGGGGCGTATTGCGCAATGACGACGAGCAAGCACTAGTCGAGCGACACATCAATGTGGACGTACATCACGGTTCGCGTTCTGCAGTCGATCTTCGTCGTAGTGCTTGTGGCGATTGCGTCGTTCGGGATCTTTCGCATCTTGCCGGGCGATCCGGTTGCGGCGCTATCGGGCGAGGGTGAGGCGATATCTGAGGAGCGCCGGGCGCAGATTGAGGAAGAGCTGGGCCTGAACAAATCGGTCGTGGCGCAGTTCGGCGACTGGATCGCGGGCATCTTCACGGAGGGCGATTTCGGCAACTCGACGCTCACGCGCCGGGCGATCGGCGGTGAACTGATCGAGCGGTTGCAGAACACCTTGCATGTCGGCGTGGCCACGATTGTGGTGGGCATGCTGATCGGTATTCCGGCTGGCGTGCTGTCGGCGATCCGGCCCAACTCGCTCGCTGACCGGGTGGTCACGATGGTCTCTGTGGGCGGCGTGGCGATTCCTGACTATCTGACCGGTCTGGTGCTGATCTTGCTGCTGACAGTGACCTGGAATGTGCTGCCGGCGGCTGGATTCGAACGGATCTGGGTCGATCCTGTGGCGTCGATCAAGTCGTTGATCATGCCCACGATCGTGGTCGGCTGGGTGCTGTCGGCGATTGTCGCGCGGCAGACGCGGTCGTCGATGCTGGAGGTGATGCGTCAGGACTACGTGCGGACGGCGCGGGCGAAGGGTCTGCGCGAGCGGCGTGTGATCGCGCTGCACGCGTTGCGCAACGGCTTGCTGCCGGTCGTGACGATTGTCGGGCTGTTGCTGGCCCGCGTCTTCGCCGGCGCCGTGATCGTGGAGCAGATTTTCAACATTCCCGGCATGGGACGCTGGCTCGTTCAGGCGGCGCTGCAGCGCGACCTGCTGATCGTGCAGGCGATGATTCTGGTCATCGCTATCGCCATCGTGATCGCGAACCTGCTGACCGACATCTCCTATGGCGTGCTCGATCCGAGGATCCGCTATGGCTGAGCAGGCGGCAGCGGAGACTACGGCGGGCGGTTACCCGATTCCGACGGAGAGCGGACGGATGGAGCCGCTGCGCACCTTCATGCGTCGATTCCTGCGGGTGCGGTTGGTCAAGCCGGCGATGTTCATCCTGGTGGCGTTCGTGTTGATCGCGATCTTCGTGGACGTGTTTCCGATTCCTGGCTACGAAGAGCAGGCGACGGACGAGAACGGTCTCTATGTCTCGTGGCAGTCGCCCAACGGCGACCATCCCTTCGGCACGGACAAGATTGGCCGGGATACGTTCTCGCGTGTGCTCAACGCGACACGGGCGGCTCTGGCCGTGGGCTTCGGCGCGTCGCTGTTCGGGGCGATTTTCGGCCTGCCGATCGGGATCGCGGCAGGCTATGCGAGAGGCGTGGTGGACGAAGCGTTGATGCGGCTGATGGACGCGGTGCTGGCCTTCCCCGGCCTGATCCTGGCGCTCGCGCTTGTCTCGGTGCTGGGGCGGGACATCATCAACATCATCGTGGCGGTCGGTATCGCAAACATTCCCTGGGTGGCCCGGATCGCGCGGTCGATGGCGTTATCGGTGCGGGAGCAGGACTATGTGCTGGCGGGACGCACGATCGGGGCCTCGAACCTTCGGATCATGATGCGCTACGTGCTGCCGAACAGCTTCCAGCCGGTGATCGTGCAGGTTTCGCTGGGCGCGGGCTTCGCAATCATCGCGGAAGCGGGATTGTCATTCCTCGGACTGGGTATCCGTCCGCCGGAGCCGACCTGGGGCGGGATGGTCTCGGAGGGCCGGCAGGTGATCATCACTGGCAGCGGTTGGTGGTTATGGGTCTTCCCTGGGGCGTGCATCGCGCTGCTGGTCTGGAGCCTCAACATCATCGGCGACGGTCTGCGCGATGTGCTCGATCCGCGCCTGCGCGGCGCGCTCGAGGGAGACTAGCGTTCCGCGTCTTGCTGTTCGCGGCGGACCGCCTCGATTGCTTCTGAGATCGCGGCGTCGATGCGCTGCGTCAGCAGGCCTGCCTGATCGCGGTAGAGGTCGCGAGTCCAGGCGATGCGCCAGCGCTGATCGATGCCGAGCAGGCCTTGTGACAGCGCTTCTTCCACCTCATCCTCATCTTCGATCGATACCTCGCCGTCGGGACGGATCAGCGCGTCCAGCAGCAGGTCGTGGAACTCGAGGACGCTGCCGTCGCAGATCACGCGGTCGACGGTGTCGAGCCGATAGATGCGCAGCGACCCGTCGGGCCGATGCAGTCGGTAGGCGCTGTAGGGTCGTTCTGGCCACCAGACGCCCCAGCTGGTGAATCCCGCTGCGCCTGGGTAGCGGCTGGTGGCGCGCGGGTCGTGATCGGCGACCCAGCGTCCGACGACGAGCTGGGGCGATACGAGCCAGCGTTCGAGGGGAAACTCGAGGACGCGACCGTCCAGCGAGACTTTGCGCTCAATGATGGTCGCCGCCGGGGGAGGCGGCAGTTCCTGCGGGTCGCTCATGCCGTCAGGGTAAAGGTCAGGCGTGGCGTGGGTGGCGCGCGTGCTTTGGGCGTGCGTTGCGCGTTGCTGGTGTCGAAACGGTGGTACGATTGCCTGCGGATCGTGGCGGCTGTTGCGTTCGCGTCTTGCCCCGGTCTCAGCAGGGAGCGCTCGAGCAGACGGCTCGCGCGGGTCAGTTGGAGTGGGTCACGATGCCGGCTGTCGTAGCGATCGGCGGACAGTGGGGAGACGAGGGCAAGGGCCGGGTCGTTGATCTGCTCGCGCGACGGGCGTCGATCGTCGTCCGCTATTCGGCGGGCAACAATGCGGGCCACACGATCGTGAACGAGAAGGGCAAGTTTGCGCTGCATCTGATTCCGGCTGGCATTTTCTATCCCGACAAGACGGCGATCATTGGGAACGGGCTGGTGATTGATCCGCAGGCGCTGATCGACGAGATCACGATGCTGGAGACGCGCGGGGTGAGCACTGATCGGTTGATGGTTTCTGATCGGGCGCACCTGGTCATGCCGTGGCACCCGATCATCGACCAGCAGGAGGAGCAGTTCCGGGGTTCGGCGGCTGTGGGCACGACTGGCAAGGGTGTGGGTCCGGCGTTCTCGGACAAGGTCGCGCGCTGGGGCATCCGCATGTCGGAGCTGGCGGACGCTGAGGGCTTCATGGCGCGACTGCGGCTGGTGCTGGATTACAAGAATGAGATGTTGACCAAGCTCTACGGCGTCGACCCGTTGGACTTCGACGAGGTCTATGGGACGTATCGCGAGCATTGGGCGCGGCTGGCGCCGTATGTGACTGATACCTCGCTCGTCTGCAAT
>JAJDZG010000127.1 GCA_022824765.1 Dehalococcoidia bacterium | reverse complement strand
GCGCTCAACTGCCCCGACGGGGATGTGCGACTGGATAAAAGCCGGACAGCCCTGTGATGTGGAACCGGCGTTCCCAGCGCAGAACGGCGGTTCTGTGCTGGACAGTTGTCCAACAGGGGGTGGGGAGGGGAGGCCCCTACAAGAAGCGCTCGAGACGGGCGATTGGGGAAGTTTCGACAGCCCCCAGGCCGTGCAAAAGCCGTCGTCTTGGCGGTTGCGGAGGCGGCAGGCGCCAGGACTCGCCCAGGACTCCTTCCTCGGCGAGCACGTCGGTATGGGTACTGACGAAGGGGGGCGTGGTCGAGCCTGGCGGCGACCTCGACGAAGGTCTGCTCGGCTACGGCCCACTCGAAGACAAACAGCACCAAGGGCCCTGCTCCCCCGTGGTCGCGCCGGGCGTAGCCGCTCTAGAAGTAGCGCCGGTAGGGACCCAGTCGCTCGGGCACTCGCCTAGGTGGGTGAGGAAATTCTCCATATCGAATCAAGGCGTTCGGTTCAGCCTGCTGGTGCGCGTTCTCGCCAGCGCACTTAGCCTCCCTACATGACAAAACAAACGCCGGGGACGCTGCTGGAGTTCCGCAACCGGGATTGGGTCGTTCTGCCCAGCGACGCTGACGATTTGCTGAGGCTGCGCCCCATTGACGGCCCAGAGCATGAGGCGATTGGCCTGCTTCCTTCGTTGGAATCGGAGGAACCCAAGCCCACGCGGTACGACCTGCCTGTCCCTGAACGAGCTTCCGACATCGCAGGCGCTCGGCTCGTGTTCGACTCTGCCCGATTGGCGTTACGCAGCGGAGCGGGTCCATTCCGTTCGCTCGGACGCCTCTCGGTGACCCCGAGGCCGTACCAATACGTCCCACTGTTGATGGCGCTCAAGCTCGATCCAGTTCGACTGCTCATTGCGGACGATGTGGGCGTGGGCAAAACCATCGAGGCGGGAATGATTGCCCGCGAGTTGCTGGATCGCGGGGTCGTGCAGCGCGTCGGCATACTCTGTGCGCCCCATCTGTGCGAACAGTGGGCTGACGAGCTGAAATCCAAGTTTCATATCGAGGCAGCCATCGTGCAGCCCTCCCGGATGGCGCGACTCGAGCGCCGGCTCCCTCCGAACGTGAATGTGTTCCAGCACCATCAACACGTCGTCTGCTCCATCGACTTTGTGAAGTCCGATCGATACCGC
This sequence comes from Dehalococcoidia bacterium, assembly GCA_022824765.1. GTDB lineage: Bacteria > Chloroflexota > Dehalococcoidia > Bin125 > Bin125 > Bin125. Next base: position 5,328 of record JAJDZG010000127.1, on the reverse strand, counting down.
GATCACTTCATCGCCAACGCGCCCGACCTGCTCATCGTCGATGAGGCGCACACATCCGCTCGACCGCGCGGTGAAGCGGCCAACCAGCATCGGCGCTACGAGTTGCTGCGCGAACTCACCATGCAGCATCCCGATTCCCATCTGATTCTGGCGACCGCGACCCCTCACAGTGGAGTGGATGAATCGTTCCGCTCGCTCCTCGGGTTGCTCGATCCCGGGTTCGATACCGAGGACGAGATACAACCAGATAGGCTCGCGAGGCACTTGATCCAACGCCAACGCCGCGACCTCAAGCGTTGGCTCGGCGCAGATACCCCATTCCCGGAGCGTGAGCCCGAGCAATTCACCTATCAGTTGAACGAAGAGTACCGACGGCTGTTCGAGGACGTGCTCTCATACTGCCGGGAGTCCGTGGCGGGCGGCACCGATCAATCTCAGCGGCAGCGAGTTCGATATTGGGCGGCCATTGCGATCTTGCGCTGTCTCTTGTCTAGTCCGGCGTCCGCGACGGCCATGCTCGCGCGGCGACGCGAACGCACCGTCGAACGCGGCGGAAACGGCCAATGCGACGACCTTGATTGGCACCGCGCGCAGATCCTCGACTCCTCTGAGGATGACCAAACTCCAGATTTCGTGCCGACGGCTGCGCTGGACGACCCGGAGCTGGCGCTGTCGGACGGCGAGCGTCGGCGCCTGAGCGGATTTCTCAATCGGGCCGACGCCTTGGCGGGATTCAATCGCGACGCTAAGTTGCGTCGCTGCGCCGAGATCGCAGGACAACTGCTCCGCGATGGGTACTCGCCAATCATCTACTGCCGCTACATCGATACCGCAACGTACGTCGCTGAACGGCTTGAGCGAGAACTACAGGATGACTTTCCCCGCCTACAGGCCCGCTCGGTGACTGGCTCCGATGGCGACTCAGAGCAACGGCGAGAGATTGTCGACGAGTTGGCTCGCGCCGAGCATCGCATCTTGGTCGCGACGGACTGCCTCTCGGAGGGCGTCAATCTCCAGCAAGACTGGAACGCCGTTATCCACTACGACCTTCCCTGGAACCCGAACCGGCTCGAACAGCGTGAAGGCCGCGTTGACCGCTACGGCCAGACCAAGCCAGTGGTGCGCGTCGCCACGTTGGTGGGCTTGAACAACCAGATTGACCTGGTGGTCATGCGCGTCCTGATTGAGAAAGCACGCGCGATCTATCGCAGCCTCGGGATCTCCGTGCCGGTGCCGGTTGGCTCGGAAGATGTGCTCAACGCCGTGATCGAAAGCGTCCTGCTGCGCGGATCCGGCAACGCTGAGCAGCTTCAGCTTGACCTGATGACCCCACAGGTATCGGAGTTCCACCAACAGTGGGAGGCGGCAGCGGACCATGAGTCACGCCGACGCTCGCGCTTTGCCCAGCACACGATCTCGCCCGACGATGTGCAGGCCGAACTCGACGCCATTCAGCCGATCTTCGGCTCTGAAGACGACCTCGCTGACTTCTGTGCAGAAGCAGCCCAGCGCTTGGTCAAGCCTGAGCTCGTCGACCTCGCCCGCTTGGGGCGCAATGCCCCGGAAGTTGAGCGCCTGGCGCACGAAATTCTCGGGGCCGCATTGAGTGAAGACGGCGACGCCATGGTCTCACGCTGTGGAGCGATCGCAACTGCCGACGTCGCACTGCGCACGGCGGTCCTCCTGCTCCGCTTCCGCTATACGATTCGCGAGCACGGAAACGACCTGTTCGCTGAAGAAATCGTCCCGACCGCATTCCGACGCGAGACCGGCGCACTCGTCTGGCTTGACAGTGAGGAAGCGCTGCGGCTCATGGACCGGGCTCAGCCGACGCGGAATCTCAACCAACCCGAACGCGCTGAGCACGTTGAGCGAATGCTCTCCATCCTCGGAGAACGTGGGGATTGGTACGCCGACCTTGTCGAGCACCGGCGAGCCGAGTTGCGCGACGCCCATGTTCGGCTTCGCGATCAGATTGGCGGACGGGCCGCCCGGGTCACGGCCCACCAACCGCCCGACATCCTAGGCTGCTACGTCTTCGTGCCCGACGGATCGGCGGCGCGCTGATGGCCTGGGCCACAATCACCGTTGAAGGCGGACTCTTCGCGCCTGACCTGCTCGACCAGATTTCGGATGGTCAAGGGCAGGGCCAGCGCCCGGAGGACTTTGGGCTTGAGGGCGGACGCCTATCAGACGAGATCCAGAGCGCTTTCTCCGACGCGCAGTCCTACTGGGACAGCTATCAGCGGCGCCTCGATCGCGGCGCAGAGGACCAGTACACGACCCTGACCCGCACCGCATGGATGATCCCCTTCTTCGGTCTGCTCGGATATCACGAAGGCGACCTGGTCTTCCGGCGCGGAAGCACAACGATCGCCGGCGTCGACTACAGCATCTCTCATTTCGCGGGCAGCGCAGAGCACTCGCCCCCCGTCCACATCGTCGGCTCACAGTACCGACTGGACCGCCGGCCGCCGCGAGGTGGGCGAGCGCCGCACTCTCTGGTGCAGGAGTTCCTCAACCGCGACGATGCGCTCTGGGGCATCGTGACCAATGGCTCGAAGCTCCGCGTCCTGCGGGATTCGCAGCGGATGACCAGGCCCACGTACCTCGAGTTCGACCTCGAAGGCATGATCACCGGCTCGCAGTACGCGGAGTTCGCTCTTCTCTATCGGATTCTTCACCGCACTCGCTTTCCCCGCGGCGCCAACGATGCGCACACCTGCCTGCTGGAGCGCTGGTTCGAGCTGGGGATCGAACAGGGCGGACGCGTTCGCGACAAGCTGCGCGACGGCGTCGAGGCGGCGCTTGAGGGTTTGGGCCGCAGCTTCCTGCAGCATCCCGAGTCCGAGGCGTTGCGGCGCCAGATCGAGAGTGGCCAGTACTCCGCCCTCGACTACAACCGCGAACTCCTGCGGCTCATCTATCGCCTGCTGTTCCTCATGGTCGCCGAAGAGCGCGGGCTGTTGTTCCCCGCTGAGACCTCTGAGCAGCCCACCCCTGACCGGAGCAGGGGGCGGCAGGTTTACGAGGATTACTACAGCGTGACTCAGCTGCGAACTCGGGCAGGGCGGCCCGATGCACAGCATCGAGAGTCATCTCGCCACAGCGACCTCTGGCAAGGACTACTGACCACGTTCCGCATCTTCCAGGACGACGCACTCGCCTCGCAACTGGGATTGCAAGCGCTCAACGGCGAGCTCTTCGGCGACCTCGCTTGCCGGCGACTGGAAACCGCGCGAATCAGCAACGCCGCGCTGCTCGAAGCAATCGATCGGCTGGGACGATTCGACGACGGACAGACGACGCGCAGAGTCAACTACGCGGCGCTCGACGTCGAGGAACTCGGCTCGGTCTACGAGTCTCTGCTCGACTTCGAGCCGGTGATCGACAGCGCCAATCCCGATCAGCCAGAGATGTGGAACTTCCGCTTCACAGCTGGTGGCGGACGCAAAAACACGGGCTCCTACTACACCCCGCGGGAGTTGGTCCAGGAGCTGATCGGCTCGGCGCTCGTGCCAGTGGTCGAGCAGCGGCTCAAGGACGCCGGCCGCGACCAGGATGCTCAGGAACAGGCGCTGCTCTCGATGACCGCGATCGACCCGGCGGCCGGCAGCGGACACTTCCTGCTTGCCGCCGCACGGCGGATCGCGCGGGAGCTGGCACGAGTACGCACCGGCGAGCGTGAGCCGGCGCCCGAGGCGATCCGCACCGCGATGCGTGATGTCGTGCCGAGCTGCATCTACGGTGTCGACAAGAACCCAATGGCCGTTGACCTCTGCAAGGTCGCACTCTGGATCGAGGGTCACGCGCCAGGACGACCGCTCAGCTTCCTCGACCACCACATCAAGCACGGCGACTCGCTGATCGGCGTCTACGACCTGCAGGTGCTGCAAGACGGCATCCCGGACGGCGCCTACAAAGCGCTGACCGGCGACGACAAAGAGGTGGCCAAGCGGGTCAAGGCGCTGAACAAGCGGCACAAGAAGGGTGAGCAGGGTCTGCGCCGCAGCATTGCCGAGCAGCGCAACGTCGCTTCTGACTATCGCGATCTGCGCGAAATGCCGGACGACACCCCGGAAGCAGTGCGGGACAAGGAAGCCATCTACCAGATGCTGCGCGAGGACGGCCTGACCGAGCGCACGGCCTGCGACCTGTGGACGTACGCCTTCTTCGCGCCGCTCACGGTGGAGTCGGAAGCGTTGGTCCCAACGAGCGACGACGTGCGCTCGCAGCACCGCGCCCAGGTCAACGGCATCGCGATGGCCGCCAGCCGAGAGCATCCCTACTTCCACTGGCCCCTCGAGTTCCCCGACGTGTTCGAAGACGGCGGCTTCGACGTAGTGCTCGGCAATCCGCCGTGGGAGCGATACGCGCTGCAGGAGAAGGAATGGTTCGCCGCACGCGACCCAGAGATCGCCAACGCGCGCAACGCTGCCGCCCGCAAGCGAGCCATCGCCGCCCTCTCCGAATCCGATCCCGCACTGCTCGCCGACTTCCACCAAGCCAAGCACCTGGCCGAGTCGCAAAGCGAGTTCACTCGCGCCTCAGGCCGGTTCCCGCTCGGCGCGAAGGGTCAGGTCAACCTCTACCAGGTCTTCGCCGAGCTCGACCGCGACCTACTCAGCCAGCAAGGGCGCGCCGGCTTTGTCTGCCCCACCGGCCTCGCCACCGACAACAACACCAAAGACCTCTTCGGCGACTTCGTCCAGAAGGGCCAGCTGGTGAGTCTGTTTGAGTATCAGAATCAGAAAAAGCTGTTTGCCGAAGTCGGGACCATGCTCAGATTTGGACTGTACACGCTGGGATGGCATGACGGTCCGATGACATTTGCATTCTTCCTCCACGAAGCTCGCGACCTGGAAGACGATGGCCGCCGGTTCACGCTGTCGGCGGATGACTTTGCGCTGATCAATCCGAACACCGGTAACTGTCCCATCTTTCGCACTCGTCGCGACGCCGAGTTGACGCGTGAGATTTATGAGCGCGTGCCCGTCCTTCTCGACGAGAGTGCTACCCCCCCCCCAACCGACCGGCAGTTCTGGAATATTCGCTTCCATACGATCTTCCATATGGCAGGCGACTCGAAGCACTTCCAAAGGAGTGGAACGTGACGTTCAGACAAGGCCTCTTCAATATGGCAAGCGACTCAGATTGCTTCACGCGCACTCGTTTCAGCTCGACGGCTTCATGAGGATATTTGATATGTCTGGCGACTCTAATCTGTACGCCGATGCGCCGAGAGCTGGGATGGCCCCTCTATATGAGGCAAAGATGATGCATCAGTTTGATCATCGATGGGCCACATACGTATCGCCTACAGCAACA
>JAJDZG010000106.1 GCA_022824765.1 Dehalococcoidia bacterium | reverse complement strand
GACACCTCCCCCGGAGGGGGAGGGTTTTCTTGATGGAGGGGGAGGGTTTTTCTCTCTTTTGTTTAGGTGGGGGGCCAGCCTAGGGTGGTTGCTACTTCGGCGGCGGCTCGGGGGAAGTTCATGGTGTAGATGTGGAGTCCTGGGGCTCCGAGTTCGAGGAGCTCGCGGCCGAGTTGGGCGGCGACTTCGACGCCGATTTGTCGTCGGTGGGCGGGGCTGGAGGCGGCTTCGAGTCGTTCGCGGATGTTTGTGGGGAACTCGGTGTTGTTGAGGGCGGACATGCGTTGGATGCCGGCGACGTTGGTGGGCGGCATGAGGCCGGGGATGATTGGGGTGTCGATGCCTCTGGCGCGGAGGTCGTGGAGGAAGCGGTCGTAGTGTTCGCTGCGGAATCCGAACTGGGTGATGGCGAAGTCGGCCTGGGCGAGTTTGGCGGCTTGATGGTCGCGGTCTGCTTGTGGGCTGGCGGCCATCGGATGACCCTCGGGGTGGGCGGCGACGGCGATGTCCCAGGAGGCGCGCTGGCGGATGAAGGCGGCGAGCTGGACGGCGGTGTCGAAGGCTTGTGAGGGTTGCGGCTGGTTGTGGGGGAGGTCTCCGCGCAGGGCGAGGATGTTTTCGATGCCGTCGGCGCGATAGTCGTTGATGATTTCGTTGATTTCGCGCTTGCTGTGGGAGACGCAGGTGAGGTGAGGCATGGCCTCGACGCCGAGGTTGGCGTAGTTTTCGCGGATGGCGCGGACCCAGTCTCGGGTGGGTCCGCGGGTGGCGCCGCCGGCGCCGTAGGTGACGGACATGAACTGGGGACGGTGCGTGGCGAGGCGGGCGAGGGTTTGGCGCAGGCGGTTGGCGCCGTCGGCGTCGCGAGGTGCGGAGAATTCGAAGGACAGGCTTGGGCCCGCATCAAGCAGTTGCGAGATGCGGGCCATGGTTGATTAGGGAACGCGGGCGGCTAGACGCAGGAGCGAGCCTGGGAGGCGCCGTCGCCGCCGGCGGTGTCGAAGCTGGTGCCGCAGGCGCAGGACTGGACGGCGTTGGGGTTGGAGATTGAGAAGCCCTGCTTCATGACGTCGTCGATGTAGTCGACGCGGGAGCCGGCGATGAGTGGCGCGGACTCTTCGTCGATGAGGAAGCGGACGCCGTTTTTTTCGACGATCTGGTCGCCGTTCTCGGCGTCGGTGGCGAGGGCCATGCCGTACTGGTAGCCGGAGCAACCGCCGCCGACGACGAAGACGCGCAGGGCGCCTTCGGCGAAGCCTTTGTCCTCGAGCAGCGACTTGGCCTTGTCGGCGGCCAGGTCGGTCACGTCAAGCATTTCCGTCATCTGAAAGACCATGAGGAGCTCCGATCCGATCTTGAGGGTCAGACGGTTGATGCGGTCATCATAGCGGAGAGGGAGGCGTTGCGGCTACTGCCGAGTTCTGCCGAGCGTCTGGAACGCTACGCTGATGACATGACAGACATGGCAGACAGCACAGACAGCAGAGATTTCACAAACGGCGGTCAGCCTGTTGCGCGCGCGTATTTCGATCATGCGGCGACGACGCCGCTGGATCCTCGAGTGCTGGCGGCGATGATTGCGGTGCTGGAGCGAGGCTGGGGCAATCCGTCGGGCATTTACCGAGAGGCGCAGGTTGCGCGGGCGCTGCTGGATCAGGCGCGAGATGAGATTGCGGAGACGCTAGATTGTTCGGCGAGTGAGGTGGTGCTGACGTCGGGCGGGACGGAGTCGGACAATTTGGCGATTCGCGGGGCGGCGTTGGCGCGTCGGGAGTCGGGGCGGCACATCATCACGCAGGCGACGGAGCATCACGCGGTGCTGCATCCGATGGAGCAGCTGGAGCGGGAGGGTTTCGAGCTGACGGTGCTGCCGGTGGACGGGGAGGGGTTTGTGGATGTCGACGCGGCGGTGTCGGCGGTGCGTGATGACACGATTTTGGTGAGCATCATGCTGGCGAACAACGAGATCGGGACGATTCAGCCGCTGGCGGAGATTGCGCGGGGGGTGAAGGAGCGCAACGGGCGCACGATCGTGCATACGGATGCGGTTCAGGCGGCGGGCGCGGTCGATATCCGACCGGCGGCGCTGGGCGTGGACTTGATGTCGCTGACGGCTCACAAGATCTATGGTCCGAAGGGTGCGGGAGCGCTGTACGTGAGGCGTCGGACGCCGCTGGAGCCGATTCAGCTGGGCGGCGGTCAGGAGGAGGAACGACGGGCGGGCACGGAGTCGGTGGCGCAGGCGGTGGGGCTGGCGAAGGCGCTGGGACTGGCGGAGTCGGAGCGGTCGTCGCGGACGGCTCACGCGTCGGGGTTGCGGGATGGTCTGTGGCGGGAGTTGCAGGAGCAGGTTCATCCGATCCGACTGAACGGTCCGGCGGACTGGTCGCGTCGGCTGGCGAACAATCTGAACGTGAGTTTTCCGGGAGTGGAGGGGGAGAGCATCTTGCTGCAGCTGGATTTGGACGGGTTCGCTGCGTCGTCGGGGAGCGCGTGCAGCACGGGCAGCACGGAGCCGAGCCATGTGTTGACGGCGATTGGTCTGGATAGCGACGTTGCGCACAGCACGGTTCGATTGAGTCTGGGTGAGTCGAACACGGAGGCGCAGGTGGAGCAGATTGCGCGGTCGATTGGTGCGATCACGACACGTCTGCGGGCGTTGTCGCCTGTTTAGCGTTGGAGCGGGCAGGAGGAGTCAGATGGTCACTGCGCAGTCCAAGGGAATGGCCACGGGGACGGTCGGTGGCGACGTTCAGGAGAGGTTGGCTTGGGGGGAAGGGGTCTGTCCATTTCGTCTACAGCTGCCTGCCGCCTGGGAGTTGAGCGACGAGGCGCTGAGCCGATTGGGTTCGGCAAACGAACTGTTGCGATTCGAGGTTGACGAGGAAGGCTGTCTGTTGATCATGGCGCCATCATTTCCGATGAGCGAAGCGCGGGGGGCGCTGATCCTCGCTCAGCTCGTGGCATGGACGAAACGGCGCGGTGACGGGATCACTGTGGGCTCGAGCGCCATGTTCCGGTTACCTGACAACTCGGTGCGGCTGCCGGATGCGGCGTGGACGAGCAGCGCACGAATTGAGGCGATGGGCACAGATGTGGAAGGCAACTGGCGGACATGTCCTGACTTCGTTGTGGAGGTGCGGTCGTTGACGGACGATCTTGATCGCCTTCAGGAGAAGATGGAGATGTGGGTCTCGCAGGGGGCGCGGGAGGCTTGGCTGGTTGATGCTTATGAGCGGGTGCTGTGGATTTACCGTCCGGGGCGGGCGCCGCTTCGGATTGAACGGCCGGACTCTGCTACTGCGTCGGAGATTGCGGACGATTTGACGATTGATTTGACTGATGTGTGGCCTTCGGGGGAGATTTCAGACGAGGTGGGGTGACGGATTTTGATTGGGGTGAGGGGTGGGGAGCCCCCCTCCGTCACTGCGTGACACCTCCCCCGGAGGGGGAGGTTTTTTGGTTTGTGTTACTGCGTGACACCTCCCCCGGTGGGGGAGGTTTTGGTTTGTGTCACGGCGTGACAGCTCCCCTGGAGGAGGAGGCTTTTGATGGAGGGGGGCGAGATTTCGGATGGGCTGGAGTGACGGATTTTGGTGGGGTGGCGGATGGGGAGCCCCCCTCCGTCACTGCGTGACACCTCCCCCGGTGGGGGAGGTTTTGATTTGTGTCACTGTGTGACACCTCTGCTGGTGGGGGAGGGTTTGGTTTGTGTCACTGTGTGGCACTTCTCCTG
>JAJDZG010000050.1 GCA_022824765.1 Dehalococcoidia bacterium | reverse complement strand
CTCTGTCCCTACGGGACATCTCCCCCCGCGGGGCGGGGGGAGAGCTGAATTGCTGCTAGTCGACCGCGTACATCTCCAGCAGGCGCCGCGCGATCACGATGCGCTGAATCTCGTTCGTGCCTTCGGCGACCGCCATCAGAGGAGCATCGCGGTAGTAGCGCTCGACCGGCAGCTCCTTCGTGTAGCCGACGCCGCCGTGCACGCGCATCGACTCCAGCGTGCACTCAAGCGCCACTTCAGTCGCAAACAGCTTGGCCATACCCACATCGAGGTCGGAGCGTTGGCCGGAGTCCTTCTTGCGGGCGGCGTCGCGCGTGAGCAGGCGCGCGGCGCGAATCTTCGTCGCCATCTCAGCCAGCTTCAGCTGAATCGCCTGGTGCTCCGCAATCGGGCGACCCATCGTCTCGCGCTGCTGCGCATACACGATCGCCGCGTCGAACGCCGCCTGCGCCACGCCCGTCGCGCGCGAGGCAACGTTGATTCGACCAATCTCCAGCCCCGAGATCATCTGCTGGAAGCCGCGACCTTCTTGCCCGCCGAGCAGGTTCTCGCGCGGCACGCGCGCGTCCTCGAGGAACAGCTCCGCCGTCTCAGGACCCTTGTAGCCGAGCTTGTCAATCGTCCGCGCGACCGAGAACCCAGGCGTGCCCTGCTCGACCAGGAACGCCGAGATGCCGCGGTGTCGCGGCTGCGCCGACGGATCGGTCTTGGTCATCGCCAGGTAGACATCGCCGCGGTCGCCGTTGGTCACGAACAGCTTGTTGCCGTTGAGGATGTAGTCATCGCCGTCGCGCGAGGCGGTCGTGCGGATCGCCTGCGCGTCGGAACCGGCGTTGGGCTCGGTGATCGTGAAGCAGCCCTGCTTCTCGCCCGACGCCAGACCAGGCAGGAAACGGTCCTTCTGCTCGTCGGTGCCGTGCGTGTCGATGATCCAGCCGTCGATCACGTTCGTGTTGATGATCCCCGCGAGCCCCATCCAGCCGCGCGAAATCTCCTCAATCACGGCCGAGTACGTCTCGAACGAGAGCCCCAGTCCGCCGTGCGACTCCGGAAACGTGATCCCAAAGATGCCCATCTCGCACATATCGGCATGAATCTGGGCGGGGAACTCGCCAGAATGTTCCAGCTCGACCGCATTGGGGATGACCTGCTCATCAACCCAGCGCCGCACGTTGCGCGTAATCTCCGCGCCCACCTCGCCATCGCCAGCAATAATCTCTCGGACATCAGACACACTGGCCATACCAACCTCCTACCTGGTCCACTCAGCCCAGTCTACGCCCGAGAAAAAAACCCAAAGCCCCAAAACCCTCCCCCTCCGAGCGAGGTACCCCAAAGGGGCGGAGGGGGGACTCCCACCAGCCGAGGTACCCCAAAAGGGGCACGCTCCAAACCCTCCCCCTCCGGGGGAGGTGCCCCGAAGGGGCGGAGGGGGGGACTCCCCCACCAACACCACCAACCACAAGAGAGCCAAAACCCCCTCAGTCACTCCGTGACAGCTCCCCCTTTACAGGGGGAGCGGAACCAAGCCAGAACCAAGCCAATCCACATCATCACGGCGGGCGAGTCACTCGACATCACATTCAGTGTCATGGTCCATGCCGATTGTCTTCCACTTCCACCTCACGCTGAACTCTTCGTCGTGCACCGACGCGATGAGTTGTGCGGACGAAGTCAGCAAAGTCGGCAGACTTCGCTGCTAACGAACATAATCACACGTTTGCCTCAATGATGATGATCAAGCCAAGCACGCCAAGGGCAACACTTGGAATCGAGATCATCAGCCGGCGCTTCGTCGCATGCAAAGCAAGCGACATGCCAAGGAACACAATCCCCAGCACCATGAGTGCTGAACCAACCGTGGCAACTGTAAGTAAACCGAGTGCGCTACTGAGACATGCCATGCCCAGCAATACAGCACCTGTTCGCCTGCGAGCCACCCGCCACCCAGACTCTAGACGCTCTGGCGACGCTCTGTTTTCTGTAGTCACCGTTCAACTCCTTTGCTGGCGGCCGCGCCAGGCGCGGCCGCCAGGAATGAGCCAAGCCGCTCAGACGGCGGCGGCCCCAATAGCGGCTCCGGCAATCATCAGTGCGAGCGAGATGCCCCAAAGGGACGCGTCCCAATACCTCCCCCTCCGGGGGAGGTGCCCCGAAGGGGCGGAGGGGGCTCCCCCGCCCAGCTCAGGCCCACATCAAAAGAGCCAATGGAATCGCAACCTACAGGTCGGACACGTCATCAGCATTCCTCCTTATCAGGTTGCCTCCTCATGCCTGATTGCACACTACGCTTCTGGAAACGCGCGGGCACCCGAATCACGCAGCACTACGCGAGGTCCAACATGACCAACACCCTGTCCGACCAGCTCGCCGACTGGCGCGAGCGGATCGACGCCATCGGCGACACCTTGCGCGCCGAGTCTCAGACCAACGAGGCGCTGCGCCAACTCTCGCCAGCGACCGAAGCGGCGCTGCGCAACGTCGGCGTCTTCGGTCTCTGCTCGCCGACCGAACTGGGCGGCGTCGGCGCGCACCCTGTGTTGCAGACACAGGTGATCGCCGAGATCACATCGCACGACTCCTCCGCCGGCTGGTGCGCGCTGATCGGAGCGCACGAGTCCGCCTGGCTCGCCTCGCGCCTGCCCGACTCGGCCGTCGAGCGCATCTTCGCCGACGCCGACCAGCGCTGGCCCGTGACCTGCGGCTCGATCGCGCCCGAGGGCGAGGCCGAGCGGGTTGACGGCGGCTGGATGGTCAACGGACGCTGGGGCTGGGCCTCGGGCATTCACCACTCCGACTACGTGCTCTCCATGTCCCGAATCACGGGACAAGAACCCGAGCCTGGCAAGCCGCCGCCGTTGCTCTGCGCGGCGGCGCCGAAAGCCGATGTCGTCGTCGAGGACACCTGGCACACGCTCGGCATGCGCGGCACCGGCTCGACGCACTACCGCTACGACAACGTCTTCGTGCCCGACGAGATGTGCCTGGCCGGCTTCGAGCGTCCGCCGCTGCGCGGCGACGGCTGGCTGGCACGCCCGACCGTCACCTTCCTCACCGCCGCCGGCTACGGATTCCCGCTCGGTGTGGCCAGGCGAGCCATCGAAGAGATCACCACCCAGGCCACCTCGCACATTCGCACCGGTCAGCGATCTTCCATCGCCGAGCAACAGCACTTCCAGGCAGACCTCGGACGCTGCGTCGCCCTCGTCGAGGCGATGGACGGCTACGGCCATCATCTCTTCGACCAACTGCTGAGCGCTCCGCTCGACTCATTGCAGGAAACCGTCCAGATGGACGACCGCGCCCGAGCCGCCCTGCGCTGGGCGCACCAGGCCGCCGAAGATGTCGTGCGCACGGTCCACGAGCACGCCGGCGGACCTGCGGTCTACAGCAGCAACGTCCTCGCCCGTCTCTTGCGCGACATCCAGACCGCCAGCCAGCACGTGATCCAGACCCAATCCGCCTACATCCGCCGCGGCCAGCATCAGCTCGGCCTGCCCGTCCGTCCCGGGTTGTAGCTTGTCTGTGGCAGGTGGATGGTCCTGTCGCCAGCGGATGGCGGACCGAAAATGAGCCGCAGCGACCCAGAACGGCAGCGCGAACGATCCGACTGGATCGCGCGGGCCGAGTCCGTCGGCCCAGTCCTGGCGGCGCAGGCTGAGGCATCGGCCCAGGCCAGGACCCTCACCCTCACGGCCGTCAGCGCGCTGCAGGACGCCGGGTTCTTCCGCATGGCCGCGCCGCGCGAAGTGGACGGCTTCGACGTGCATCCATCGACCCAGGTCGAGGCCTTCGAGATTCTGGCAGCCGCCGACGTCTCAAGCGGCTGGGTCGCCATGATTCAGGCCGAAACTGCCGGCCTGGCCGGCTCCCACCTCCCAGACGGCAGCGGCCTGGAGACGGTCTTCGGCGGCGGCTTCCCACGCATCGCCGGCACGGCCAACCCGGAGGGCATCGCCACCCCGCAAGCCGACGGCAGCTTCCGCCTGAACGGGCGCTGGTCGTTCGCGAGCGGCATTCGACATTGCAACTGGGTGCTCGCCAACGCGGTCGTGGTCAAGCAAGACGGCACTCGACCATCGCCCCAGGACGGCTTGCCGCCGGTCATCGGCGCCGTGCTGGAACAATCGCGATTCGACGTGGAGCACAGCTGGGACGCGATGGGTCTCGAGGGCACCGGCAGCTGCCACTATCAGGCCCATGACGTGGAAGCGCGTCCCCAGTTCACGACGCCGTTCGGCGGCGCTCATTCCAGTCGCGGCGGCGCCTGGTTCGAGAATCCGACGATCACATTCCTCAGCCCAGGCCACACAGGCATCGCGCTCGGCTCAGCGCGCCGCGCACTGGAGCTCCTGCGCGGCGAGGTTGCCCATCGCACCCGCTTCGGACAAGGCAGCTCGATCGCCGATCGCGGCGCGTTCCAGCGCGACTTCGGCGAGATGACCTGCCGCTACGACGCCGCCCGCGCCTACGCGCTCTCAACGCTGGATCAGGCCCTGGCCGACCGAGAAGCCGGTCAACCCACGACGCCCGCACGAGACGCGCAGATTCGGGCGATGGTCGCCTGGGTGACCGACACCTGCCTGGCAGTGGCCCGCTTCGCCCACCACAGCGGCGGCGGCGCGGCGGCATTCCGTGACCATCCATTGCAGCGAGTGCTGCGCGACATCACCGTCGCCAGCCAGCACATCTACGTCGCCGACACCGCATACGAAAGAAGCGGCGCCTTCCACCTCGGCAAGCCCCCACCAGGCACCCTCTGACGATCTGTGACGATAGATGCGTCGAGATCACCGCGGTGGATTCGGTGCTCCGCTAGCGCGCCGACTCCATGACCTCGATTTGCTCCGCTCGGGCCAGGACGTGCTCGGCTTGCTCGAGCACCGGCTTGTCGATCATCTGACCATCCAGCGCGACCGCTCCCAGATTCTGCTCCACGCCCTC
>JAJDZG010000013.1 GCA_022824765.1 Dehalococcoidia bacterium | reverse complement strand
CGCGCCGCGACCGGGCGGCATCGCCATCGGGATGGCGGGCCCCACGATCATCACGATTGGCACGGAGGATCAGCAGCAGGAGCACCTGCCGCCGATCCTGAGCGGCGAGGCGATCTGGTGCCAGGGCTACTCCGAGCCGGGATCAGGCTCCGATCTCGCCTCGTTGCAGACGCGCGCGGTCAAGGATGGCGATGACTTCGTCGTCAATGGACAGAAAATCTGGACGTCGGGTGCGCACATGTCGGACTGGATGATTCTGCTCGCGCGGACCGATCCCGACGCTCCGAAGCACCGCGGCATCACGTACTTCGTGCTCGACATGAAGTCGCCGGGGGTTCAGACGCGTCCGCTGGTCAACATGGCCGGCACGCACGAGTTCAACGAGGTGTTCTTCGAGGATGTCCGCATCCCGCAGCGCAATGTCCTGGGCGAGGTCAATCGCGGCTGGTATGGCGCGGTCACCACGCTTGACTTTGAGCGCTCGAGCATCGGCTCCTCCGTCGGCATGCAACAGTCGGTCGAGGACATCATCCGCTACGCGAAGGACAATCGCGGATCGGGCCTGTCCAGCGTTGATCGGCGCGAGACGCAGCTGGCGCTGACCGACCGCTACATCGAGACGCAGACGGCGCGGATGATCTCTTACCGGATCGTCTCGATGCAGAACCAGGGCCTGATTCCGAATCACGAGGCGTCGATGGCGAAGCTGTTCGCGATGGAGCTGAACCAGCGGATCCAGTCGACTGCGGTGAAGGTGCTGGGCTTGCACGGTCAGCTGCAGGGGCGGGACGCTCCGCGGCGCGGCCGGCACGCGTATGGGTTCATTCGCAGCATCGCCAACACGATCGAGGGCGGCACGTCGGAGATTCAGCGCAACATCATCGCCACGCGCGGTCTCGGCCTGCCCCGCGGCTAGTCGAGGCGCCTAGTCGAGGACGAGGTCTGCGTCGAGGTCATTGGCGTCGACTGACTCGGGTGGATTGAAGAACCCGCACAAGCCGCGGGCGACCGTCTCTGCGTTGCCGATCACGATGCGGGCGCTGGCGCTGATCCAGTCCGCGTTCAGATAGACGCCGCCGCGACGCTGGCCGGGCAATCGGCGCTGGAAGATCAAGTCGTCCGGTTCATGCGGATCGTGCAGGATGAGACGTGCGCCGTCGACGGAGTCGGCGACGGCGGCCACAATTCGAGCGGTGCGGGCGTCGTCGGCGCCGGCAGCGATGATCCAGCAGCGCCGCCTGATCGGGATGCCTGCGTCGTCCAACGCTGCTGCCGCCTCGCGAGCGGCGGCCGCGGCCCGCCGACGCGGCAGCGTCGGGTCCACCGCGATGGCCACCAGATCGTCGGAGTTCACTTGTCCGCTCCCAGTTCCAGGAACCCGCGCATCGCCTCCACCATACGGACGCCGAGATTCTCGCCGTCTGACACGCGCGCGGACACGATCGCGACGGCTGATTTCTTGCAGGACACGTTGGCTTCAGCGACGATGATCGCGTGACTCCACTCTGCACAGAGCTGGCGCATCGGCTGGCCGTCGAAGCCGGCCAGAGCTGCCAGTTCCACATCAACCAACGCCTCGACCTCCTCGACGAGCGCTGCCAAGATTGAGGCGTCGGCGACTCCGGGCGCGATCAGGATGCCGAACTGCTCCGATTCCACCAGCGGCAGCAATCTCAGGTCCGTCGCAGCCTGCCAGATGTGACGCTGGTCGTCGGCGAGGATGATCAGGATGGGCATCGACTGTGGGGCCTGCTCGGGCACGACGAGGGCGGCGCTGGGTTCTTCACTGAGCCGGACGACGGTGTTCGTGCGCGCCAGCTCTCGCGCGCCGGCGTCGAAGGTCGGCGCGTCGGTGCCAAAGGCGAACAGGAAGATGAGCGCGCCGACGATGGCGATCAGCGGCAGCGCCAGACCGAAGACGCCCAGCTTGCGCGCCACTAGCCGGCCCGCGCGCCCAGCAGCCAGCCGAGCAGGTGATCGGGCCAGTCGTCTGAGAAGAACGGCGAGTGATCGACCCCGTCCAGCGTCCACAGTTCAACGATCACGTCATCTGCACAGCCGTCGGCGTAGCGCTGTACGCGGGTCTCTGCTCCCTCGACGATCTCGTCGAGGTCGATCGGCGCGAGCAGCTCCAGTGCATCGAGATTGCAGCCGGCTCGCTGCGCCCAGCGCTCGACCACCGCGACCGCGCCGGGGTACTCGGCTGAGAAACCCTGTCCCATCGTGCCGTCGTAGGGGATGTCGAGGTCGGCCGTGCCGTGAATCTGGAGCACTGCCACGGGCGGCGCGTCCGCGCAGCGGGTGTCGTCGCCAAAGGATGACCCAGCCAGACTGACGATGCCGGCCAATCCCTCGAGACCATCGCAGGCCAGGCGGTAGGCCATGAATCCGCCGTTGGAGTAGCCGACCACGTAGACGCGATCGACCTCCACGTGTTCGCGCGCCTCGTCGATGAGCGACGCGATGTAGCTTGCATCGTCGATGTCTGAGCCATCGAAGTTGCAGCAGTAGTCAGTCGCATTCCAAAACGCGCTGCCTCGTCCGTCGGAGGTTCCTTGCGGCGTGATCAAGGTGAAGCCGTACTGTTCCACGCGTTGCGAGAGGCCGAAGTACCAGTCGTGGGCGGACGCCTCGCCGCTGTATCCGTGCAGCGACACGATCAGCGGCAGCGGAGCCTCGGCCTCGGTCGGGACGAGCAGGGAGGTCGGCCGATCGCCGCCGATGTCAATCTTGGCGACCGTCGGCTCGGAGAAGCCTCGTGCTTCCAGGTCGCCCTCGTAGATGCTCTCGATCCAGTGGAGGATTGCCGCTGAGAAGTCTGTGCCAAAGACCCAGGGCACGTGCGAGCCGCCCTCGATGGTCCACAGCTCGACTTTCAATCCGTCAGCGCAGCCCTTGAGCATGCGCTTGACCGATGTCTCGTCACCGGCCAGGTTGGCGTCGAGGTCAATCGGCAGGAGCGCTTCGCCCGCCTGCAGGTCGCAGCCTGCCCGATCTGCCCAGCGCAAGACGGTGTCGACGGCGCCGGGCACCGCCGCCCGGTCGGGATCGGGAACGTCGGGCAGCGGTCCGCCGTCGTAGAGGACGACCCGGTCGTTCGAGCCATGAATCTGGAGCACCGAGAGCGGCTCGGGCACGCGGCAGAGCTCGCGGTCGGCAAACGGTCCACCAGCGAGACTGACGACGCCCGTCAAGCCTGGCACCGCCTCGCAGGCGAGGCGATACGACATGAATCCGCCGTTGGAGTGTCCGACGGCGAAGACCTGATCGAAGCTCGCGTGTGTGCGGGCCTCTTGGATGAGCGCGGTGATGTACTCAACGTCGTCGACCTCGTCTGCCCAATCGCAGCACTCTGGCGTCGCATTCCACGATTGGTTGCCGAACAGGTCGGCGACGCCGTCGGGGATCAGCACGCCCACGGCGGCTGCCTCGACCCAGTTTGCGGACTGGAAGTAGCCGTCGACCTCTCGCGAGTTGCTTCCGTATCCGTGCAGCAGCACGATCAGCGGACGCGGCTGCGAGCGGTCGGCGTCTTGCGGCAGCCGCAGGGTCGCCGGGCGGTCGCCGCCAACGGTGAGCTCGGACTCTGGGGCGGGCTGCTCCTGCTCAGGTTGGTCCTGCTCAGGTTGGTCCTGCTGGGTTGGCTGGTTCTGGGTGGGCACCGCTTCGGGCTGCTCTTGTTGGGCTTGCGGTTCGGGCTCGGAGGGCGATGCTGGCTGCGTCTGTTGGGCCTCTTGCGCCTGTTGCGATTGTTGCTCTGGCTGATCGGCCTGGACGACCGTCTGCGTCTGGGTCTCCGGTTGTGGTTGCTGTTGCGGTTGCGATTCCTCGCTGGAGCAGCCGAACACGGCCGCTGCCATGAGCGCCACCACCGCCATAAGCACTCCCAGAGCCGACAGTCGAGCGTGCATGGCCTCAGCGTACCTGTTGCCTGACTGCTAGCCTCGCACTGGCTGACCGCCACCTCGCCATTGATCGGAGATTGCTATGCGACGCGCTGCCTGGAACGCCGACCGTACGCTCAGCGTCCGCGACGACGCGCAGCGTCCACCCGCCGAGGGCGAAGTGCGGGTGCAGGTCGTCAACGCCGGCATCTGCGGTTCCGATCTGCACTGGTATCGCGGTGATTTCCAGCCCGACGGCGGACGCACGCCTGGACACGAAATCGGCGGCATCGTCGCCGCTGTCGGTGCAGGCGTCGACCACGTCCAGGAAGGCGATGTCGTCGGCGTCGAGCCGCTGCTCCGCTGCGGCAACTGCGGACACTGCATTTCGGGGCACTACAACCAGTGCCAGGTCGCTGGCGGACTGATCGGCATCGCGGTCGACGGCGGCATCGCGCAGGACGTGATGGCGCCCGGCGTCGCGGTCTTCAAGGCGCCGCGAGGCGTTGACGGCGAGGTCGCGGCGATGGCCGAGCCGCTCGCTTGCTCGGTGCACGGCTACAACATGATCACGCTGGGTCAGGGCGAGACGGTGCTGGTGATCGGCGGCGGCACGATCGGTCTCACGGCACAGCTCGCCGCGCAAGCCGCTGGCGCCAACGTGATCATGCTCGCGCGCCACAAGCATCAGCAGGATGCGGCTCGGCGGCTCGGCGCGGCCGAAGTGATCGGCGAAGACGACGCCGGCCAGCAGCGATTGCAGGAGCTCGCCCGCGACGACGCCGTCGATGTCGTCGCAGAGTGCGTCGGCGGCCATGCCGACACCATCCGCCAGTCTGTCGATGTGGTGCGCAGGCTCGGACGGGTCGTGGTGCTGGGGGTGTTCGCGATCGACAATGCGGGGTTCAATCCGCTGACCCTGCTCGGCCGAGAGATCACGATGGTCGGCGCAGTCACCTACGGCAAGCTCGGCGGGCGCATGCCCGATTACCAGCAAGCGCTCGAGGTGCTGACCGGTTGCAGCGAGGAGGCGCGCTCGCTGATTACGCACCGGTACAACCTGACGGATGTTAACCAGGCATTCGAGACTGCTTTGGACAAGCGCTCGCAATCGATCAAGGTGCACATCACACCGAACGCGTCACGCCCCTGAGCAGCCCTGGGTGCTGCGTTCGATCTGGATCGGCCCAGCTAGACTGCTGGCATACCAGATTGGACGCTGACATGACCGACACCCCGATCCACGGCTGGACCGATCCGACGTTTGACGGCGTGCGCGACGCCTTCGCGGCCAACTTCGCCGAGAACGGAGAGGTCGGCGGCGCCGTTTCCGTCTATCTCAACGGCGAGCCCGTGGTCGACCTCTGGGGCGGCTGGTATGACAGCGGCCAGGAGCGCGAGTGGGATCGCAACACGCTGGTCAACGTCTTTTCGACCACCAAAGGGCTCGCCGCGTTCTGCGCGCATCGGCTGGCCGAGCAAGGCCGCCTCGATTTCGACGCTCCGGTCGCTGAGTATTGGCCTGAGTTCGCCGCGGCCGGCAAGCAGGACATGCCTGTCCGCTGGCTGCTCTCGCACCGCGCGGGGATGGCGGCGGTGAGGCGGCCGCTGGTCATGGAAGACATGTTCAACTGGGAGACGATGTGCGAGGCGCTGGCCGAGCAGGAGCCCTGGTGGACGCCCGGCGAGCAGCACGGCTACCACGCGCTGACCTACGGCTGGCTCGTGGGCGAGGTCGTGCGTCGGATTGATGGCCGATCGCTGGGTACGTACTGGCGCGAGGAGTTTGCGTCGCCGCTGGGACTCGACGCGCACATCGGCACGGGTGCGGAGTTTGACGGTCGGATCTCGACCTTGATCGACGCGCCGCCCGACCCGAATGCTCCGAACCTGGTCGAGTTGCTCGGTGAGGACAGCGTCGGCGCGGCCGCGTTCAGCAATCCGCCGCTCGGCGGACCCGACGAGGACAACATCACGGGCAGTCGTGGCTGGCGCGGGGCCGAGATTCCCGCTGCCAACGGTCACGCGACTGCGCGCTCACTCGCGCGTGTCTATGGCGGCGCGGCCAACGGCGGCGCGATCGACGGCATCCACATCATCAAACCGGAGACGCTCGACAACGCGATCGTCGAGCAGTCCCATGGTCCCGATGCCTGCCTGATGATCCCGACGCGCTTCGGTCTTGGCTTCATGCTGACGGGCGAGTTCCTGCCGCTCGGCCCGAATCCCCGCTCGTTCGGGCATCCCGGCGCTGGCGGATCGCTCGGTTTCGGCGACCTCGACGCCAACATCGGCTTCGGGTACACGATGAACCAGATGCAAAACAACCTCAGCGGCGACCCCAGGGTTCAAGGCCTGATCAACGCGGTCTACGCGAGTCTGTA
>JAJDZG010000021.1 GCA_022824765.1 Dehalococcoidia bacterium | reverse complement strand
GCCGCGGCTGGGGTTGGCGGCGGAGCGGCGCCTTCCGGACGAGGCCCGCCAGCTGGCGGTGCGCCCGCCAGACGCTCGGCGCGGCGGACGGCGGCCAGCTCGCGCGCTCGCGCGACGCGCTCGGCTTGCTCGGCGCGGCGCTCCTCGCGTTCTGCCTCGGTCATGTCCTCGACCCGCTTGCGAGTCGGCGCGGCAGCAGCCGGCGTGGCTTCCTCCACCTCTTCCTCAGGCTCAGGCGGTGGATGCTGCTTGGTGAAGAACTCGACATCGACGCCCTGCTCCATCTCGATCGGCGCGAGCGGATGGCTCTTGCGCAGCGGATGGATGTCAATGTCTTCGTCGAGCAGCAGGTTGCGCGGGTCTGGGTGTCCGATGAACTCGATCCCGAACATCTCGCGGCACTCGCGCTCGGCCCAGTCGGCCATCTGGTAGAGGTCGGCGACGGATTCCACGACGGCGCCTTCGGCGGGCACCCAGGCCTTGATCGTGACGGCCTGACGCAGGGGAATCGAGTAGAGGTGGTAGACCAACTCGAGACCGCGTTCTTCCCAGTCGACCGCCGTCTGATTGCGCAGCAGGTTCATCTGCAGCCGCTCGTCCGATTGGCCGCGCTCCAGCACCTCGTGGATGGCGTCCGAGGGAATCGTCAGTGCGACATCGCCACCCTTGTCCAGGGCGGCGTCGATGGCGATCAGCGGGAAGACCTCGCGATAGAGATCGGCGATGGAACCGGGGGCAGGCTCGCTGCCGGCCGGCTCAGCGGTCACAGAGCTGCTGCGGGTGGTCATGGCGGATTGGCCTCCACGTGATGTCCCCTAGTACCCGCGCGCTCGTTCTTCGACGATCTTCTCCTGCAGCGCCAGCAGGCCGTCGATCAGCGCTTCGGGACGGGGCGGGCAGCCGGGCACGTAGACATCGACCGGCACGATGTTGTCGACGCCCTGCACGACGCGGTCGTACTGCGTGTACGGACCGCCGTTGGTCGCGCAGGCGCCCATCGAGATCACCCACTTGGGGTGCGGCATCTGCTCGTAGAGCAGCTTGACGGCCGGGGCCATTTTCTTGGTCACGGTGCCGGCCACAATCATCACGTCGGACTGGCGCGGTGAGGGCCAGGGCACGATTCCGAAGCGGTCGAGGTCGTGGTTGGCCATGTAGGTGGCGATCATCTCAATCGCGCAGCAGGCGAGGCCGAAGGTCATCGGCCAGAGCGAGGACTTGCGCGCCGCCGAGATCAGCGCCTCGGCCGGCGCTTGCATCACGCCAGGCAGCACCACCTTGTAGGGGACGGTCGGCGGCTGGTCCTCAATCGCTTGCAGCCGCAGCGACTCGGGCGAGATGATGACCGGCGTCGGGTCGCTCATGTGCGGTGGTTGGGAGGTCGTCATGCGCCGCGCTCCGTCGTTGTGTTAGTTCCGTTGCCAATCGAACACGCCCTTGCGCCAGGCGTAGGCGAGCGCCACCAGCAGGGTGCCGATGAACAGCACCATCTGCCAGAGGATGACCTTGCCCCAGTCCGGCTCGCCCATCAGGCCGAGGAATGAGACAGCCCATGGGAAGAGGAAGACCACCTCGACATCGAAGACGAGGAAGAGCAGCGCGTAGGAGTAGTAGCGGACGTGGACCTGGGCCCAGTTGCGGCCGATTGGCAGCATGCCGCACTCGTAGACCTGGCCCTTGAGCGCGGTGCGGCGCTGGGGCGCCAGCAGCTTGGTCGCCAACAGCGCCGTCAGGACCAGCATGATCCCGACCGGGATCGCCACCAGCACGGCGCCATAGTTCTCGAACAGCTCTGACACGACTACCTGCCGTCACCCGCTCTGTCTGCGCACCGATCCCGCCGACGCCCAAGCAGGCGCGAAGGTCAATGCCCACAGATCGTACCCGCGCGTAGTGATCAGGGTCAAACCGAGCCCGCCGGCGGCTCGCCCAGCCGCCGCTCGAAGCCGTACTCGACCGTCTGATTCAAATCGTCCAGCTGGCGTTGGCCGCTGCGCTCGTAGCCCATCCGCTCGTAGAGCCGATGGGCATCCAGAAAGTTCGTGTCCGACCAGAGGATGCCGCGCACGCAGCCGCGCGCGATCGCCCAACCCTCAGCCGTCTCCAGGAGCTGGCGGCCGCGTCCTGCGCCGCGCAGGCGGGCGTCGAGGTACAAGCGATGGAACTCCGCCGTCCGCTCGTCCAGCTGCTCCACGGCGACGGAGCCGACGACCTGACCCGTCTGATCGCGCATGACCCACATCTGCCCTCGGGGCGGATCGTATGGGTACTCAGGACCGAGGAAGTCCCAGAACTCCTCATCAGCCGTCCAGTTGAAGCCGTACTCGTCGAAGACCCGCCCGATCAGCGCCATCACGTCTGGCGCGTCGCTGCGGTTGGCTGGTTCGATGGTGTAGGGCACAGCGCGTTACCCTGCGCAGCGAGACCATTGCTTGAAGTCGCGCAACGCCATGCGTGAACTGAGACGTGAGGAGCACGATATGGGACCGCTCGAGGGTATTCGGATCATTGAGTTTCAGGGCATCGGGCCAGGCCCCTTCTGCGGGATGATCCTGTCCGACATGGGCGCGGATATCGTGCGCATCGACCGTGCGTCGAATGCGCCGGGCGAAGCGCCGGCCAACCCGCCCGGCGACCTGCTCGCGCGCGGCCGGCGCTCAATCGCCCTGGACCTCAAGCATCCTGAGGGCGTCGAGGTGGCGCTGAAGCTGATCGAGGGCGCTGACGCGCTGTTCGAGGGCTTCCGGCCCGGCGTGATGGAGCGACTGGGGCTCGGCCCCGATGTCTGCCTCGAGCGCAACCCGCGCCTGGTCTACGGACGCATGACGGGTTGGGGTCAGGAGGGTCCCTACGCGCAAATGGCGGGCCACGACATCAACTACATCTCGCTGGCCGGCGCGCTCGCGCCGATCGCCCGCAAGGGTCAGGCGCCCGTCCCGCCGCTCAACCTGGTCGGCGACTTCGGCGGCGGCGGCATGTACCTCGCCGTGGGCATGCTGGGCGCGCTGATTGACGCGCAGCGCTCGGGCAAGGGACAGGTCGTCGACGCCGCCATGGTCGACGGCGCCTCGTCGCTGATCACGTCCGTCCACGCCGGACTCGCCACGGGCGGCTGGCGGCGCGGCCGCGCGGCCAACGTGCTCGACACCGGCGCTCACTTCTACGACGCCTACGAGACGCTCGACGGCAAGTACGTGTCGATCGGCTCGATCGAGCCGCAGTTCTACGCCGAGCTGCTGCACCTGTTGGGTCTGGAGAACGAGGAACTGCCCAAGCAGATGGACAACACGCGTTGGCCAGAGCTGAAGGATCGGGTGACCGCGATCTTCCGCACCAAGACGCGCGCCGAGTGGGAGGATGTCTTCGAGGGCTCCGATGTCTGCTTCGGCCCGGTGCTGGAGCCGTGGGAAGCGCCGAACCATCCGCACGCGAAGGCTCGCGGCGCATTCGAGGAAGTCGCCGGCGTGATTCAGCCCGCGCCAGCCCCGCGCTTCAGCCGCACCGAGAGCCAGATTCAGGGTCCGCCCGCCTATCCGGGCCAGCACACCGACGAGATTCTCGCCGAAATCGGCCTGAACGGCTCAACGGGCGAGGAACTCAAGACCGCCGGCGCCGTCGCCTAGAAGGGGCGGACGCCGTGGGCTCGATCACTGACTACCGCCTCTATCCGGCGATCCAGGCGCAGCCGTCCGAATGCGCGAAGGTGCTGTCCTCGGCGCAGCCGTTTGATCAGGCGGCCTCGCTGCTGAGCGGCGCGACGCGGGTCTGGACCGTCGGCATTGGCACCTCCTTCAACGCAGCCAACGCGGCCGCCTGGATGCTGCGCGCCGCCGGGCTGGAGACGCGGGCGCTGACCAGCTCCGAGTTTGTGCTCTACCCGTCCGCCGCCGACGGCGACGCCGTGCTGCTCTTCGCGCACACGGGGCGCAAGACCTACAGCGGACACGCGCTGGCGCTCTGCGTCGAGCGGGGCATCCCCGTCGTGCTGATCACGAAGGTGGAGACTGAGTTCGACCTGGACGCGCTGCCCGAGACGGTGACCGTGTTGCACACGACCACCCAGGATCCGTCGGCGATGTACACGGTCTCGCACACCGCCGCGATGTCGGCCGCGGCGCGGATCGCGGACGCGGTCTCGCCCGGCTCACTGGGCGACATCGGCGCAATCCCCAGCGCGCTCCAGTCCGCGTTGGAGCTGAAAGACGACGTTCGCGATCTGGCGGCCGAGTGGGCGTCGGGCGCGATCATTGCGCTGGGCGGCGGTCCGCTGCTCGCGGCCGCCGAGGAGGCGCACATCAAGATCGCCGAAGGCTCACGCCGAGCGATCCGACACCAGGAACCGGAATCATTCCTGCATGGTCCGGCCGTGCAGATCGTGGAGTCCGACAACGTGCTCGCCTTCTGCGACACGACATCCGCCGATCGCACTCGCGCGATCGCGCAGTTCACGGCGGACATGGGTTGCGCCGTCGCCTGGATCGCGCCCCAGTCGGTCGCTGGACCCGATCCGTCGCGTCAGCTGACGCTGCCAGGCCTGTCGCCCGAACTGCTGGTGATCCCGGCCGTCGTACCCGCGCAGCTGCTCGCCGGCCACCTGGCGGCCAACGACGACATCAACGCCGACGATTTCCGCACAGACGTCCCCACCTTCCGCACCGCGCTATCAAAGCTGCCGCTCTAACGCCGCGCTGAGCCGAGGGCGCTGATGCGCGACTCGAGATCGGCCTGCTGGCGCTGGAGATCGGCGGCGAGATCCTTGGCTTGTTGGACGACGTTGGGCGGGGCTTTGGATCGAAATCCGTCGTTGGCCAGCTTGGCCTCGGCGCCGCGCAGACGGTTGAGGACTGATTCCAGGTCTTTGCTGAGCCTGGCGCGCTCCTGGTCGAGGTCGACCAGACCGCCGAGCGGGAGGATCACTTCCCCGATCGGGAGAACGGCTGAGGCGATCTGGTCGGTGGGGGCGGCGGCACGCTCGGCGACGATGGTGAGCGGCCGGGCTCGGGCGAGCACCTCGATGATTGGCGCGGCGCCCTGGATGGCTGCGGACAGATCGTCCTGCGGCAGGACGAAGGTGTCGACCCACTGTCCAGCCTGCACTCGATAGTCGGCGCGGACCTGGCGGATGGCGGTCACGATCTGCTGGATGGCAGCGAACTCTTGCTCAGCTGATGGGTCACGCGGTCGATCGCCGGGTTGCGGGTAGCGCGCGACGATCAGGGCGCTGGCGTCGGCGCTGTCGCCGAGGTGGGGTCGAAGCTGCTGCCAGATCGCTTCCGTGACGAACGGCATCCAGGGATGGAGCAGGCGCAGTCCACCGTCCAGGACGCTGATCAGGACGGGCAACGGCGAGAGATCGCCGCTGCGCAGGCGCACCTTGCTCGCCTCGACATACCAGTCGAAGAACTCGTTCCAGAGGAAGTCCTGAATCTGGCGGCCAGCCTCGCCGAGTTGGTAGTCCTGCAGGAGGTCATCAACAGACGCAGTCACACCCTGCAACCGCGACAAAATCCACCGATCCTCCAGCGAAGCAAGATCCAATCGCTCCCCCTCCGGGAGAGCTGTCACGGAGTGACTGAGGGGGGCCTCCGAAGGAACACCATCCAATCGCTCCCCCTCCGGGGGAGCTGTCACAGAGTGACTGAGGGGGCCCTCCGAAGGAGCACCATCCAATCGCTCCCCCTCCGGGGGAGCTGTCACGGAGTGACTGAGGGGGCCCTCCGAAGGAGCACCACCCAATCGCTCCCCCTCCGGGGGAGCTGTCACGGAGTGACTGAG
>JAJDZG010000168.1 GCA_022824765.1 Dehalococcoidia bacterium | reverse complement strand
GGCGGGACGATCGAGCTCGAGCTGTGGCCCGAGCTGGCGCCCGAACACGTCAACTCGTTTGTCTTCCTGGCGCGCGACTGCTTCTACGACGTCGTCACGTTCCACCGCATCATTGACGGCTTCATGGCTCAGGGCGGCGACCCAACCGGCACCGGCATGGGCGGTCCCGGCTACAACGTGCCCGCTGAGTTCAACGACACGAAGCATGTTGCGGGCGTGCTCTCGATGGCGCGTGCTCAGGACCTCAACTCGGCCGGTAGCCAGTTTTTCATCTGCAACGCGGACGCGACATTCCTTGACGGGCAGTACACGGCGTTCGGTCAGGTCACCTCTGGGCTGGACGTGGTGTTGAACTTCCCCACGCGAGACCCTCAGGCGGCGCGTGATCCCGGGCCAGCGATGAGGTCGGTCACGATCACCGAGAGCTAACGCCTGACGACGACGACGTTCCAACCAGCGAGACATCCTATGTCCGCGCAGCCGCCTCAGATACCTCCCATTCCGCCGTCTGCGGTGGTCTTGCGCGTGGTCTCGATTTTGGGGATGGGCCTGACGTTTTCGGGCTGCGTGCTGGCGCTCGTCGCCGCGGAGTGGTGGTGGGCGCTGGGCACCGGGCTGGCGTTCGTGCCGTTCATGCTGATGATGGGCGTCGTCGATCGGCTGATCCCGGACATCAGCGATCTCGCGGGCGAGAACGCCGCCAAAGATCAAGAGACCTCAGGCTGAACCTGACATCAAGAGAGCCACGGCAACGGCGGAAGCCGGCGCAGCTAGTCGTCGTTAGTCGTCGATGCGGGCGGTCGCGCTGCCTTTGACGACCTCGGCACCGTCCTGGTTCACCGTCGACACCGCAAGGTCGACGAGGCTGACGCCGTCCTCTTCGCGAATCGCCTCGACGGTCGCCGTGGAGGTGAGCGAGTCGCCGGGCCAAACCTGCGCCACAAACCGCACGCCGTACTTGGTCAGGCGGCCGTCGCCGACGAGGTTGGTCAGCATCTTGCCCGTCATGCCCATGCTGAGCATGCCGTGGGCAAAGACGGTGGGATAGCCGGCGATCTGCGTCGTGAAGATTTCGTCCGTGTGCAGCGGGTTGTAGTCGCCCGACGCGCCGGCGTACTGGATGATTTGAGTGCGGGTCAGGTTCTCGACGACTTGCTCGGAATGCTGGTCGCCGACGCTGATCTCTGACTTGCTGAGCGGCATATCGGTTCTCCTGCTTGAGTGCGGAACGAATCGGCTCTTCGCTGATGCGAGGGTGCCGACGCGAGGGTATGGACCGTTTTCGGCCTGTCTACTCGACGACGCGCGAGGTTTGCACGCCGACCGAACGGGCCGTGACGACGAGCACGTCGTCCTGGTTGTAGTACTCGGTGATCGACTCGTTGAATTGCAGCGTGCCGCCGCGGCGACCTTCGCGCGACCATGATTTGCCCGGCTTGTCGACCGCGCGCAGGACATCGCCTGCCTGAACGGGCGCGTGGTACTCGTAGTGCTGCTCGGCGTGGAATCCCGTGCCGCCGCTGCCTTCGCCCGACGATTCGCGCTTGATGCCGGTCGGTTCCTTGCCGGAGCCGAACCATGCTTCGCCGATCACGGGTCGCAGGTTGTAACCCTCAGTGAACTGCGCGGACGCCTGGACGAACGTCGGCGGCGGAATCACTCGGCCCGGCTCAGTGTCGGCCGCGGCGTCCGCGTCGTGATAGATCGGATTGGCGTCGCCGATCGAGCGCGCGAACAGCATGATGTGTCCGGCCTCAATGGGAAATCGGTCAGTGGCCATGTGCAGTACCCCTTCGCCTGAGTGAATCGGTCAGGTAGGCGCCGCCGGCGCCTGCGCAACGGGCATAGCGTAGCCCACAACGTTGCCAGGTTCGATCTGCGTGCTGGACGGTGGTCGGGGTGGGCGGATTTGAACCGCCGGCCTCACGGCCCCAAACCGTGCGCTCTGCCAAGCTGAGCTACACCCCGTACCGTCACTGTACGCCGAGCGCGGCGAACCATCGACTGTCAATCGGTCTGTACCGCGCCGATCAGATCATTGATGTCGGCGACTCCGTGTTCGCGGCAATAGTCGAGCAACTCTTCCAGCACTCGCACGGACGCGTACGGATCGCGGAACGAGGCCGTGCCGACCTGCACCGCGGTCGCGCCGGCGAGCAGGAATTCGACCGCATCGCGCCCGTCCGAGATTCCGCCGCAGCCGATCACTGGAATGCTGACCGCGCGGGCCGATTCCCAGACGAGGCGCAGCGCCAGCGGCTTGATCGCGGGACCCGTCAAGCCCGCGACCGGTCGATTGGTGCGCGGTCGGCGGGTGTGGACATCGATGCTCATGCCGAGGAAGGAGTTGGCGACACAGAGCGCGTCGGCGCCGGCCTCCTCGCAGGCTCGCGAGACCACGGTGATGTCGGTCACATCAGGCGTGAGCTTGGCGATCACGGGCAGCGTGGTGGCGGTGGAGACGGCCTCGATCACTCGCCCCGCGGCGATTGGGTCGCGTCCAAAGGCGACACCGCCCACGTCGAGGTTGGGACAAGAGATGTTAACCTCGACCGCGGCGACACCGGGCGCGCCGTCGAGAATCTGCGCCAGGTGCGCAAACTCGTCCACGGTGTCGCCGAGCATGTTGACGACGACCGGCACGCTCCACGTTTCCCAGACCGTGGCCACGTCGCGAAGCAGCTTGCGTACGCCGACATTCTGAAAGCCGATGCTGTTGAGCATGCCGGCGGGTGTCTCAACGATGCGCGGTGTGGGATTGCCTCGGCGCGGCCGCAACGTCACGCCTTTGGAGAGCAACGCGCCAAGCCTGTTGACATCAAAGAGCCGCGCGAGTTCGAGTCCATTGCTGGACGTCCCGGACGCGGTCATGATCGGGTTGCGCAGGATCAGTTCCCGCTTGGCACCTGGTGCGAGGTCGACCTCGAGATTGACGCGGCGGTCCACGTTCCCCGCGGATGCGAGATCGCGTGTCGAAGCCGAGCTGCCAGTGGACGTGGACATCAGATCACCGCCCGCAGGCTAGCGGTCGAGTCGCAGAAGGAACCCCGAGCGTCGAGGTGGGGAAGGGGGTTGGGCGACTAGTTCTCGCTCTTGGCCGGGCGGCGCTTGGAGATGCCCATGTCGTTCCAGCGCGAGCGACCCTCGCTGCGGTCCCAGATCGAGTCCTCGGACGAGTTCCGGAACTCCTTGGTCTCTCCGCAGCTGCAGACGCCCATCGACAGCGGACCGTCGGGGGCCGCGATCAACCAGTGGTGGATGTGCTCGGGCGCTTCGGTCTTCGAACGGGTCTTGGACGGCATGGTGGTCCCTTTCTGGGCTGAGCGGGCTGACCGATGACGCGGCCTGCTCCCTGTCAATCCCATGTGAGCGTGACGCTACGCAGACGGCGGTCGTTGGGCAATGCATGCCGCGACATAGCGTCGTCTGGCTACCAGTACGGCTGTAAAGTGCTACACGCGTCGGTAACGACTTGACCGATCATCGACTCACAACGGCCTCGCAACGGCAACGCGGAGGCACCAGGCCGAAAACTATGCGGCGCAAGTAGAGTAGGATGCAGACAGATGCGGCCAACAGTGCCGCGACGATGTGATTGACATTGTTCCGATTGTTCCGCCTTCATCGACATCGGGCACGCCGACCAACATGGTCCCGTCCGACCTATTGCGCCAACGACTCGATCCCGACACCGCCGACGCGTGTGTGCGCACGCCTGGAACACTGAGTCTGCCATGGTCTGGAAACGGTTGACAGGCAAGTCCGACGATGAAGACTCCGGGAAAGGTGGTCGCATGACAGCTGACGGCCAGCTGACGGTCGAGACGGTCCGCGACGCGCTGAGAACCGTGCGCGATCCACAGCTCGGCCGTGATCTGATCTCGTTGCGCATGTTCGGCGGCGCCGCATTCGACAATGGCAGCGTCACGGTTCACCTGCAGCTGCCGCTGCACGACCATCCGCGTGAAGAACTCGAGAGCCTCGTTCGCGCGGCGATGGAACGCGCCGGCGCGTCAGCTGTCGCGTTCGAGCACCGCGTCGACGTGCCGGCCTGGCAGGGCACGGGCCAGCAGGCCGCGATCGGCGGGGTCAAGAACATCATCGCCGTGGCATCAAACAAGGGCGGTGTGGGCAAGTCCACGATTGCCACGAACCTGGCCGTCGCGCTGGGCAAGACGGGCGCCGCGGTCGGACTCGTCGACGCGGACGCGACGGGTCCCAACCTGCCGACCATGTTCGGTCTGCCCAACGGGTTTCAGGCGCAGAGCGAGCGCGGACTGCATCCGGTCGAGCGCTATGGCGTGAAGGTCATCTCGCTTGGCTTCCTGCTGCCGCCGGGCGCGCCGGTCGTCTGGCGCGGACCGATGATCGGGTCGGCGATCCGCCAGCTGTTGCACGATGTCGAGTGGGGCGAGATCGACTACCTGCTAATCGACCTGCCGCCGGGCACCAGCGACGCATCGATGTCGATGGCGCAGGAGGCTCCAATCGCTGGCGCCGTCGTCGTGTCGACGCCGCAGCAGGTCGCGCTTGAAGACGCCAGCAAAGCGGTGACCATGTTTGAAAAGCTCGACGTGCCGGTCTTCGGCATCGTCGAGAACATGTCCTATTTCGTGACGCCTGATACCGGCCAGCGCGTCGAGATCTTTGGACACGGCGGCGCACGCGATGCCGCCGACGACCTCGAGATTGATTTCCTGGGCGAGGTGCCCTTGGCGACCGAGGTGCGCGCCGGCGGCGACGACGGACAGCCGATCGTCGCCTTCGACGCCGAGCATCCCGCGGCCGAGTCGTTCGCAGCGATTGCGAACCGCGTCGCGGTCAAGGCGGCAGCCGCCGCGTTGCTGCAGGCGCCAACGATCCCCGTCCTGTGAATGGAGAACGGAATCACCACGCATGAGTAGATTTCTGAGGCGGACCGCCACCAAGAGCGAACCCGCCGCCGACAACCCTTCGATCGCTTCGACCACACCAACCACCGAGTCGCGGCCCAGCCAGTCGAGTGGGCCCGCAGGCCCGCCCACGACTCCGCTCGTCGAGCCGCCGCCCAAGGCGCCGACGCGGCGCGGATCGCGAGGCGGTCGAGGCCGCAATCGCGGGGGCAGCAACGGCTCCGCAACCCCGGCCTCGGCCAGCCCATCTGTTTCGAGCCAAGCGCCGGAGTCCAGAGACGCGAGGCCGTCGGGACGCTCGAACACCCGCCGCGCCAAGCCGGAAGCCGAGGCCCCGCTGCCAACTGATCCCACCGAGAAGATGCTGGCCCTGCTGGAGCGTCAGACGGCGCTGCTGGAGCAGCAGGGAGCGGCGCTGCAACAGCTCGCCGCCTCCCAGCAACTGCTGACCCAGACGCTGTTGGGACAGAGCGGTGATGACACCGTGCCGGCCCGGATTGAGGTGCTGCCCAGGCTCGCGATTTTCGTCGATGTGCCCAACATCCTGTACGGAGCTGAAGCGTCCGGCGTGCGCCTCAACTGGGGCAAGGTCGCTGACTTCCTCTCGCACGGACGCACGCTCGTCCGCGCGATTGCGTACTCGCCGATCTCGGACGATCCGTCAGCGCGCACTGAGAATGAGCGCTTCGTCGTGCCGTTCCTCGACCATGGCTACCGCATCGCCACCAAGCAGCTGAAGCGCTTCAGCGGCGGATCGGTCAAGGCCAACTTCGATGTGGAGCTTGCCATCGACGTGCTCACCATGTCCGACCGCGTGGATGTGATCGTTCTCGTCTCGGGCGACGGCGACTTCCGCCGCCTGGTCGAGATCGTGGGCGCGCGAGGCGTGCGAGTTGAGGTGATGGCGTTCGGCCAGAGCACATCGGCCGATCTGCGGCAAGTTGCCGACCGCTACATCGACATCGCGCAGTACGCCGACCAGTTGCGCGACTGATTGTCGCTGCTGCGGCTACTCGGGCGTCCAGACGCGGACGCCGTTGTTGCGGGTCGCCCTGCCCAGTCCTGGGAACAGAAAGTGTCCTGACGCGATCAGCGCGTTCTCGGCCTCGATCTGGTCGAACAACTTGTGGCGACTGGCGGTCGATTCGACCTTGTCGACGTCGGCGCCGGGACACCAGTCCGTTTCGGTCAGCTGGACCATGTGATGCGCCGCATCGCCCAGGACGTAGGCCTTCTCGCCGCCGCTCGTGATCGCGAACGACACGTGGCCCGGCGTGTGGCCGGGCGTGGGCACCGTCAACACCTCCGACGTCAGCGGGTGGTTGCCGTCGACAAAGTCGACCAGCCCTGCATCGACGATCGGGCTGAGCACGTTGTCGTAGCCCGCGCCTTCTTTCAGCTCGTCGGTTGACGTCCAGTAGTCCCACTCTGACTGTTGGATGATGTGACGAGCATTGGGGAACTGAGGCACGGGCGTGCCGTCGTTGTCCCAGGTGTTCCAGCCGGTGTGGTCGAAATGCAGGTGTGAGAAGGCGACGACATCGATGGCGCTGGGTGCGATGCCTGCCTCCTCCATGACGGTGGGCAGCGCCGCTGGTTCTTTGAGCGGCATCATCGTCGGTCTGCCGCCGATGCCCGAGTCGACCAGGATCGTCGTGCCGTTTGAGATCACGATCCAGGAGCCGATGTTCAGGTTGATCAGCCCGTCGTCGTCCAGCAGTTCGCGATAGTTGTCCCAGTCCGAGTCTTCAGTTTTGTTGAAGAACATCGTCGGCGGCATGGCGGCCCAGGAGTCCTGAACCGCAATCAACGTGGCGCTGCCCACTTGAATCTGATGAAACTGTCCCATGGCCGCTTCCCTCCTAGTTGCTTCGCTGCGTGGCTGAGGCCGAAGCGAGGTTAGCGGATTAGCGGGATTGCCCTTCGTCGCCGAGACGGTAGGACTCGTCGAGCAGCTCGATCGCATGGATAGAGCGCGGGATCATGCGTTTGTCGTCGTCGAAACGAGCGATGCCGGCGTCCAGTTGCAGCATGCAGCCAGGATTTGCGGTGCAGATCTGATCGGCGCCCGTGCCAAGCACGTCGGACATCTTCTCTGCAAGGACTCGCTGGGAGATTTCGCTCTGCACGACCGAGTAGATGCCCGCGGAGCCGCAGCAGCGGTCGGGCGTGCGCATCTCGGCGAGCTCAAGTCCGGGAATGCTGGTCAGGACCTGTCGGGGCGCCTTGCGGATGCCCTGCGCGTGAGACAGATGGCACGAATCCTGATAGGTGACCCGACGCTCGATTCGTCCGATGGGTGGTTCGAAGCCAATCTCCACCAACCACTCATGCACGTCTCGGACGCGCAAGGCGAATGCCGCGGCGCGGTCTGCGTAGGCCGCGTCGTTTCGCAGCAGATGCCCGTACTCCTTCAGGTGCGACCCACAGCCGGCGGCATTGATCAAGATGGCGTCGGGCAGCTCTGAACCGACCGGCGTGAACGCGTCGATGTTTGATCGCGCCAAGTCCCGAGCGGCCTCGATGTCTCCGCCGTGGGCGTGGAGCGCACCGCAGCAGACCTGCGCGGACGGGGCGTCGACCGCGACTCCGTTGCGGGCGAAGACGTTGACTGTCGCGCGGTGCGTGTCGGGATATGCCAAGGGCATCATGCAGCCGGTCACCAACGAGGCATTGGCGCGCGGGGTTTGCTTCGGTGACACCCTGGCCGCCTCGGCGTTGGAGTAGAAGGGACGATCGGCGTTGGGCGAGAGCGCATCGATCTCTGCCAGCTTGGGCGCCAGACGCTTGAGCAATCCGCTGCAGCGCACCAGCGATTGCAGACCGCTCATCTGGTAGAGCTTCAGGCCGTAGCCGGCCAGGCGCATCCGTCGCGGATAGGGAAACAGCCCCCGCATGATCACCCGCCAGATGATGCGTTGGCGGCGCGGCCAGCGGTCCTGCGCGAAGGCTTCGGCTCGTGTCGCTTCCATCAGACGGCCGTATGGCACCTTGGACGGACAGGCGGTCTCGCAGGCGCGGCACTGGAGACACTGGTCAAAGTGCTGCTGGACGCGCGGCGACCACGAAAGCCGGCCGTCGTCGAGTCCGCGCATCAGCGCGATTCGTCCGCGCGGTGAGTCGGTCTCGACGCCCAGATCGTGATATGTCGGGCAGGCGTTCAGGCAGAAGCCGCAATGGACGCACAGCCCGAGCTCGCCGGCGTCGGGACGGTCGGCGGTCTGCCAGATGGACTCAAAGTCAAGCGGCGCGATGCTCATAGGGCCAGCCTAAATGCCGTCCACAAAGCGGCCGGGATTGAGCGTGGCGTGTGGGTCGAACTGCTTCTTGATGTTGTGCATCAACCGCGCCCCGGCGCCTGCCGGTCCCCAGACGTTGGCTGGTGACTTCAGCTCGGGCGGCGCGGACTCAATGGTCAGCCGTCCCCGCAGCGGACCAAGCTCGCGCCGTAGCCGCGCAATCGTGTCGGCGTCGACGCGCGGTGTCGAGACAAAGAGTAGCCCTGAGTCCGCCGCGATGATCCACTGCGCCGGATTGTTCAAGTGTTCTTCAAGCAGAACCTGTGCCTGGGCCAGATTGGCGGGCGGCAGACCGAGCCGCAGGCGGACGTGTTCTTTCGGGGTCTGCGACTCGAGATCGGCGATCGCCTGCCAGGTCTCGACGATCTCGCTCGTGCGGCGCTCTGGGCCGTCCAGGCCTGCCTCGCGAACCGCGCTCAGCGCCTGCGACAGCACTTCCGTCGCTGCCGACTCCAGGCCATTGGCGCGAAGCACGATGGTCGGCTCTTCGTGCAGCACCCGTGCGCCGAGCGCGCGCGCCTCCGCCGCGGCGTCGGCCGAGAGCGCGATGCAGCCGTTGAGGAACGGGGCGGTTTCGGCGGCGGCTCGCGCGGCTCGCTGGGCGTCGATGAACGTGGGCGCGGCGATGGCGATAATCTGGTCGCTGGCGGGTTGCGGTCGGAGCTTGAAGGTGAGCTCGACGATGATGCCCAGCGTGCCCAACGATCCTGCGAAGAGCTTGGCCAGGTCATAGCCGCTGACATTCTTGACGACCTTCCCGCCAGCCTTGATCGCGGTGCCGTCTGCCTGGACCATGCGCATGCCAATCAGCCAATCGCGCGGTCCGCCGAACGAGTTGCGCCGCAGTCCGCCGCGTCCGACTGCAGTGAGACCGCCCAGCGTGGCTTGCTCGAAGTGTGGATGGTCAAGCGGCAAGAACTGCCCGTTGATCGCCAGCTGCTGCTGCAACGCGGAGAGCGTCATGCCTGCTTCGACGGTGATGGTGAAGTCCTCAGGCTCATAGTCCACCACGCGGTTCATGCGCGACAGGTCGAGTGCGGCGTCGTAGCGCTGCGGCGGCATGCCGAGGCATTGCATGGTGCGGCCGCCGTGCGGAACGACCGCCATGTCGGCGGCCGAAGCGTCGGCCATCGCCTGCTCGACATCCGAGATGTCCGTCGCGAGCACGGCGACGCTCGGGCGTATGCCGTCAACGGCGTAGCGGGCTAGTCGATCTGGTTCCGAGATCGTGTCGAGACCCTCGAAGGGCGGCGGCTTGCCTGGTGAAGCTGCGTCGGATGCGCTCATACGAACGCTTTGGGGCCGAACTTGGCGATCTGCTGCTGCGCGTGGTGTTGGTGGCCGGCTTCTCCGCAGCCGTGACCGGCCGGGAAGATCTTGCACGGGTTGAAGTTCTCCGTCGGTCCAAACGCGGCGCGCAGCGCCTTCATCGCGTCCATGTCAGCGTCGGTGAAGATCCAGGGCAGATAGTCACGTTTTTCCAGTCCGACGCCGTGCTCGCCGGTGATTGCGCCGCCGGCGTCGACGCAGACGCGCATGATCTCGCCGCCCGCGTCCAGCACACGGGCGGTTGCGCCAGGCTCACGCTCGTCGAAGAGCAGGCAGGGATGCAGGTTGCCGTCGCCGGCGTGGAACATGTTGGCGACCGGCAGGCGGTAGCGCTCGGCAATCTCGTAGACGGCGTCGAGCACATCGGGCAGCTTGGTGCGCGGAACGACGCCGTCGAGCAGGTAGTAGTTGGGCATGATCTGGCCGAGCGCGCCGATCGCGCCCTTGCGGCCGGCCCACAGATGCTCGCGTTTCTCATGATCGGTCGCGGAACGCACTTCGCGCGGCTCGAATCGACGCAGAATGCTCTCGACGCGCGCGCCTTCAGCCTCGACTTGCGACTCGGGGCCGTCCACCTCCACGAGCAGCACGGCCTCGGCATCCAGCGGGAAGCCGGTGTTGAGGACAGGTTCAACCGCGGCGATGGTCATCTTGTCAATCATCTCCAGCGCTGCCGGAACAATGCCAGAAGCGACCACCGCCGATACCGCATTGGAGGCGTCGCGGACGCTGTCGTAGACGGCCAGCATGGTGCGGACCGCCGTCGGACGCGGCACGAGCCGGACCAGCGCCTGGGTCACGATCCCGACGGTGCCTTCTGAGCCGACCACGCAACCGACCAGGTCATAGCCGGGCTCGTCGCGTGTGTCGTGGCCGATCCATTGCACTTCACCATCGGCGGTGACGAGTTCAACGGCCAGCACGTGGTTGGTTGTCGTGCCCCAGGCGAGCGTGTGCGGTCCACCGGCGTTCTCGGCGATGTTGCCGCCGATCGTGCAGGCTCGCTGAGAGCTGGGATCGGGCGCGTAGGCCAGGCCGTGCCGCTCTGCTTCGATGCCGAGGTCGAGATTCACGACGCCGGGCTGCACCAGCGCGGTCTTGTTCTCCGCGTCGACGTTGAGGATTTGCCGCATCCGGTTCATGCCAATGATCACGCCGCCCCTGGCCGCGAGCGCTCCGCCGCTGAGTCCGGTGCCCGCGCCGCGGGGCGTGACCGGCGCGCCGTGCTTGTTGGCAATTCGGATCAAGGCAGAAACGTCATCGGTGTCCGCGGGCAGGGCAATCACATCGGGATTGCCGCGATCGATCGTTCCGTCGTACTCGTAGACGAGCAGGTCCTCGTCATGCCAGACCACGGCATCGTCGCCAATGGCCTCAATCAGCTCCAGCACTAGCGCCGTCGGAGTCTTCATGGATCGATCATAGTGGGGCTGTCATCGTGGCTGTCGATCACCCAGCGTCGATCCAGGAAATCGAGCACGGCGTCGTTGAATATCTCGGGCTGCTCAAAGTACACGGAGTGTCCGGCGTCGGGCACGCGGACGAACTCGGAATCCTGCATGGCTCGATGCGATGCCTCCATCGCCTGCCATGGGACGATTTTGTCGTGCTCTCCGACGATGTAGAGCATGGGCATGCCGAACTGTCGGAGCAACGGCATGGACGATCCTCGCCAGCTTGCCAGACCCGGTGTCGGCGCGAGGAACGTTGACGGACGTGGGGGGTTCCAGCCGTTCATACGGCGGTAGAGCCAGGTCAGCTCGGGCTTGTGGTGCTCGGTTGCGGGCGCGAGCGACCGTTGACGCAGCGTCTGACCTTCGACCGTCTTGTAGTGCGCGGCCTGGATGTCGCGAACCTCATCGTTGACCGCGCCGGCGAGTGTTCCAGAGAGGATCAGCGCCTCAATGCGGCCGGGGAAGATCATGGCGAAGGGCGTCGCCGTGCGGCCGCCCATCGAGTGAGCGACCATCGCAAACTTGTCGATGTTCAGGTGCTCGAGCAGCGCGTGCAGATCGTGCGGGAACGCGCGCCGTCCTGGTCCGCCGGGCACATCACGGCTCAGACCGAAGGCGCGATGGTCGAAGGTCACGGTGAAGTAACGCTCGCGCAGGACCGGGACGTTGCGCCACCAAACGAGATGATTGCCGCCTGCGCCGTGGGCCAGGATCAGCGCCGGCGCCGACGGATCGCCGTGTGTTTCGTAGTAGAGGTCGATCTCGTTGGCATGCAGATACGGCACGGGCGGTTGACAAACACCGCGTCAGGCGCGGGACGCCTCGAGCACGAGCTCGATGCAGCGGAGGGCGGTGAGCCGCTTGTTGCCCTCGCGGTCGGACTGCCACACCTGTCGCTCGGCCGCGACGCGGTCGCCGGGCCCCACGCACGCGATCCAGACCGTGCCGACGGGCCGAGTCTCGGAACCGCCGGTCGGGCCCGTGATGCCCGATTCCGCGACACCGATGTCGGCGTTGAGCGCGTCACGGACGCCGTGCGCCATGGCCACGACCGCCTCTTCAGAGACCGCGCCGTGCTCCCTGAGCAGATCGCGCGAGACGCCGAGCAGGTCAATCTTCGGATAGTTGTGATACGGTGCCGCGCCGCCCGTCCAGACCTTCGAGCAGCCCGGGATGTCCGTGATCCAGTGGCCGATCAGACCGCCAGTGTCGGTCTCGGCGGTGGCTAGCGTCAGCGAACGCTCGGCGAGCGTGTCGACCAACTCCTGCGCGATCGGTTCAGGCATCTGGGCGCTAGTCCTCGTCGCTGGTGAAGCGGTCCCAGCCGAACATCAAGATCAGGATGAAGGTGACCAGGACCAGGAACGGCGCGAGCAGGATGGCGAACTGATACCACTCCTCGCGGTCGAAGTTGTTGACGCCGGTGCCGCCCTCATCGGGCTCGGCTTGCTGCGGCGCGGAGAGTTCCGCCTGCAGCGGAACCGCGTCGGCGGCTAACACGTCGCCGCCGGGTGAGGTGAGCGGTTGGATGGCGGCGATCGCGGTGATCGCCAGGATTGCGACGATGCCGAGGCGCGCCATCGGCTTGATCGCTGCCCGCAGTCCGTCTCGCATGGTGCCCCTCCGCTCGCTCGCCGTGTATTCCCTGTCTCGGATCGTAGGTTATTCCAGCGCGCCCTCTCGTGCGAGCGCATCGATGCGCGCTTCGTCATAGCCCAGCATGCGGCTGAGCACGTAGGTCGTGTCCTCGCCCATGCGCGGCGCCGGCGAGACGATCTCGGCTGGAGTCTCGGACAACTTCCAGGGCGGCGGCAGTACCTGGCGTAGATGCGTTTCGGGCGGCCGCACCGACACTGCGCCTCCGCGAGCCTGGAAGTTCTCGGAATGGTGAATGTCGCTGCCCCAGACCGATGCCGCCGCCGGGACGCCGGCCGTGCGGAGCATGTCTGCCGTCTCGACGGCGGACTGCTCCGCTGTCCAGGCCTCAATCATCGGTTTCAGCTCGGCCCGGTGCTTCCAGCGCTTGAGTCCGGTTCGGAATCGGGCGTCGGATCGCAGATGGTCGAGCCCGCTGGACGAACAGAGCGCCTCCCAATCGGCGTCCGAGCGGCAGGCGATTGCAATCCAGCCCGTACGCGCGCCCTTGTGGCCGTCGGAGTAGGCGTCGGGCGCGCGCATTGACGCGCAGCGGAAGACGTCGTGCGGCGCGTAGGCGCGATGACCGTTGCCGAGACGGTCGCCGTCGCGACCGAGCATGTCGACGTGCAGGAACTCCTCGGCGATGTGCATGCCAATCGCCTCGGAGGAGGAGGCGTCGATGAACTGTCCGCGTCCGGTGCGTTCGCGGTAATGGAAGCCGGCGAGCATCGCCAAGGCCGCGGCGGTGCCGGCGCGCAGGTCGATCGAGCCGCCCATCATCACCGGCGGTTCCTCGGGCTCGCCCGAGAGGTAGGACAGACCGCTGAGCGCGGCGAACGTCGGCGCGTAGCCCGTGTAGTTGCGCTCGGGGCCCGTCGCGCCCAAGGCTGAGGCGGAAATCATGACGATGTCCCGGTTGACTTGGGACAGATCCTCGTAGCCTAGTCCCAGTTTCTGCAGGGTGCCCGGTCGGAAGTTGTCGATCGCGCCGTCGGCGGTGCGCGCGAGGTCTCGGATGACCTGCTTGGCGCCTTCGGTCTTGAGGTTGAGCTGGATCGAGTACTTGTTGATGTTGACCTCGTTGAACATCGGTGCCTGGTTGACGCCGCCCGCGAACGATCCCATCGCGAGTGATCGTTGGCGAGAGTGATCAATGCGGGTGGCCGATTCCACCTTGATCAATTCCGCGCCGAGCAAGGCCAGCTGCATCGCCCCGTACGGCCCGGCCCAGGCCCAGGTGAAGTCGATGATCCGCTTGCCCGACAACGGCCCGGATCGCTGCGCGGCCGCGAGCAGACCGGCGCCGTGCCCATTCGTGCCATTGGCGCCGTTGGTCCCGATGTTCGTGGTCATCCGATGACTCCTGCTCGTCTGGCCTGGACGGGGGTCCATGGAGCGAGATGCGGGCTCGCCGCTTCGGACGATGCTGATCCGAGCAGCGGCGCGGCGCTCCGCTTGGCGCGGGATGTCGATGTCCAGTGGGCGGCAAACTGCGGGTATCGCCCGCTAGGTGCGACGGGGTGCGCCAGCGTCTCGAAGAACTCGCGCACCTGCTCTTGTTCCGAGTCCAGCACCTCTGACGGTCGCAGCACCGGTCCGGCCGGGGCGCTGTGAGACTGCAGCGCGCGGAAGACTTCGTCTCGGGTTCTCGCGGCGGCCCACTGCTCGATGGCCATGCCCGCTTCCTCGCCCAGTGAGAGACGGTCGATCAGATTGCCGTTGTCGTCGAACGCCCAGTCGGGATCGCCCATCGCCTTGATCAGCCCGCCCCACTGATGCGCCTGCGGGGTGACGGCGATCAGATGACCGTCGGCACACTCGAGGCGTCCGCCGAAGGCGCTGCCGCCGCGCGTCGGCGGACGCGCGGGCGGTCCGCCATCGTTGTGCGCGATGGAAATGTCGACGCGATCCATGTTCATCATCGCGTCGGTTGATGCGACATCGACGATCTGTCCATGTCCGAACCGCTCACGGGCAATCAACGCGGCCCAGATGGCCAGCGCCAACGCGGTACCGCCGTCGGCTTCGTGGACGTGAGCGCCGGCCATCAGCGGTGCGCCGCTGTCCGCGCCGAGATTGCGTCGAACGCCGGCCGCGGAGCCGGACGCATGCGCGCGGGTCAGTGCGGTCGATGGCCAGTTCGCGGCGCTGCCGAACAATCCGAAGGGCGTGACCGCGGCGATGATCAGATTCGGATATCGCTCGCGCAGGTGCTCTGGCAGCAGATCGAGCGGCGCGAGCTGGCTCGGCGTGCGATCGGTGACGAGCACATCAGCGTCCGCCACCAGACGCTGTAGGATGCGCCGGCCCGCGCCCGATTCGAGGTCCAGCACGACGCTCCGCTTGGATGTGTTGTAGGCAAGCCAGGTGGTGGAGGTCTCGCGGTGCGGCGACGGTTCGGCAAAGGGTGCGGCGCGGCGGGCGGCGTCGCCGCCGGGCGGTTCAATCTTGATCGTGTCCGCGCCGGCGTCGGCGAGCAGCTTGGCGGCGAACGGTCCAGCGATCTCTTCGGCGAGCTCGACGACGCGCAGACCCTCCAGCAACGGTGGGCCCAGGATGTCGGGATCGGTGTGTGTGGACGTATCTGTGGGCGTGGACATGCACCACAAGTCTAGAACGCAGCGGCGGCGGCTCATAGACTGCCTGCGTGAGCAGCACAGACCATTCCCCGCTCGACGCGTCTCGCCCGTACGACGGCGTGCGTGTCCTGGAGCTGGCCGAGGGCATTTCGGGACCGTATGCGGGGCGCTGGCTGGCGGCGCTCGGCGCGGATGTGATCAAGGTCGAGCGGACCAGCGGAGATCCTTCGCGCGCGTTTGGACCCTGGCCCAACGACCAGCCGGACGACGAGACCTCTGGCCTGTTCTTGTACCTCAACGG
Organism: Dehalococcoidia bacterium; assembly: GCA_022824765.1. Classification (GTDB taxonomy): domain Bacteria; phylum Chloroflexota; class Dehalococcoidia; order Bin125; family Bin125; genus Bin125. The sequence goes on along the minus strand of JAJDZG010000168.1, from coordinate 14,562 downwards.
CGACAAGCGCTCCGTCACGCTCAACCTGGACACTTCTGATGGTCGAGAGATTTTGCGCGAACTGGCGCAATCGGCCGAGATCGTGATCGAGTCTTTCCCGCCGGGCTATCTGGCCGAGCGAGGGCTGGATTACGCCGCGCTGTCGGCAGACCACTCGTCGCTGGTCATGATCTCGATCACACCGTTCGGCCAGACTGGCCCGAACGCCGACCTGCCCGCGACCGAGCTGACCCTCTACGCCGCCAGCGGACAGATGTGGTTGACCGGCCATCCTGATCGTCAGCCGCTGAAGAACGGCGGCTCGCAGCCGTCGTACCAGGCCGGCTTGAACGCCTTTTCCGCCGTGTCGAGCGCATACTTCGGGGCGGTCATGCACGGTCAGGGGTCGTACATCGACCTCTCGGTCCAGGAGACATACGCGGGTATGGCCGAGGCGTACCACACGCGGGCGTCGCAGCTGGGTATCGAATCGCAGCGATCGGGCAACAATCTGCACGCCACCTGGGGACTCTACGAGCTGGCGGACGGCTACGGCGGTGTCTGCCTGCTGCCGCGCAACTACCCGCCCTTCGCGCAAGCCGTGGGCTTGCCAGAACTGCAGGAAGATCGATTCGCAGACGCCGGCCAGCGCCTGTTGAACAACGACGAGCTGATGGCGATCCTCTACGGCTGGTTCATCGGGCAGAGCCGCGATGATCTGCTCGAACTCGGTATTGCGAACCGTGTGCCCTTCGGCTTCGTCGCCACGTTCGAGGACCTGGCCAACTCGGAGCATCTGCGCAGCCGCGATTTCCTCGCCGATCGCGACGACGCGGCAGCGGGCAACCTGGTCTATCCAGGTCGGCTCTGGCTGAGCAGCGCGCACGACTGGAAGATGGGCGCCGCGCCGAAGCTGGGCCAGCACAACGTGGACGTCATTCACGGCGAGCTCGGCTACGAGCGCGAAGACCTCGTGCGTCTGCGAGAACTGGACGCGATATGACCTTCGACCCCGGCCGTCCGCTGAGCGGCGTGCGCGTCGCCGACCTGACGATGATCTGGGCTGGTCCGTACGCCGCCAAGATCCTCGCTGATCTGGGCGCGGACGTGATCAAGATCGAGTCACCGCGCGCTTGGGATAACATCCGTACGCTGATCCCGCCGCCCGTCGCGCCCGGCGAGCGCTGGTGGAACACCAACTTCTACTTCCACGAGTACAGCCGCAACAAGAAGTCGCTCTCGCTCGACCTCGCGTCGGACTCGGGACGGTCCGTCTTCGCGCAGCTGCTGCCGCATTGCGATGTGGTGATCGAGAACTACCGCACCGACGTGATGGACAACCTGGGTCTGAGCTACGAGTGGCTGCGCGAGCAGCGCGAGGACATCATCGTGGTCGGCATGGCCGGCTTTGGCAAGACTGGGCCGGAGAAGGATGCAGTCGGCTACGGACCGATCATCGAGATGATGAGCGGGATGACGTCAACGAGCGGCTACGGCGATGACGGTGTGCCGTACAAGAGCGGGATCTCTTACGGCGACCCGATCGCCGGTATCGCCGCTTCGGCCGCAGTCTCGACGGCGTTGATTCAGCGCCAGCGGACCGGGCAAGGGCAGTACATCGATCTCGCCCAGCGAGAGGTGATGTCGACCTTATTGGGCGAGTTTTACATGGACTGGTCAATGAACCGCCGTCTGCCCGAACACATGGGCACCGGTCACGACTGGATGGCGCCGCACAATGTTTACCGCTGCGCCGGCGCTGATGACGGCGACTATGACGGCGACGAGTGGATCGCCATCTGCGTCGGATCGGACGCCGAGTGGGCGGGGCTCAAACGGGCGATGGGGTCGCCCGATTGGGCGGAGCGCGATGCGTTCTCGGATCAAATCCTCCGCTGGGAACATCGCGCGGAACTCGACGAGCGCGTCAGCAGCTGGACGAGCGGGCACTCGAAGACGGACATCTTCGCCGCCTTGCATGCCGAGCGTGTGCCGTCGTCGCCTGTCTGGAAGATGCTCGAGATGATGCACGAGCCGCATTTGAAGGCGCGCGGCTTCTACGAACCGCTGCGACACCCTGAAGTGGGCATCTGGCAAGTCCACGGTTGGCTGTGGCGCGCCGACGGCGCCGGGCCGTGCGTCGTCGCGCCCGCGCCGGATTTCGGAGCGCACAACGAGGAAATCCTGGGCGGTCTGCTGGGTCTGTCGCGCGCTGAACAGGATGCGTTGGCCGCCGAAGGCGTGATCGCCGACCGTCCGGCCGATACCCCGCCGGCCTCCGAGTTCCCCGCTACGCCGTCGCTACTCTGACGATCTCCGCTGCCTCCAGCGCCGACGCAAACCGCTGCACGTGAGCGTCAACGCTCGCGCCCACGGCCTGAGTCCATGCGTCGGAACCGTCCAGGCGCTTGCTGATCTCCTCCACATCGTCATGCCAGCGCCACGACTTGCTGATCGGGGCCGGCACTGCCAGCCTGAGCGGGCGCTCGGGATCAGGCAGCCAGAAGTGTGCGTACCAGCCGTGCCGTCGAACGATGCCCGCTTGCATCAGCAGCGCATGCGTCGGCCGATCATCGGGCGAGGGGTACTCGTCGTCCAGCGTGCAGCGGATGAGGAAGTTGAAGATCGAGAACTGCCCACCGCGCTCAGCGGTGCGCAGGTCGCCGATGCTGCACAGTCCGTCGGCGACGGCCAAGAGCCGAGCGGCGTGATCGATCGGCAGCTGGGCCTCTGCCAACGAGCTTGGCGTCTCGTTACTGGCTGTGGAAGTCATCGAGCGTCGCTCGCAACCCGCGCTCCTTCAGCGAACGGTTCATCTCGAGCACGGGTGCAGTGAAGTGGGCGATCGCGTCAATCTCGACGCCGCCCATCAGCGCTTCGCGGAAACCCTGGACTTCTTGAGTGCGGTTGATCGCTTTCTTTTGCAGGACGAGGATTTCCTTGGGAGTCTTGGCAGCGAGTTTTACATAATCGTCAACAAACTGGTCGAGCTGATCGGCCGGCAGCGCGCGGTTGAAGAGTCCAATCTCAGCCGCCTCGCGGCCCGAGATCATGCTGCCGACGGGGAAGAAGAACTCCTTCGCGCGCCGCGCGCCGACCTGCCAGGCCCAGAACGACGCCACGAATCCCGCGCCCAACGGCAACTGCGGCGCACCGACGCGGGCGTCCTCCGCGGCAAAAGCGACATCGCAGATCGTCGCCAGCTGCGTGCCGCCGGCGAGGCAGTGTCCGTGCACCTTCGCGACCACCGGCAGGCGCAGGTCCCAGATGCGCAGCCAGTTGCGGTTCAGCTCCTCCAGGCCATCGCGGTCGCGCGAGATGGCCGAGGCCTGCTCGGCCGCGACGCCCGAGCCGCCGGTCAAGTCATAGCCCGCGCTGAAGGCTCGCCCCGCGCCGGTGATCACGGCGATGTGGACGGAATCGTTGCGCTCAGCATCGACCAGGGCGTCGATCAGTTCCCGCTGCAGCTGGCGGGAGATGGCGTTGAGTTTCTCGGGTCGATTGAGCGTGATCTGCGCGACGCGGCCGACTTGTTCGACGATGATCGTCTCAGGCATTCGACACCTCCAATGTTGGCTTCAGGCTACGCGGTTGCATCGTGTCGCACACGAGTTCTATCATCGCGTTGTGCGCAGCCGCGGCCGGACGAGGTCCGCCCGCCGACGTTGCGGTCTTGGCGATAGCGCTTAGACTGCCACTGGAGTGTGTAATGACAACCAGACGACCATCTCCGTCCGATGGCGCGCGGGGCGCCGACCTGCTGTTGAACGTGACTCTGTTCCGCGGCATGCCCCCAGTGATGCTGAAGGAACTGGCCACCAAACTGCGGCCGGTCGAGTACCGCGCGAACACCGACATCTTCCACGAGGGCGATGAAGGCGCGTCGCTGTACATCATCCTGTCGGGTGCCGTCAAAGTGTTCATCCCGGCCCTGGACGGTCGCGAGGTCGTGCTGGCCGTGTTGCGCCGGTACGACCTGCTGGGCGAGATGTCGTTGCTCGACAGCGTGCCGCGCTCTGCGTCGGCCACGACCATCGAAAACACCGAGATGGTCAGCCTGAGCCGTCGCGACTTCCTCTCGGTCCTCAGTCGCCATCCCGACGCGCAGCGAGCGATCATTGATGTACTGGTCAAGCGGCTTCGAGCGACGAATCAATCGATCCAGGACGCCTACTTGCTGGATGTGCCGGGACGCCTGGCGCGGCGGCTGCTGACCATCGCGGAAGAGCACGGCGTCCAGACCGATGAGGGGACGGACATCGGCCTGCGCGTGTCGCAACAGGAGCTGGCGAACATGATCGGGGCCTCGCGCGTGGCCGTGAACAAGCAGCTGCAAACCTGGCGTCGCGACAACATCGTGGACGTCAATCGCCAACGCGTGACGATCCTCGACGAGGAGGCGCTGGCGCGCGAGTATGCGCTGTCGCAATGATCCATTAGACGACGCGGACTAGCTGCGCGGACAAGGGAGGCAAGATGAGCGGAACTCTGAGCGACCAACAACTGGCGGAGTTGCGGGCCTGGCCGTCGCCGGCCATCGCGAACGCGATTGAGACGTTCGATGTCCGCAGCCGCGCGACGGGCTTCATGACACCCGATATCGTCTGCCGGTTCCCTGACATGGAGCCCATCGTCGGCTATGCGGCGACCTGTAAGATTCGCGCCTCCATTCCGCCCGGCGACGACCCGCAGACCAAGGCCGCGCCCGACTGGTGGGCGCACATTGCGTCGATTCCCGAGCCGCGGATCATCGTGATCCAGGATCTGGACCAGCCGCCGATTGGCTCGTTCTGGGGTGAGGTCAATGGCAACATCCACAAGGCGCTCGGCGCAATCGGGCTCGTCACCGACGGCGGCGTTCGAGACCTCGACGAAGTCGAGGAGCTCGGATTCCAGTTCATGTCCAAAGAGATCCTGGTCTCGCATGCATACGTGCACATTGTGGAGATCGGCCAGCCGGTGACCGTCGGCGGCGTCACGGTTCATCCGGGCGATCTGCTGCACGCCGACAAGCACGGCGTCTGTGAGATTCCGCATGACATCGCGCCGGACGTGGCGGCGGCCGCGCAGGCGGTCGAGGATCGCGAGCGGGTGATCATCAACTACGCCAAGTCGGCCGACTTCAGCCGACAGGGGCTGCTGAACGTGATGCAAGGTCGGGCGCCGTACGCCGACAAGGAGTAGCCCTCCATTTCCGACGAGTCTGATCGGCCGTCCGCGGCGCATGACGCCGAGCGTCGACAGCCTGCTCTGCTCAGGCGGCGCGAATCGGGCATGTTCGCGCCGTTCGCGTCGCGCGACTTCCGAGTCCTCTGGCTCGCGATCTTTCTGCGTTCCGGCGCGCTCTGGTTGGACCAGGTCGCGCGGCCGGTGCTGATCGCCGAGCTGACGGGATCCGCTCTGCTGCTCGGGGCGGTCCTTGCGGCACGAATGGCGCCGAATCTACTGCTGGGCTTGTTCGCCGGCGCGATCGTGGACCGCTACCCGCGACAGGCCGTGTTGGTGTTGTCGCAGGCGGGCAACGTGGCCGCATCGGGCGCGCTGTTCGTCTTGCTCATCCTCGACGTGGTCGAAGCGTGGCAAGTCATTGCCCTGGCTGCGGCCTCTGGCCTGAACATCGCCTTCTTCCAACCCGCGAGGCAGGCGATCCTGCCCTCGATGGTGCCGCAATCGGCGCTCCGATCCGCTGTGGCGCTCTCCCAAACGGCCAACACGGTAATGCGGATTGGTGGCGCGCTTCTGGCCGGCCTGCTGCTGGAGTTTGCCGACTTTACGTGGATCTATGGTGCGATGACCGGCATCTATGTCGGAGCCGTCATCTGCACGGCGTTGATCAAGACGCGAGGCGAGGCGGCCGCCAGCGCCAGAGGACGAACGGGATCGCTGGGGCGTCAGACGCTCGCCGGCGTGCGTTGGGCCTTCGAGACGCGCTGGCCGCTCGCGGTCCTCGCCATTTCGATCGTGATGTTCATCTTCCTCGTGCCATACCAGGGCGTGTTCATTCCGCTGATGGTGATTGACGTCCTCGGAGAACAGAGTTCGTGGGTCGGATATCTGATCGCGATCGGCGGAGCGGGCGCCGCGGCTGGTTCGCTGGCACTTGCGGGGTTGCGCACGATCCCAACTCCAGGACGCCTCATGGCCGCTCTGTTGATCGCTGCCGGCGTCGGGTTGGCGGTGCTGTCGGGTGCGCCGAATCTGGCCGTTGTGGCCGCCTGCGTCTTCGTCGCCGCTGCCTGCTCGACCAATGTCATGTCGCTCGCCAACCTCACCCTGCTCGCCCAGACCAGCGAGGACATGGCCGGTCGAGCGCTCAGCCTGATGAACATCGCGCGAGGCATGATCATGGTCGGTGCGTTGGTCACCGGGGGCCTCGCTGACCTGCTCGGACCGCGCGCCGGCTTGTTGACGATGGGGCTCTGTCTCGTCGCGGCCGCTGCCCTGATGTTCGCGACGCCGCTCGCGAGCCGAGTGTCCTCGAGCGATTCGTAGACTGATCGCGTCAACGGCAGACCTACCGAGGCGGAGCCACATGAGTTCAGACTCCTCGGACCGCGAAGAGGCGGCTGCGCAGGCTCGCCTCTTCGGAATCTTGAATCCGGAGACATTCGCAGCGTTCGGCTATCGGGACTTTCGCGTCCTCTGGTCTGCGACGTTCGTGCGATCGGCCGCGCTGTGGCTGGAGATGGTCGCGCGACCCGTGCTGATCGTCGAGTTGACCGGCTCTGCATTCCTGCTCGGCGCGGTATTGGCGGCGTGGCTGGGGCCGAATCTGATCCTGGCGCCGATCGCCGGACTGGTCATCGACCGATATCCGTATCGCTGGTCGCTGGTCGGTTCGTTCGCCGCCAACATCGCGTCGTCCGCGACGCTGTTCGTTCTGCTCCTGCTCGATCAGGCCGAGGGATGGCATGTGATCGCGCTAGCGGCGCTTGCGGGCCTCAGCGTCGCCTTCTTCAACCCCGCCCGCCGCGCAATGTTGCCGGTGATTGTTGAGCGGCGCCACCTGAGATCGTCCACGGCGCTATCGCAGACCGGTCAGACGTCGATGCGGATTGGCGGCGCGCTGACGGCGGGACTGCTGCTGCAGTTCGCCGACTTCACCTGGATTTTCGGTTTGATGACCGTACTCAGCGTGCTCGCCGCCCTGCTCGTCTCGACGATCCAAGCGCGCGAGGAGCCATACGATCACGCGCGGCACGACGGACGGTCGGCACTGGGTCAGCTCACCGCAGGGCTGCGGTGGGCGGTCGACACACGCTGGCCGCTGTTCGTCCTGGCGATCGGCATCGTGATGCTGATCTTCCTCCAACCCTACGAAAGCGTGATGGTGCCGCTGATTGTGATCAACGAACTGGGCGAGCACCGCTCGTGGGTGGGTTACATCACCGCGATCGGCGGCGTGGGCGCGACGCTGGGCGCTGTCGCGTTGGCGTCGACGAACGAGATTCGCTCGGCGAACGCGTTGATGATCGGGATCATCGTGCTGGGCGGCATCGTGCTGGCGGTGCTCTCGCAGGCGCCGCACGTTGCCGTCGTCGCCGTTTGCGTGTTTTTCGGCAGCGCCTGCGTCAACAACATGATCTCGGTGGCCAACCTCGCGCTGCTCGCGCACGCGCCCGAGCAGCTGCGCGGTCAGGCGCTGACGCTGATGAACCTGGTTATCGGGACCAGTCTGATCGGCGCGCTCCTGGCCGGATCATTGGCTGACTCAATCGGTCCGCGATTCGGGCTGGTGACACTGAGCGTGTGCCTGTTCGCGGCGGCGCTGATCGCCATTTCGATGCCGCGCGTGCGCTGGTGGTTGTGGCGGCGCCGCTTGTACGCCGACGTGTCGGCAGAGGAATGGGTACGGACGCTCGATGATCGCTGAGCATCATCGCTGACCGCAGTCGTAGAAGGGCAGAGTCTCTGGCCAAGCGCGGGCCGTGAGGTCGAGCGTGACCGTCAGGTTGTTGCGCTCGACGGTGACCGTGTAGTCGTCGCCCGGTTGGATGGCGCTCAGGGCTGCATGGAGGTCATCGAAGCCGCCGAGCTCCTGCTCGTTGATCTCGGTAATCACGTCATCGTCGCGGATGCCCACGGCATCGGCGGATGAGCCACAGGCCACGCCGTTTACGGCGAGTTCGCCGTCCGCGGTCGAGAGTTGCACGCCGAGGAAGGTCCGCTCAACGTCCTTGCCGCTGATCATCGTGGGCAACACCCGCAAGAGCGTGTCTGAGGTGACCGCGAATCCCACGCCGGACGAGACGCGTTCGGGGCTTTCGATCTGCGTGGGTATGCCGATCACGCGGCCACGCGCATCGACCAACATGCCGCCGGAGTTGCCAGGGTTGAGCGCTGCGTCTGTCTGGATCGTTCCGCGCAGCGGCTCATGGGTGCCGTTGCCCGATCGTCGCGTCCGTCCGAGCGCCGACACGATCCCCACGGTCAGTGTGTTCGGCAGGCCGAAAGGTGCGCCGAGCGCGCCGACCGGATCGCCCACACGGAGGCTGTCAGAGCGTTCGTAGGTGGGAAGCACGATGTCGAGATCGTCGGCGTCGATCTGCAGAAGCGCAAGGTCGTTGCCGCTATCCCTCGCAATCAGCTCGGCCTCGAAGGACTGGCCGTCGATGAGGAACACTTGAATGTTGGTTCCTCCTTCGACGACGTGGAGGTTGGTGATCACGTGGCCATCTTCCGATACGAAGAAGCCTGATCCACTGCCCTCGTTGGTGGCGATTGCCACGAGCGAAGGCGCCGCCGCGGCATACACCTCTGACCAGTCGACCGCGGCGCGGACAAAGTCAGCGTCCTCGATCGGCTCAATCTCCTGAGGCGCAGCTGGCTCAACGCTCGCGGCCATCTCTGTCGGATTCGCGGCGATGTTGCCCGAGGCGTCAGTGTCGAGCGGCGCGCTCGTTGTGTCGGCGTTGATGACCAAGAGGAAGACGGTGCAGGTGACCAGCGCACCGAAGGCTGCGGCAATCAAACTGGTTACGAGAAGGGGGCGGTTGAGCATGATCAGTCCTCCCGCTCAGGATATGCCTCGATCGCCGTTCACTCGGGGCCGGCGAGTACTTCGATCAGCACGGGTACGCGACCTTCCGTCAAGATTGCCAGCTGCTGGAAGGCCGCCTCTGAGAGGTCGACATGATTGTGACCAAGCAGCCCGGTGTCCTGCACGATGACATCGACGTAACGATCATCGCGCCAGATGCGCAGTCTCGTGCCGCAGGGCCAGGTTACGGCTGCGCCGACCGTCACATCCTGCGGGTCGTAGGCGCGGTGCGGCGGGCAGAACATCGGTCCGCCGGCCAGCGACGGGTGGTAGTAGGTGATCTCGCCGGGTACGAGTCGCGCGGCGCGGTCGGCCGGCGCAAGCCCGTCTGCGGGATTCCAGCGCGCGCCCTCGACGCGCATCCGCAACCAGATGGCGTCGCCGGGATGCAGCACGGCAAACAGCTGCTGAGCAGACTCGCCTGGAACGTAGGAGATCCATTGCTGGTACTCCGAGTTCCAGCGCTGCGCCTCCGCGACGGCGCCCCAAGGATCCTCGCCCAGCGCCGTCCAGACCGGCTCGTGCAGTCCGGACCATCCGACGTACGACCAGCCCGCGGGCAGCTCCGACGGTTCGGGCTGCGGTCCTGAAGCTCGATCCTGCCGCCACTCAGCGTCAGACGTCAGCTCCATCCAGAGCGGCTGACCGTGGCGCAGCGTACCGATGGTGTCGATCGGTGTGCCGGGGCCAAACGATTGCCACGATCGGTTGGCAATGTCCCATGAGTGCGCGATGCGCAAGGGCAGGCTCGCCGTCGCGTCGCCGATCGGCATGTCGGGACCGCACCAGCTCGCCGAGTTCCAGCCGGCGACGAGCGAGATGGCGTCGGTTTCCCGAGCGATCGTTGGCGCCGGCAAGAGTGTCAGCGGTGGACCAAGTGTCACGCTGACCGCGAGCACCGCACCGGCGCGTAGCAGGCGGCGTCGGCTGAATCTGCGCGTCACGTTTGCCGCGCCTGTCGATCTTGCCAGCCGCGGAAGGCGAACATCGCGACCGACGTGGCGACGGCGACGTTGAGGCTGTCGATGCGGCCGTCCAACGGTAGTTCGAGCTGCAGAGTGGCTGCATCGATGAATGGTTGCGGCAGTCCATCGCCCTCGTTGCCCGCGACAATTAGCGGACGCTGCGGCCAGTTGGCCTCCCAGACCGGCTGCGCAGACGGGCCCTGTTGGAGCGCGACGATCTCGAAGCCCTCGCATTGCGCCCGTTCCAGGCAGTCCGCCGGGGACTCGATCGTCTCGACGGGCAGCCACCAGTCGGTGCCTTTGGTCGACGGTCGATAGTAGAAGTCGCGACCGATGATCCAGACGGCTTCGGCGCCGGCCGCTTCGGCGCTGCGGATCAGTGTGCCGAGGTTGACGCCATAGGAAAAGTTGAAGGCGGCGACGGCGAAGGACGGCGGTCGCGGAGGCGGCGCCTCGCGATGGGGCAGCCCGAACGGTCGGACGGAGGAGAGTGAACGGTCGGCGTCGTCGGGCGGACGTGCAGCGATGGCATCGAGCGCTCGCTGGGCGCGAGCGCGGATCGTGCTGTCGGGATCGCGCGATAGACGTTCCAACAGGGGCGCCGCCGGCTCGCCGATTGCTGCCAACGCGACGCAGGCCGCGCGGCGTGCCTTGCGCTCGCCCGTCTCCAGGACAGGATCCAGCTGGCGGCAGACCTCATCGGGATCGAGCCGCGGCAACAGCGTCATGGAGCGTCGTCGCATGCGTTTGTTGGGGGACAGCAAGGCGGGCAGCAGGGCGGACACGACCTGAGGCGCAGGCCCAAGCTGCAGCGCAATGCGAGCCTCGCCGCGCGGGAAGCCGTGGTTGGTGTTGAGCGCCACATCGACGGTGCGGTCAATCCAACCATCAGAGCGGGCCGCGGCATCGGCGCGAACCGCAAGCCCCGCCACATAAGCGGCCTCATCGTCAGGAGAGAGGTCGGGGATGGAGTCGAGCACGTCGGAGCTGGGCTTAGTCTGTGTCACAGGAGATCATGGTATGCCGACTCGCGGATTCTCGGTGCGGCTCTACTTCCCGGATGGGGATCCACGGGGTCTGAAGATTGCCGAGAGCTCCAAACTGATTCGGATTGCTCGTGAGAGTGGGCGTTCAATCCTGGAGAACGCCAACACACCGTCGTCACCGCCGATCTCGGAGGCAGATCAAGCCGACGCCCATCGATTCCTGGAGGATTTACTTACCTGCATCGAGGTACTCGGCATGACGGCATTGCGGCCAGTCCAAGCCACGAGTAAGTCTGATGTCGAGCAAGATGAGATGTTTTACCTGAGCGCCAGGGGAATCAATGCGCAGGCAAGAGTGGACGACGGCGAGTTCGTTTTGTTGGCAGGTTCAGAGGCGCACAATACGCCGGTGTCTGCATGGCTGAACAGACCAGAGTTCCGGGCTGATCGTGCGCGCCGGCAGGCCCTGATCGACGATGGGGTCCTTGCTGGTGACGGTAAGGTCTTCAAGGTCACCAGAGAGATTCGGCATACCACGCCATCGTTTCCGACCTCGGCAGGGCTAGCCACGTCGCCTGACCCTTACAAGCAGTGGAAGACGAAGGATGGCCGAACTCTTGGACAGGTCATTCGTGGGGACGACGAATGACTGTTCGCGAGATTGACATTGACGCCGAGCCGATTGACGCCTTTGAGGCGGCCTTGGAAGTCCTTGAGCGGGCGATTACTGAGGGTGCCTTCCGCGAGCTGATCAATGAATCGCCTTCCCATTACGCGATAGGCTGGTCGACGCTGCTGACTGGGGCGCGTTACGACTTCCGCTTCGAGCCGTACGAGCAGGGCGGCACGTGGACGCAGGCCGAGCTGGAGTTTTCGGGCGCGATGGGGCCGCTGCTGAGGCTGTTCCGCGGCGCTGGCAACGGGCCGCATCTGGAACAGATCCTCGGTGACATCAAGCAGCTCGCCGAGTCGGAAGAGTTCTATCAGGACGACGACGACGGCGACGTGGGCGAGGACGATGAGGCGGGCGGCGATGCGGCAGCCGACAGGGAGAGCTGATCGCGGCTGCTAGCCTCGCTGCGGGTAATCCCAATGCTCGAGAGGAGCAGTCATGCAGTTGAGCGGGTTGGACGGCAAGGTCGCGTTGGTCACTGGCGCCGGTCGGATGCGCAGCATCGGACGGCCGATCGCGGTTGAACTGGCGCGGCAAGGCTGCGACATCGTGCTGACCGGCACCGGTCGCGCGCCCGAGGACTATCCGGACGATGAGAAGGCCGTCGGCTGGCGCGATATCGAGTCGGTCGCGGACGAGGTCCGCGCCGAGGGTCGGCGAGCGCTCGCGCTGGTCTCTGATGTGTCCGACTACGGCGCCGTTGAGCAGCTGCTGAGCGATACGTTGGCCGAGTTTGGCCGCGTCGACTACGTCGTCAACAACGCGGGCGCCGCTCGCGGCTCCGACCGCGTGCCGGTCGTGGAGATTGACCCTGATCTCTGGCGGGTGGTGCTCGATGTCAATCTCAATGGTGCCTTCTACATGAGCCAGGTCTTTGGCAAGCGGCTGATCGAGCAGGGCGAGGGCGGCGCGATCATCAACATCTCCTCAATCGCCGGCAAGATGCTCGGTCCGAACACCGCCGCCTACGCGGCCTCGAAGGCCGGGTTGCAGGCGATGACCGCATCGATGGCGCAGGAGGTTGGCCAGCACGGCGTGCGCGTCAACGCGATCTGCCCGGGCATCATCGACACGTCGCGGATGGACGACATGGGTCGCGGCGAGTTCTGGCAGCGGGCGATTGATACGCGCATCCCGCTCGGCCGCGCGGGCGAGGGGGAGGACATCGCGTACATCACCGCCTTCCTCTGCTCGGAGCAGGGCGAGTGGATCACCGGCCAGTCCTACAATGTCGACGGCGGCACCTGCGTCCAGCACTAGCCAAGCCTCCACACACACGATTGGATCGATCATGGCTGACTACGAGTTCATCAACTACGAGCAAGACGGCAACATCGTCACGATCACGATCAACCGACCCGAGCGGATGAACTCGATTCATCCGCCCACGACGGAGGAATTGGCCGACGCGTGGAACACGTTCGCAAACGACGATTCGGCTTGGGTCGGCATCTTGACCGGCGCCGGCGACCGCGCGTTCTCGGCCGGTAATGACTTGAAGTACACGGCCGAGATGTCGCGCGTGCCTGCCAATGAGCGTCCGACGTTCGCGCCCGTGCGCGGCGGATTCGGCGGGATCACGGCAGACTGGGAGTGCGCGAAGCCGATGATCGCTGCGGTCAACGGGTTTGCTCTGGGTGGCGGCTGCGAGATGGCGATGGCCTGCGACATCATTGTCGCAGCCGAGCACGCTCGGCTCGGACTGCCAGAACCGCGAGTCGGCCTGATGGCCGGCGCCGGCGGCGTGCACCGTCTGCCGCGCCACATTCCCCTCAAGATCGCGATGGGCTACATGCTCACCGGCAATCATCTGCCGGCCGCCGTCGCGCATCAGTGGGGACTGGTCAACGAAGTAGTGCCGGCTGACGAATTGATGACTGCCGCGCGTCGCTGGGCCGACGAAATCCTGCAGTGCGCGCCGATCTCCGTGCGTGCGTCGAAGGAATCGGCCTACAAGGGTCTCGATCTGCCGCTGCCAGCCGCGTTGACGCATACTTTCCACCAGCAGCGTCTGATGAGTCAGTCGGAAGACCTGATCGAAGGTCCCCGAGCCTTCGCCGAAAAGCGCACTCCCAACTGGAAGGGCCGCTAGCCCTGCTCAACCCGCCAGGGCGGGATCGCCGACAACTCCTGCATTCGACGCCCTGAATCAGGGACGTCGTGGCCGAGCTTCTGTCCATACTCGTCTGCCCATTCGGGCGGCAGCATCTGTTGCACTTCGTGCCAGCGCAGAGGCTGGGCGCGGCTGTTGCGCGCGGCGTCGGTCACGTCGGCCAGCCAGATCGCCATGTCTCCGCCGTCCATCACGTTGACCACGTTGCACGCCATCCAACCGACGACGCCATCGAGGATCGGCAGGCCGCTGTCGTGTTCGAACCAATCGACTGCCTCGAACTTGTCCACTTCCGTCTGTGAGCGAAATCCCCAGTGGCGGACCCAGGTCCATTGATCGCGGGCGATCACATGGACGGCCAATCGGCCGGAGGCCTCGATCAGGGAGTTGGTGTGATTGCGCTTCTGAATCTGGACCAGCACGCGGGGTTGGCTGGGGACGATGGATGCTGCGAATGCACCGACGGCGATCTGCCCGCCGCGCTGCCCGTCGTGAGCCGCCGTGACCACCGTGAGAGGAGACCACATCAGCGTGAGCAGGGTCGGTGCGTCGGACAGCGGCATATCGGCAGGCTAACGTTCCGCCGATCGTGAGCGTTCGCGTCGGCGTCGCCACCAGACCCAGATGACCGGCGCGGCGAAGAAGGCCAGCACCGCAATTCCCGCTGCGACGAGCAGTTCGCGATTGCGTTCCAGCACCGCGTCTCCCAGCACGGCGGCAAGGATCAGGATCGGCGACGAGGCCAGAATCGAGATCACGATGTAGGGCAGAAATCGCATCTGTGTCAGCCCCGCGGCATATGAGAC
>JAJDZG010000090.1 GCA_022824765.1 Dehalococcoidia bacterium | reverse complement strand
CCTTTGCTGCCCACTCATTCTATGCGCGGCAACAATCTGCCCCTCCCCCCGTTTCCGGGGGACCCGATTCAATCCTCCCCCCTCCGGGGGGAGCTGGAGGGGGGCTGCTCCGCCTGCGGGGGAAACAATCTAGTCCTCCCCCACTGCCGGGGGAACCCGATCTAATCCTCCCCCCTCCGGGGGGAGCTAGAGGGGGGCTCCGCCTGCGAGAGAGGGACTCGATTCACTCCTCCCCAACCATCCGATAGCCTGCGCTGCAATCACCACCGACGAATCTGGAGCCCACTAATGCCCGAATACGAAGACGTTCTGTACGAGAACAAGGGGCGACTCGCGATCGTCACCCTCAATCGTCCCGAGAAAATGAACGCCCTGAGCCACCGCCTGCGTGCTGAGCTCTTCGACGCCATCAAGGTCGCCGAGGCGGACAGCGACGTCCACGTCGTCATCATCCGCGGCGCCGGACGCACCTTCTCCGCCGGCTACGACATCACGCCCGTGCCCAACCTGTCCGAGTCCGACTACCTCGACTACCGCTCCGGGCTGCCGACCGTCGGGCCGATCCATCCGGGACAGGGCCAGTGGCCGCAGCATCTGCTCTCCGGTTACTGGCAGATCTGGGAGCTGACCAAGCCGGTCATCGCCCAGGTGCACGGCTACGCGCTCGCCGGCGGCTCCGAGCTCGCCTCGATGTGCGACCTGATGTACGTCGCCGAGGACGCGATCATCGGCTATCCGCCCGTGCGCGCGATGACCACCGTTGACATCCTCTACCACCCATGGCACATGGGCATGCGCAAAGCCCGCGAGTTGCTCTACACCGGCGACTCCGTGACCGGCCTCGAGGCGGTCGAGCTGGGTTGGGCGAACCGCGCCTTCCCCGTCGAACAGCTCGCCGAAGAGACCGAGCGCATGGGCGAGCGCATCGCCAACATCGCCCCGGACATGATCCAGATGTCCAAGCGCGGCCTCAACCGCGCCTACGAGGTGATGGGCTTCCGCACCGCGCTGCAGGTCGGCGCCGATATCCAGGCCTTGTCGACATATCGAGATTCCGCCGGCGACTTCGGCCGAATCGCCAGAGAGAAGGGCCTGAAAGCCGCGCTCGATTGGCGCGATGGTCCATTCGAAGACTACGGAGCCGCCAAGTCCCGCCCCTCCGCGCCGAAGAGCTAGCCGCAAAGCCTGGGCAATCTCGGCGTCATGCACGAGCGCCGCTCGGGTATGACCCTAACCCGATGCTGCGGTAGGATACGTCGGAGCCGTGCGAACAGACGACGCAGTGGAGTCGAAGTAGAGCCTCATGCCCAGCCGCACCGGGATTCCCCAGTCCTTCGGGATCATCATCGTCTTTGCCCTGCTCGCCGCAGGCGTCCTTGCCTTGGTCGGCTTTGCCATCCACAAAGGCTCCGACCGCGACGTGGTCGAAGCGATGGCGCTTTCCGAAGTCGCCGGCGCTGAAGGTTGGGAAACCGGCCTCTTCTGCATCGAAGACGGCAAAGAGGACCACCCCTCGCTCTCGCTGACCGAGATCCCACCAGAGACCTGCGCCGAGGCCGAGCCGCTGCCGATTGAGATCATCGACGAGGAAGCCGTCCGCGCCGGCGGCAACGCCTTGCGCGGCGCCGAACTCTACGTGGCCAACGGCTGCCAGGTCTGCCACGGAGATGTCGGCCAGGGACTCGTCGGACCAACCATCGCCCAGACCGGCCTGGACATTCAGGGCGTCATCTCGCAGTACCGCCAGCCCAGAGGCGTGATGCAGGAGTTCTCCGCTGATGAGGTCTCCGTCGAGGACATCGCCGACATCTGGACCTGGCTGCAGAGCCTGCCCGCCATCGACCCGCTCGTCGACCCCGACGGCAACGCGCTCGGCCACGACGACTACGGTCAGTGGGCTCAGTAGGCGTCGAGCCGCGCCTCCCATCGCCCCAACGCGTCTGACCGCCCCGTCGCGGAGCGCGAAGCCTGTGCCGCCTCAGGTGGCCTATCCTGCGCTCGTCCGCTGCTACACGAAGGACCTCCAGACATGGGCGCACACCCCACTCCGACCGCCGCCTACTGGGCGTTCTTCGACGGCTTCAACGCCAAAAGCCCCGACCTCTGGGCCGGCGCCATGTCCTATCCGCACGTCCGCGTCTCAGCCGCCTCGGGCTCGCCGACACCACGCACCACGGCCGGCCTCTACCCCGACCAGCAGGCATACGCCCGCTGGGCGGCAGAGCTGGGCTGGGAACGATTTGAGGCGACCGGTTGGGTGCGGACCCAGGGCGTCTTGCCCCGCGTGGTTCACTCCTCCGAGTCCAAAGTCCACCTCGACGGCGGCTGGACCCGCTACCGCGCCGACGACACCGCCATCCTCACCAACCGCGTCGTCTACGTGATGACCCGGACGGCGGAGGGCTGGGGCATCCAGGCCCGCTTCGGCGTCGACAGCTTCAGCACCGACGCTTCGGGCGAGGCCGCGGTCGCCGCCGCCGAGCGGCTCGGCGAGCTGCGCAACGCCGGCGACTTCGAGGCGTTCGCCCAGCGACTGCTCTTTCCGCTCACGATCGTCGGCGTCGGCGAGGTACACCGGATCGAATCGGCAGAACAGTTCCTAGCCGTCTCGGCCCAGCAGCCGATTGAGGCAGTGCCCGGCTCAGTCAGCGTGGTCAACGCGGGAACAAGCGGCGTCAACGTCGCAGCCCGACGCCGGGTCAACGGCGTCGAACACGACGAAATCCTGCTCCTGGTCGAGCGCGACGGTGAATGGAAGCTGGCCGCCGTCTCAGCCGTCTAGAGAATCGAGGACTACCGTGGCCCGAGCGCAGACCGCCGAAGCCGCCTACTGGCGCTTCTTCACCACCTACAACGATCGTTCTCCCGCCGGTCGCGCCGAAGCGATGAGCTACCCGCATGTCCGAGTCGCCGCCGGACGCAGCGAGCCAACCATCACCGACACCGCAACCGAGTACGAACAGCTCGACAACTGGACGCCGGTCCTGCGCCAGGGCTGGGCCTACACGCAGCCGATCACACCTCGCGTCGTCCACCACTCGCCGGACAAGGTGCACTTCGCCGGCGGCTGGACGCGCCACCGCGCCGACGGCTCAGCCATCTCACATAACCGCCTGCTCTACATCGCCGCCGAGATTGACGGCGGCTGGGGCATCCAGGCAGCCTTCGGCGTCGAGGGCGCGCTCACCGGCGAGGCGGCAGCCGCGCCCGCCGCGGCAGCGATGGCCGTGCTGGAACGCACGATGTCCACGCTGTCCTCAGGCGACGTCCAGTCGTGGCTCGACTGCTTCCACTATCCGTCCGCGCTGATTCTGGGGCCAGGCGGTGTCGAAGTAATGCAAACCCGAGCCGACGCCGAACGCGATTACGGACCATGGGTATCGCTGGCCCAGCCGGTCCAGCAGCAGGCGTCCGTCGTCGCCGTCGGACCGCGCGGCGTCTTGATCGAACAGCACATCTCGCGCGGCGGCGACACCTTCGAGCAGTGCTTCCTGGTCGTCGAACGCGACGGCGTCTGGGCCACGTCCGGCGTCTCGGCGGTGCGCAACGATGTCTAGGGCGCGGCCGTTCCTGAAGTGGGCAGGCGGCAAGACATCGCTCCTCCCGCAACTGCTCGAGCTCGCCCCTGCGCAGATCAACACCTATTACGAGCCATTCCTCGGCGGTGGTGCGCTGTTCTTCGCGCTCCAGGCCGAGGGTCGCTTCCAGCGAGCCGTCCTCTCCGACCTCAACCGCGAACTGATCAACGCCTACACCCAGGTTCGAGACAACGTCGACGCGCTGATCCGAGCGCTCAGCGTCCACCAACGCAAGTACCGCGCCGCAGACGACCGCGCCGAGTACTACTACAACATCCGCCGCAAGCGCCTCACCTGCAGTCTCGGCGGCGCGGCCAACCTGATCTTCCTCAACAAGACCTGCTTCAACGGCCTCTATCGCGTCAACAGCCAGGGCCGCTTCAACGTCCCGCACGGCCGCTACGCGAACCCCACGATCTGCGACGAAGCAAATCTGCGTGCGGCGTCCGCGGCGCTGCAAGGCGTCGAGCTGCGCGTCGCGGACTTCTGCGCCGCGCCGAGCCGCGCGCGTCAGGGAGACTTCGTCTACTTCGATCCGCCCTACGTCCCGCTCAGCACAACGTCCAACTTCACCAGTTACACCGCCTCCGACTTCGGCATACCCGAGCAACGCCGCCTCGCCCTCACCGCCGCCGGACTTGCCCGCTTCGGAGCGAAGGTAGTCTTGTCCAACTCTGGACATCCTGACATCAAACGGCTGTACACGTCGAAGGAGTTTGTGCTCTCAACAGTGTCCGCGCCACGAATGATCAACGCCGATGCCGCAGAAAGAGGCGGTGTCGAGGAACATGTCATTCGCGCACAAGCAGAGCTCGTCTTCACAAGCTGGAATGCGCGAGGGGGTCAAGTCGCAGAACCGAGACCGTTCCTCAAGCGCCATCCTCTTCTAGGTCGAAGAAGAACCGCAACCAGACCTCCAGCTCTTCCAGCGCGATCGCGCTCCCTCTGGCGCGCAAGTAAGCGGTGAAGCCATCCGAGTAACCACCGCCGGCAAAGACCAGCAAGCCGCGGATTGGCCACGCCTCCATGTCTTCGAGGGTCGCGAGAGAGCGTTCTTCCGCAGTTCCCTGTTCCCTTTGGAACATGCACGCGATACCCATTCGAAGGGCTTGACGGGGATCGCGGACGACGACATCAACAGTTCTCTGGCGGCCCCAAATCTTTCGCCCCATCGGGACCCTGGTGCGTGTAATCAAGCCAAGCTCGTCCGCGATTCGCGCAATCTCCGCGACGAGTTCTCCGTGATTGTGTAGCTCGGTGCACCTCTCAGTCGTGGCCATTGAGCATCATCTCGGCCTGCTGCGCTCGCTCCCTCGGCAATCGGAAGTAGAACCTCAGCCATTCGGCGAGCCGCTTGAATTCGACAATGCGCCCGCGCCCCTTCAGGAAAGGCTTGAAATCCCGGGAAAACCCGTCGCCGTGCAACACGACAATCCCACGAATCGGCCAGTCTTCTAGGTCTTCCACTGTTAGCGGAATTTTCTCTTCTGCTGTTCCTCGCGATTGCTGAAACTTGCACTCGATTCCGAGCATGCGCTCTGTGTCCGGCTTGGAAAGGACCACGTCCACATGTCGTCTGGTTCCCCAGATTCGATCGCCCATGACCACCTGGCGCTCGACTTCGAGGCCGAGCGCCTCACCAACCTGCGCCACAGCGCGCTCCAGCTCTGCTCCCGAGTTGATATTCATGCGCCTAGCCTACTCGGTCGAGTCGATCACTTGCCGGCTGACTGTGGCCAGCACTTGCGTTCGGTGATGATAACCTGCCGACGCCATGACCACCTACGACTCCCCCGAAGCCGTCTACTTCGACTTCCTCGACACCTTCAACCGCCGTGATGCTGACGGCTGGGCCGGCGTCAACGCCTGGCCGCATGCTCGGATTTCGGCCGCTGATCCCCAGGAAACCGTGCATTGGCGACCGGCCACTCGCATCTTCCACAACGCCGCCGAGTACACCGCCGCGCCAATCTGGGACGAGCTGGCCGCCAGCGGTTGGGCGCGCAGCGAGTCGGCCCCGCCGACGATCGTGCAGGCCTCCGACGCCAAGGCCCACATCGCCGGCGGCTGGACCCGGTTCGACGCCGACGGTCGAGCGATCGCCGCCAACCGCATTGTCTATGCGGCCGTCCGCGTCGATGGCAGCTGGCGACTCCAAGCCCAGCTGAAGACCGACAGCTACGAGGACGCCGTCGACTTCAGCGCGCAGGCTGAGGCGGCGCGCGCCGCAGTCGAATCCGCGCTGCAACGGCTCGATGCCCGCGATGTCGACCGCTACGCGGCGACACTGGCCTATCCCTTCACCCTCCTCGGTCCGCCGGGCGTCGTCATGCAGATTGACTCAGCGGCCGAGATGGCGGCAGCCATGCGGACGGTCGGCGACGATCAGCTGGACGCGCCGCCGGGCTCCGCCCGCGTCGTCAACTGCGGACACTCAGGCGCCAACGTGACCTTCTCCGTGCAGCGCAACGGTCAACGCGAGCAGGCGCTGGCCCTGGTCGGTCGGCGCGACGACCAATGGCGCATCCTGGCCATCTCCGGCCTCTGAGCAGCGATCAGTCAGGACGCTTCGGAATCATCACCGCGCGGTGGAATGAGATGACCTGAGTGCCATCCTGATTGGCGCCGGTGGTGTGCACGGTGACGATCCCGCGATCGGGCTGACTCTTGCTCTCACGCACCTCGAGCACCTCGGTCTGCACCGAAATCGTGTCGCCGTGAAAGACCGGCGCCGTGTGACGCAGATCCGTCGTGGCCAGATTGGCGATCGCCTTGCCAGACACCGTGGGCACCGTGATCCCAAAGACCAGCGAGTAGACGAACGGCCCCGACACGATCCGCTTGCCGAACTGCGTGTCCTCGGCGAACTCCTTGTTCGTGTGCAGCGGATGGTGGTTCATCGTCAGCATGCAGAAGAGCAGGTCATCCGCCTCGGTGACCGTCCGCGTCGGCCAATGCTCAATCACCTCACCGACCTCGAACTCGTCCAGGTACCGGCCGAACATCTCGCGCGTTGGCATCGCCGTGGGGGGGGGGGGGGGGGGGGGGGGGGCGGGGCGGGCGGGGGGCGGGGGGGGGGGGGGGGGGGGGGGGGGGGGCGAGCGCGGACGGCGGGCG
>JAJDZG010000020.1 GCA_022824765.1 Dehalococcoidia bacterium | reverse complement strand
GTCAGGGTGGGCGTGGCCGCGTTCGCCGCCCGGCGGCGGCTGGTCTCGGACAAGCACGAACGCAAACGCGTACGCCCCAACGATCAGGATGCCCGAGTAGATGAAGGCGTCCTCCCAGCCGAGCCTGGAGATCAACAGCTGCACCAGCGGAAGCATGATCAGCTGACCCATCCAGACTGAGGCGCCGATCAGGCTGGTCGCCACGGCCCGGCTCTGGTCGAACCAGCGCACGGCCAGCGCCTGCGCAGGAATGTAGGCAATGCAACCCAGCGAGATCGCGCTGATCCCCATGTACGCGTACCACTGCCACAGCTGCGTCATGAAGGCCAGCAGCACGAACGACACGCAGCACAGCGGCGCGCCGATCAGCATCAGCCGACGAGGGCCGACCGCGTCAATCAGCCTGCCAATCAGCGGCGCGGACGCTCCCACCATCCCGACCGTCACCGAAAACCCCAGCGACACCTGCGCCCGCGACCAGCCAAAGTGCTCCTCCAGCGGCAGCACATACGCCCCGAACGAGCCGAACGTCACCCCCTCCGCCACGATCATCGCCACGACCATCCCGAACAACACCCACCAGCCGTAGTACAGCCGCCGTCTGGGACGCCGCGGACGACCCAATCGCCCATCAACCCGCGTCTGGGACGTCATCGAAACAGCCATGCCCCGCAGGGTACTCGCGCCTCGGCCCCAGACCGCTGCGATCGCCGTCGCGAGAGCACTATCTTGTCTCTAAACGTCCCGCACCGCCCGTCCGAAAGACAGGATGACCATGACCGTCTCGGCCACTTCCGCAACCACCGTGCCAAACGCCATCCACAGCAGCGCCGTGCCCGGCATCGCCTGGCCCAACCAGCGCCCCTTGCCCGAGACCACACGACCGCTGCCCGCTGGGACAACCGTCATCTCCGCCGACAGCCACTGGCTGGAAACCGGCGAGTTCATCGACCGAATGCCCGCCAAGTACCGAGACCGCGCCCCGCGCGGTGCCTTCAACGAGCGCGGCTTCCACATGGAGATTGACGGCAAATCGACCGATAACCCGGGTATGCCATCCGAGCTGATCGAGGGTCGCGCCGGCATGTGGGATGCGTCCGTGCGCGTGCAGGAAATCACCCGCGAAGGCGTCGACCAGGAGATGCTCTTCCCCCAGCGCATGCTCGGCGTCATCCGAAACGAGGACTTCGACTACATCCAGGCCTGCATGGACGCCTACAACGAGATGCTCGCCGACTTCTGCGCGTCCGAGCCTGAGCATCTGCACGGACTGGCGCTGCTCAACTATTGGGACCCCGATCGCACCGAGGACGAGCTGCAGAAGGTCAAGGCGCTCGGCTTCAAGGGAGTCCTAATGCCGTCCCTGCCGCCGCCCCACGCGAAGGTGTACTACAACGCCCGCGCGCTCGAGCCGATGTGGCGGGCAATCGGCGAGTCCGGACTGCCGCTCAGCTTCCATGTCGGCGAGACGTTCGACGCTCGCGGCCAGGGCGGCTTGGCGACCACGATCGTCGTCGCCTTCCAGCCCTTCCGCCGACTCTTTGCGCTCCTCACATTCGCCGGCATCTTCGAGCGCAATCCAGGCCTCAAGGTGGTCTTCACCGAAGGCGGCATCGCCTGGGTGCCCAGCGCGCTCTTCGACTGCGACAAGGTCTACAACTCGTTCGAGAGCGAGATGACCCCCAAGCTCGCCAACCCGCCCAGTCATTACTGGTACGAGAACTGCTACGCGACCTTCATCGAAGACCCATACGGTCTGCGGCAACTCGACATCATCGGCGCCGACAACGTGATGTGGGGCAGCGACTACCCGCATCCAGAAAGCGCCGTCGGCTACACACAGCAAAGCCTCTGGGACGTCTTCAACGCCACAAACTCAACAGAAGAAGCCCAAAAGATCATCGGAGCCAACGCCAGCAACCTATGGAGCCTGAGCTAGAGGGGGGGGCGTCGAGAAGAGAGGATCCCCGTAGACTGAGACTGCGATGAAGTGAGGAACATCATGGAGTCTGATCAGGGCCCGTGGGCCGAATTCGTTGTGGATGGAGGTGCAAAAGACGGAATCGACGCCTCCGCTCTGGCCTCGCTGCTCAGCAGCCTCGCTAGGGCAGCGCGATGCGTGGCGGCAGACTTACTCCACAGACCAGTCAGTGCTGGCCGAATAGGCAATCAAGAGCGAGACATCGCCAAGATACTCGTTTCCGGGATATCGAACAGCAGTGTACACATCCAGCTCTCAGCGCCCAAGCTGGGCTCGGGCGTACAACTCGAACTAGAGGGTGGAGACCTTAACTCAGTCACTGCAGACGAAGTTATGGAGACCCTGCAAAGCGATCTAGCCTCCACCTCGCCAGTTCCGGGCATGAGTAAGGAACGAAGGGCTGCAGTCGCAGATGTGCTTCACAACTCAAGACGCCTCGGGAACGAGTTGCGAATGACATCGAAGCAAAGCCGTGCGAAAGGCCACTCCTTCACTACGGTACAGTTGTCAAATCGTGTTGACAAAGGGAAGCAAGCGAACAGTTCTGGCGTGCTCTTTGGAGTCACTTACATGGTTGACGTCGAGCCCGGGAAGGCAAGGCTTCGGCTGCGGACCTTCGAAGGTGAAAGCTTCAGGTGCGACGTTCCATCCGCTCTCATTAGGCGCTTGCCTCCGATAGTCGGAAAGCCGATAGAAGTTCGTTTCGAACAGAAGGCGGCCTCGCGTGGAGTGCCTCGCAATGTGGCGCGTAGCCTACGGCTGTTAGATGAGTCTGAAGTTGGGGCATACCCCGTTCCAAAACGGTGGCGACAATTGGCTGCGCAGCATCGGATCGACTTCGATTGCATCCCGGAAGAGACGGACCTGATCCGCGCTTGCTTCGAGTCAGAGGATGAAATGGATCAGTTTAGGGAGTTCCTGCAGCAAATGCGACAGGCCAACTGAGCCTCTTTGCGACAGACATGGACTGCCTAATCGATGCGAACGTGTTTCGCTACTTGTCTGTTCGACCTCCCGACATTGACCACCAGTTTTACGAGCAGGCCTGGCCGACGACTGGTGCCCTAATCACTGTAGGAGTGGAAGATGAAGTACTTGCTGGGCAGTCGGCCACAGTGGAGCAGCAGCAGATCGTGGAATCGCTGATCGCTGCGTGCAGGAGAGTCCAGGATATCGATGTGACATCACCCTGGTATGCGCGTGCAAGGAGGGTCCGAGATACGATTGGCCTGAAAGATGGCGTGGGAGACAAAGATCTGTTGCTGGTGGGGTTAGCAGCCAAGCTTCAATGCCGTCTAATGTCTCACGATCGCAACGCCGTCAGAGTTGCCGAAGGGCTAGCAGTTCGCACAGTCTCGGCGCACGATGATTTGGATCTGCTCTTCGCCCAAGACTCAATACGGCTAGCGGCCAGTACCCTTGAGGACTGAGGAGGGCAACCGTTGCCAGGCGCACCCCGCTCGGACGAAAGATGAATGGGTTAGATTTGATGCTACGACCAGGAGGACCCAAACCATGGCAATCGAACGCATCGACATCACCCAACGCGAACCCTATGCCGACGGCAAAGACTTCGGCCCGCACGGCCCCTTCGAGCTAATCCGCGCTCGCCTCCACTACGCGATCAATCCCGCGCTCGAGGACCACCAGCGCATCACCGACCTCGACTTGGCCCCGCGCGGCGACGACGGCTGTGTGCGATTCTCAGGTGAGCTGGTCCTCATCCGGCCCGTCGACCCATCGCTCGGCAATGGCACGCTGGTCCAGGAAGTGCCCAACCGAGGGCGTTGCACCCTGCCCGGTGCCTTGAATCGCGCCCCGCGCGAGAACTCGCTCACCGATCCGCATCATCCCGGCGACGGCTTCCTGTTCCGCCGCGGGTTCAGTCTCGCCAGCGTCGCCTGGCAGTGGAACGCGCCCGACGTGCCGCTGCTCCTGCAGTTCGACGCGCCCGAAGCAACAGACAACGGGCAGCCGCTGATTGGCGACGCGATCACCGATCTGCGGCCGAGCAAGACGGCGGCCTCGATGCCGATCGCCCATCTGGGACAGCCCGGCTACCCGGTTTCGACCCAGCACGCCGACCAGGCACGGCTCTACGTCCGCGACTACGAGGACGACGAGCCTCGCCTGCTGTCGCCCGACCAATGGCGCTTCGCCAAAGCCACACCCGACGGCCTGGAGCCCTCAACGATGGATGTCTGGCTCGCCGACGGCTTCGAGCCCGGTCGCATCTACGAGATCGTCTATCCGACCGACCGCTGCCCCGTCGTCGGAACAGGGTTGCTCGCCTTCCGCGATGCGGCGCTCTCCCTGCGCGACGGCGGCGGAGACCTGCAGCGAAGCTACGACCGCGTGATCGGCTTCGGCATCTCCCAGAGCGGACGGTTCCTGCGCCACCTGCTCTACCTGGGTCTGAATCGCGACCCGGATGCGCCAACCCGAATGGCGTTCGACGGCATGCACATCCATGTCGCAGGCGGCATTCGCGGAGAGTTCAACCGACGCTACGGCCAGCCATCGCAGCTGTTCCTGGCCGGTCCGATTCACGAGTATCCGTTCGCCGACTGCCTCGCGACCGACCCGCTGACCGGGATCGAGGACGGCTTGCTGCGCCGCTCGGACGAGCAAGGTTCGACACCCAAGATCGTGGCGACCAACACGAGCTGGGAGTACTGGCGCGGCGATGCATCGTTGATGGACATCAATCCCGCCACGGGCGCAGACGAGCCGTCCCATCCACAGGCTCGGCACTACTTGCTCGCGGGGACTCAGCACAGCACCGGCCAGGCCGAGCCGATCGACAGCTTCTACCTCACCGACGACCGCAGCATGTATCGCCATAACGCCATTGAGCACTCCCCGCTCATGCGCGCAGCGCTGGTCAATCTGGACAACTGGCTGCGCGGCGAGTCCGACCCGCCGCCGAGCAACGTTCCGAGCCTCGAATCGGGAACGGCAGCGACACGCGAGGACGTGCTCGACGCGCTGTCGGAAACGCTCACCGTGCCCGACGCGTCGCGGCTGTCTCGCGTGCGCACGGTCGACGACGCCGTGCTGCCAGCCTCGGAGGGCGCCACCTATCAGGGATACGTCTCCGCGCTCGATGCGGACGGCAACGAGGCAGCCGGCTGGCGGCTGCCCGATCTCACCCAACCGCTGGGAATCCACACCGGCTGGAATCCACGCCATCCAGAGACTGGCGGAGAGCACCTGACCAGCCACTTCGTCGGGCTCACCCAGTGGTTCAAGCGGGACCAAATCGTCTCCCGCTACGGGTCGAAAGACCGCTACCTCGAGCTCGTGCGGTCAGACGCCACCGCGCTCGCCGCTCAATCGATCCTGCTCGATGAAGACGTGGAGATCGTCGTCAGGGAGTGCGCCCGCCGCTGGGACATCGCCGTGTCCTAGCGGAGAAGGCGAGTCGGGCGATCCTAGACCACGCCTCCGGACGCCAACTCCTCAACTTCAGTGGTGGACATCCCCAGCTCTTCCCCGAGGACTTCGGCCGTGTGCTCGCCGAGCAGCGGCGCACGGCGGTGCACCGCCGGGCTCTCGCTCAACCGGATCGGGCAGCCGAGCAGGGTGATCGGCCCTCGCGTGGGATGCTCGATGTCGACCAGCATGCCGCGCTCGCGGAGGTGCTCATTCTCGAAAATCTCGCCTGAGTGCAACACCGGTCCCGAGGGCACCCCCGCGTCCCGCATCGCGTCCATCACCTCGAACTTGGTGCGCTCACGCGTCCACGACGCGATGGCCTCGCGGACGTCATCGCCGTCGTTGCGGGTGATGCCGCCGGCTCCGTTCGATGCGCCGAGATCGGGCCGTCCGATGGTCTCCATCAATGCCGCTCGCATCCGGCCGTTGGCGACGACGACCCAGACCCAATCAGAGCGTCCGCCAGGCTTGCAGGGGAAGAGTCCGGTCGGCGCCGTCAGCCCGTCTCCGTACGGAGGAGCCGGGTCGCCCGAGACTTCCCGACGGGTCATCGCGACCCGCGTGTAGTTGGTCACCGCCTCCATCATCGACAGCTCGACCTTCTGGCCGATCCCGTCGCGCTGCCGCTGCCACAGCGCTGCGAGCATCCCGATTGCCGCCTGCACCCCGGTGCCGGTGTCGCCGATCGTGGCGCCCGGCTTGAGCGGCATGCCATCCTGCGTGCCCGTCACCGCCATCGCTCCGCCGGCCGCCTGCGCCACCATGTCGAACGACTTCGTCGGAGCCCACGGACCAGTCTCGCCAAAGCCCTTGACCGTGCAGTAGATCAGCTGCGGATGACGCTCCTTCAGCGTCTCATAGCCGAGTCCCAGCCGTTCCATCGTGCCAAGCGTGAAGTTCTCGACCACGATGTCAAACTTCGGCACGAGCTCGAGGAACAGCTCGCGTCCGCGTTCCGACTTGAGGTCGATCGTGACGGATCGCTTGTTGTTGTTGAGCGTCAGGAAGTAGGTCGAGTCAAGACCGTCGCTGCGTCCGCCCAATCGACGCCCCGGCTCACCGCGCCCAGGCGGCTCAACCTTGACGATCTGCGCGCCCAGCCATCCCAGCGCCTGGGTCGAGGACGTGCCCGCCTCGTATTGGGTCAGATCCAGGATGCGAACATCCGACAGGGCCAGGTTCATGATCAATCCCCCACTCATTCAGCGATGAGCAGAGGGTAGCGGAGTCTGAGCGAAAACTTCGCTAGTGACGAATGCCTTTGAGCCGCACAGCAGGCAGACGCTTGAGGCGTTGACTGACGGGGTCGACTTCGATGCCGACCGACTCCAGCGCGGTCACGCCCAGCAGGGGTTCGGCTTCGTCATCACCGAACATG
Source organism: Dehalococcoidia bacterium (assembly GCA_022824765.1). Taxonomy (GTDB): domain Bacteria; phylum Chloroflexota; class Dehalococcoidia; order Bin125; family Bin125; genus Bin125. Next base: position 5,840 of record JAJDZG010000020.1, on the reverse strand, counting down.
ACGGTGCCGCCCAGCGTGTCCCCCATGAACTCAAGCTCCGCGACGCCGATGTCCAGTCGCAGTTCACTGCCATCCGCGAGTTCGTAGATTCTGCCGCCGACAGGCTCCAATCCAATCGCTTCGAGGTGTTTGCGTGGGACGAGGCTGTCGGTCGCGCCGGTATCGACGAGGAACAGCCCGCTCCACTCGCGGCTGCGGTCCGCCGGATTTCGAATCGTCACGGTGACATGTACAGCCCCCATGGGCGGTCTCCTGTCCGCTGGCCTCTCTTTCGATGGTACTCGTTTGAGGGTCATGTGCACTGCTCCCTAATCCGCCGCCACGACGATGCCCGCGGACTTCAGCTGCTCAGCCTTCTCGCCCAGCACGGCGCCTGCGCCGGCTCCCGGAACCATCGCAGGATCACCTGCCTCCACCGGCGTACGGCTCAGTTGGATCGACGGTCCGTTCGTGCGGACACGGCCTCGACCCTCGTGCTCCCGCGTCAGGGAGAAGCCCCGCTCGACCGCTCGCTCGGCGGTCATGGCGTCCTCGACGTTGCCGACTCGCGACGCCCCCATGCCCAGGCCGGCGAGCTGGTCAATCCAATCCTGGACCGTCTTCGTCTTGAACTCGACCTCCGACGGAATCTGCTCAGCCTGATCCGGCTTGGCACCGACGAACAGCCAACCGTCCGATGCCTCGTAGAGGCGGTGGTAGGGGCCGTCGCCCTTCGCGTCCTGGCCCGCCGGCTCGTCCCAGCGCTTGCCCTCGTAGTCGTGCAGGAAGCTGGACTGCAGAGTGCTGGCCGTGCGCGCCAGCGCCGTGTAGACCTGCTGACCCTCGCCCGTGCGCAGCCGGTGATACAACCCCATTCCCACGGCGAACGCGCCGTTGATGCCGGTCCCGTAGTCATTGATCGCGAACGGCTGCAGCGTCGGTTCGGCGTCGCCGTAGCGATTCAGCATGCCGCTGGCCGATTGCGCCAGCTGTTCCCAGCCAGCACGGTTCGACCACGGCCCAATCTCGCCGAATGCGTTCAGCGACGCGTAGACCACGTCGGGGTTGACCTGCCGAACCGCGTCATAGTCGACGCCGATGCCGCCGACCTTGCCGAGCCGGTAGTTCTGAACCACCACATCAACGTCCGCCGCGAGCTCCATGAAGGTCTCGCGACCGCCGTCTCGCTTCAGGTCGAGCAGCACCGAGCGCTTGCCGCGATTGATGTCCTCGTGCAGCAGAATGCCGTTCTCGCGCGACGGATTATCGATCTTCACCACCTCCGCGCCGTACTCAGCCAGCGTCCGGCCGCAGGTCGGACCGGCCAGGATGATACAGAGGTCAAGCGCAGACATGCCGTCGAGCGCCTTCGACAGCCGGTCGCCCGGAGCGCGGATGGCGGAGGGCGCGATCGAACGCAGCTCCGTGAGGATGTCGTCGCGGTCGGCGTCGAGCGCACGGCGCGGACCGCGAATCTCCCCCGGTGTCTCTGCCATTCGCACCTGAATGCCCGGCTGGAGCATCGGACCAAGCTCCGGGTCGTCCAGCTCGACGATGATCTCCGCCTCGCGTGCATGCGCCTCTTGCAGCCATTCTGCGGAGTCGAGGCAGCGGACCGTGGGCGGACCATTGCCGTCGTCGTTGATCAGGTCCTCCCACTCCTGCGCCGTGCGAGTCAGGAAGATGTTGGTCAGGTGCGCTCGCGCGGTGTCCGCGAGCGAGAAGTCCTGCTGAATCTCCGATGCCTTCGACCACGGCTCGTCGAGCCAACCGGGCACGCCCGCGCTGTGGCAGAACTGGCGGATGAAGTGCGAGTAGGCAGCGTGAAAGAAGACCCAGCGTCCGTCGGCGCACTCATACGGTCCGACCCAGGGCACCGGACCGCCGCGCGGCTCCCGATCGAGATAGCGCAGGCCTCGAATGCCGATCGCCTGGTACAACGAATCGTGCAGCGAAGCCTCGATCCGCTGGCCAAAGCCGTCCCGCTCGCGCGCCACCAGGGACATCGCGATGCCCGCGCATCCCGTGAATGCCGCATAAGGCGAGGCAATCGGGATCGCCGTGTAGACGGGTTGCGGCGCGTCGGCCATCAGCGAGCCGCTGTAGGTGCCGACATCGGCCGACACCACGCCTTCCCAGCCCGGCATCGTCGCGCGCTCGTCATCCGACGAGTAACCGGGCATCGACAGGTAGATCAGACGATCGTTCTGCGCGGTCGACTCCTCAGCGCCGAGCCCGAGCCGATCCATGACGCCGGGACGGAAGTTCTCGACCACGACATCGGCGGAGGCGATCAGCTGCTGCGCGGTGCGGCGACCGTCCGCGGCCTTGAGGTCGAGTGAGATGCGCCGCTTGCCGCGATTCCACACAGCATTGCCCGGCGTGTCCCAGTGCGGACCTGACGGCGGATCGACGCGAATCACGTCCGCGCCGTTGTCGGCCAGCATCATCGCCGCGAGCGGGCCGGCCATGTACTGGCCGAAGTCAATCACGCGAAGTCCGTCGAGCGCGCCCATGGCCGCCTCCTTCTCAATGTTCCCTATCGGTGCAAGCTAGCGCCTGAGCGCAGCCCCAAGCGCAGACGCGATGGCCTCGTCGATCTGCGTGCGGAACTCATCGGCGCTGGCGTCGTTGTGCAGAACGAGGTCAGCCTTCGGCGCTCGCTCCGTCCAGGCGATCTGCGACGCCATCCGCTGTTCGGCCTCCGCGCGGGTCAGGTCGTTGCGCGCCATCAGACGCGACAGCGCGGTCTCGTCCTCAGTCGCCACGAGCCAGCCCGCGTCGCAGCGTTCCATGTACGGACCTTCAAAGAGTCGCACGGCCTCAAACACCGCAATCGGCGCCGCGTCATCCTTCAGCTCCAGCAGGAGACGCATGAACTCACCCTCGATGTCGCCGATGGCGGTGCGCAGCGCAGCAAGCAGATCGGGCTTGCCGAAGACGATGTCGCCGAGCGCTTTGCGGTCGATCAAACCGTCCGCTCCCACGACACCATCGCCGAACTGGGCGACGATCCGATCAAAGGCCGGCTTGCCCGGCTCATACATCGTGTGGACATGGCGGTCCGCGTCAATGTGAACGGCCGAGTGCGCCTCAACCAGGTGTCGACAGAGCAGAGACTTGCCCGAAGCGATAGATCCAGTGACGCCAAGCACAAAGCTCATGGGGGCTAGCCTACCCCTCATGGTGGACGACACAACACAGCGCCCAGATGCCCGGGCTGACGACTCAGCAAGCCGCTCCGCACCACGCTGCAGCTGGCCTGGCGATGACCCTGAAGAGATTGCCTACCACGACGCTGAGTGGGGCCTGCCGACCGTGGACGACTCCGCGCTCTTCGAGGCGCTCACCCTGGAAGGAGCCCAAGCCGGACTGTCCTGGCATACGATCCTGCTGCGCCGCGACGGCTACCGTCGCGCGTTCCGGAACTGGGACGTCGATGCGGTCGCAACGCTGACTGACGGCGACGTTGAGCGTCTGCTGCAGGACACCGGCATCATCCGACATCGCGGCAAGATTGCGTCGACCATCACCAATGCTGAAGCAATCCTGTTGCTGCGGGCGCAAGGGATGTCGCTGGCCGAGATCGTCTGGGCCTACGCCGATCCGTCCAACGAGCCGCCTGTCGACATTCCGTCCCAGACCGACGCCTCCCGCGCGATGTCGCGTGAGCTCAAACGGCGCGGGTTTCGATTCGTCGGCCCGACCACCTGTTACGCCTTCATGCAGGCCGTCGGGATCGTCAACGATCATACGTCGGACTGCTTTCGCTTTCCAGAGATCGCCGCGCTGCGCGTTACCCTGCTCACAAAGCTTCACGAACGGACGGCGACATGAGCTTCCAGCACCTGCGGGTAGAGATCAGCGACCAGATTGGCACGATCACGCTGGACCGGCCGGAGAAACTGAACGCGCTCTCGCGTGACCTGCACAACGAAATGGTGCAGGCCGCGAACCAGCTGCAGGCAGACGACGATGTCCGCGTGGTGATCGTGACTGGCGCCGGGCGCGGCTTCTGCTCGGGCGCCGACCTCACGGCTCGCCCCCGTGATCACGCTCCCGACGATCAGAACACGCGAATGGACGAGTTCGGTTGGGTCGGACACCAGGCGCTGACATTCGGGCAGCTGGACAAGCCGACCATTGCCGCGGTCAACGGCGTCGCGGCTGGCGCGGGCTTCAGTCTGGCGCTCGCCTGCGACCTGCGCGTCGGATCCGAGAAGGCGCGCTTCAAAGTCGTCTTCCTCGAGCGCTCACTGAGCCCGGACGCCGGCATGACCTGGTTCCTGCCCCGCGTCGTCGGCTACCCGAAGGCAGTCGAACTGGTCCAGACCAGCCGCTTCGTGGAGTCGGACGAGGCGCTGGAGATCGGCCTGATCAATCAGCGAGTGCCCCACGACGAGCTGATCTCCCACGCTCGCGCGCTCGCAGCGGAGATCGCCTTCTGGCCGCCGCTCGCCTCGCGCGCCGCCAAGCGGGTGATGCAGCGCAACCTCAACGCCACCCTCGAAGAGGCGCTGCGCAACGAGATCGTCTCCATCTCCCACGCCACCCGCTCGGAACACGACGTGCGCGAAGCACAGGCCTCGTTCATCGAGAAGCGCGCACCCGTCTTCACCGGAGAGTAGTGGTGGCCGACACTTCCATCCGCGCGGCGCTGCCACAGGATGCCGAGACCATCCTCAGCTTCATCGTCGGCCTCGCAGAGTTTGAACACGAGCCGCGTGAGACCGTTCGAGCGACCGTCGACACCATCCGCCGCGATGGCTTCGGCGACAACCGACGCTTCGAGACCCTGATCGCAGAGCAGGACGGTCGAGCCGTGGGGATGGCGTTGTTCTTCCCGCACTACTCAACCTGGACCGGGACGCCCGTGTTGTACCTGGAAGACCTGTATGTCACGCCAGACGCCCGAGGCAGCGGGGCCGGCTTCGCGCTGATGACCGCGCTCGCCGAGATCGCCCGCGACAGAGGCTGGAAGCGCCTCGACCTCAGCGTCCTCGACTGGAATCCCGCGAGGAAGTTCTACGAGCAGCTCGGCATGTCGCACGAGTCTGAGTGGCTGCTCTATCGGCTGGATGAGGCCGGCATCGAGGCGTTGGCCGGGGCAGCGGCGGCTCTCACTCCCGAAGCGTCGCGTAGAGAAACTGATCAATCAGCCGGCCGTCCTTGACCACGGCCTGCTGCATCCGGGCTTCCCTCACGTAACCAGCCTTCTCCAACACGCGGCAAGACGCCGGATTCCACTCAAACACCCTCGCCTCGATCCTGACCAGATCAAACTCAGTGAAGGCCCACTCGGTCAGAGCCCGCAGCGCGGCGGTCGCGATCCCCTGGCCCCAGAACGGCTCGCCGAGCCAGTACCCGATCTCTGCAGAACGGCGAAACACATCGTCCCGCAGTTTCATCCCGATCCCGCCGATCAGCTCGCTGCGAGATGCCAGCGCGAAGTTCTGTTCCGGTCGCTCCGCCTGCGCGAGTGCGATCCACGCCCGTGCGTCGCCCATCGTGTACGGGTGAGGAAAGCCGTCATTGAGATTTCGCCAGACACCGCGGTTGTTGGCATAGCGAGCCAGAGCCTCCGCATCGTCGGGGCGCAAGCTCCTCACCTGCCAGGGGGCGATGTCAATCTTCATACCGTCGGCATATCAGTCGGGCAGATGCTCGGCAAGGCCCGCAAGCGTGCCGCGCGTGGAACGAGATTCCAGACAAGCTGGAATGACGGAGGCTGGAACGACGGAGAAACGAGATTCCAGACAAGCTGGAATGACGGAGAAACGGGATTCCAGACAAGCTGGAATGACGGAGACAGGAATGACGGAAAAACGAGATTCCAGACAGGCTGGAATGACGGAGGCCGG
>JAJDZG010000144.1 GCA_022824765.1 Dehalococcoidia bacterium | reverse complement strand
GCCGGCTGGGAGACATCGCGACCCGCCACTCGACGCCTGAGTCGGCCAACTCAGGACGCCGCTCCGCGCCCCGCTAGCCGGCGTCGCCGGAGGCCACGCGTTCGCCCCCGTGCCGCAGCCGGTGCGCCTCGGTCAGGTCGGCGGCGTTGGCCGCCGTCGTGCTCAGACTGTGGGTCAGGCCGCTCGCCGCATCAACGCCGATGTGCCGCTTCATCCCGAAGTGCCACTCGTTGCCCTTGCGCGTTTGATGCATCTCCGGGTCCCTGAGGCGCTCGCGGCCAGCAGGGTGTCGCCCAGCTGGCACCGCTCCAGCAGGTGGCGGAAGTGCAGGATCGTCGATTCATCAGGGATCGCGCCCGCCAGCGACAGCCTACAGAAGCGACGCGCCGACTCGGCCTCTTAGAGCAGATCCTCCATCCCCGGGTCGCACAGGTTGTCGCACACCTGGACCACATGCACGCGCAGCATCACCGCCAGCGGGTAGGGCCGCCGACCACGTCCCGGCTTGGGATCGTGCGGCTCGATCACCGCCTCCAGTGCGGCCCAAGGCACAACGCGTCGAGGCGCTCAAGGAACAACTCGCGACGGGTCCTCCGTTTCTTCTGCTCAAACTTCAGACTCGCAAACGTCGGCTCCTGCATCAGACCCTCCCTCTGCCTACAACCTCCATTCATCCTAGTCAGCCGCGCCAACACGACTTGTTCAGAGTGTTCTTAGCGGTTGCGGGTCTCGCCCGGCTTGTGGCTGCCGCACATGGTGATGTTGTCCTGTACGGGGGTGTCGAACATGCCGGTCAGGTCAAACGTCACCGGGGGCAGGCCCGATCCGTCGATGGTGACCGTCAAAGACGATGCGCCGACTAGCTGCGAGATCAGACGATCTAAGTCGGGCGCTTTGAGCCAAGCGAGTCCCGTTTGGTCCGATGAACTGTATGTATGTTGCCGCCAGGACTGAGTTTCAGGTGTATTGCCGTCGATCTGCAGCGTCACAGCTCGGAACTCTGCATCGGTGAGCTCAACGGAATGTAGATCGACCCGCAATTCGCTGTAGCAGGCGTAGTCGAGACTGAGAGTTCCCTCGGACTCGGCATCCACGGCGACTGTGTTTCGGATTCGGGTGTGCACTTCGTCGCGCCAGTGATACGCGGTGTAGCTGAGCTCGCCCCAATTGCCTCGCACATCTACGAGCGGCACGTAGGTCAAGGGCCACAGAGGTAGGCCGCAATTGTCGATGTTGGTCTGCACCGGGTTGTCGAAGAGCACCGCCAGGTCGAACGAGGCGCGGTAGACCGAATTCAGCGGAAGCTCAATTTCCAGGGTCTTCCAGCCCCGAAGCTGTTCGTAGTCAAAGGGTGGATTGGTGTAAACCCAGTTGCCATCATGGACTCGGATCAACCAAGTCGTTTCAGTCCATTCCCCGTCGTCGATGCGACTGCGAGCCGTGTATTCCCCTTGCTCAGCCTCTGGGAGGTCGCCCAGCTGTATCCAGCGTTGTTGTCCATCACACACCATCCTGAGGAGAACAGAGTTGGCATCGGTATTCCCTGTTTCCTCGCTAGGGCCGACCCTCACTTCTGTACGTCGACCACCATCGAGATGCTCCGGGTAGCTGATGTAGTAGAAAACACCGGCTTCGGTGGTACCGCGGTGGGCTTCCGTGAGCGGCTGCCAGGCAGGGTCGGCGTAGTCGCCGCAGTTGTCGATGTTCTCCTGCACCAGCGAGTTGAACATGTCGCGCAGGTCGAACGTCGGCGTCGGAACGAGCGAACCGACCACGGACACGGTTACGGATGACGCCTCGCGCAGCCGCGCCAGGAGTTCGGCGGCGCCACGGTCTACGGACAGCACGTGATACAGTTCGCCACCATGCTGTTCTCCACGTTCCAGCTGCCAGTATTGCGTCAAAGGGTCGCCGTCGTCGATGCTCAGTTCGACCTCAACTAGGTTCTCCTCTTGTTCGCTCATGACAGTCACGACCTCGACCTGGGCCCGCATCCGAAGCTCCAGAGAAAGATCCTGTCCGTTCCTACACGCCTGGGTTAGGGCCATCAGCACCGAACCGGGAATGGGCTCGCTCCCTCTAGTTGCAAAGGTGTCAACCCCCTGTTCGTGGGCCATCGATGAAACGCTGACTGTCCCAGCGTGCCATCCGCGCGCACCGACCAGCGGCTGGAACCGCTCTGTGCCGACAGGTCCCGCCAGGACCAACGGCGAGCTGTTCAACCATTGACCGACAGGCGGAGTGCGAGGGAACAGCCGCTGTTCCGGCAGCTGCCGCTCACCGCGTTTTCTGTCCACGACCTCGTGCAGGCCGAACTCGATCTGCCCGCTCGCTTGCAGCGAGGCGGAGATTACGACCACGTGCCCGCTGTCCAGCTCGATCTGGCGGCTGTACGACAATCGCCCCTCTCTGAGATTCGTCGAAAGGAATCTAGAGCTCGGCTGCAAACGGTCTTCACTCCAAGCACCGGCTGACTGCACCTGCAGGCCGTACTCCGTCCTTCCGTTGGCCAACTTCTTTGCAGAGATTCGGACGGTCGCCTCCTCCGTCGCCTCAGCCTGCGCTTCCGGGAGAGGGCTTACCCCCCCCCGTTCCAAACAAATGTTCCAGACGCCGCCACGATGAGTAGCGCAGCCACCACGACCATTCTGAACGTGTTCCAACGACGACTCATGTCATCCTCTTCCGTTACCACGAACTCTGCGAGATGGAGGCTAGCACTGTTCATTGCATCCAATCCAGGCGCTAGGCCTCGGAGAGGCGGAGGCGGGCTCCTTGGGTGTGCTTGGGGGAGATGAAGGCTCCGGCGTTGGCGTCGGTGATGGTCCAGCCTTGGGCGCGTAGATGCTCGACTGATGCTGCGGCGTCGCGGACGGTGAGGGCGAGCATGAACATGCCCTCGCCGGAGGTCTCGAGCTTGCGGGGGAGCGGTCCGCCGCTGCCCTCGAGCGGACGGACGAGCTCGATTGCGGTGGGGCCGATGTCGAGGAACTGGCCCTCGAGTCCCAGGTGGTCGGCGCGGAAGGGTTCGCGTCCGACGAGGCCGTAGCGCTCGGTCCATGCGTCTGTGACTGGCGCCACGTCGTTGACGGCGACCGTCATGTGATGCAGCGCGTGCGGTCCCGGTCCTGCGGTTGGACCGCGGTGCTGCGGGGCGTCATCGGGCGGCTGTGCGTACTCGATGAGGACGCCGTGATTGGAGCGCGGGTGGATGAAGCCGATCATGCCCGTCAGACCTTCGCGCGGCGTCTCATCGATCATCTGCATTCCCGACGCCTTGGCCTCAATCAGGTCGGCGCTGACATCGGTCGACTCGAAGCAGATGTGGTGAAAGCCCTCGCCGTTGTTCTCGAGGTACTTGGCGATGCCTGTGTCGTGGCGGGTCGGTTGGAGCAGCTCGATCTCGCAGTTGTCGAGGGGGAAGATGACGCCGCGCACACCCTGGGACTCCAACTCGGTATCGAGCGCGGTTTCGAGACCGAACGTATCGCGCCAGACTTCGGCGGTCTTGTCTGCGTCGTGGACGGCGATACCGATGTGGTGGATGCGGGTCAGTGCCATGTTGCTCCCTGTTCCAAGCGTGAATCTCGTGGTCTAGTCGTCAGATGCGGCGGCGCCGAAGCGGGCTTCGAGCTCACGCCGATGCTCGCGGTCGTGCTCGAGCGCGACGCCGAGCAGGATTCGGGCGGGGTTGCCCGGTTCGTTCAGGTCGGCGTCGGGCAGGCGCTCCACCAGCGTAGCCGTGCGGGTGCGCAAGTCCTCCAGCGCGCGGACCAGCGCGGTGAGGCGTCGGTCGCCGAGCGATGAGACTGCGGCCGCGTTGGTGGAGTCGATGCGTTTGGTGGGGAAGTTGAGCAGCGACGGTACGGCGCCGCCGAGGTGCTCTTCGATGGCGGCGCGCTCTTCGGCTTCCCAGAAGAGGCGGTGCGCGGCGACGCCGACCGCCGACCAGGCGCCGTCAGTGCCGGCGTCGTCTGCCGACTCATCGGGCACGAGCGCGAGGGTCTGCAGGAGCTGCGTCCGCTCGGCCTGCCACCAGTAGCGGAGCCGCTGCGCGTCGGACCAGCCGCTGCCGTCATCGGCAGATCCTGCGGACTTGCGCCCGACCGCCCGTCGTCCGAATGGCACGTTGGACTCCAAGCGCTTGCGTCAGACGACGATGCGTTCCTGGTACTCGCCCCAGACCTGGCGCAGGGCGTCGGAGATTTCGCCGAGCGTGGCCGACTGCTTGACGGCGTGGAGCATGAGCGGGACGAGGTTCTCGTCAGTGGCGGCGGCCTGTTGGATCGCGTCGAGCGCGGCTGAGACCTCGGAGGCGTCGCGGCCGTCGCGCAGACGCTCGAGCTTCTCGATCTGGCGCTGGCGGACCATCGGGTCGACGCGCACGATCTCGACATCCGGGTCGTCGTTGGTCTCGAAGCGGTTGACGCCGACGATGACGCGGCCGCGTTTGCCGGCGGAGCCGTCGCCCTCGCGGGCGGCGTCGGACTCCTGCTCGACCTCACGCTGGAAGCTGGAGGAGGCCTCCAGAATCTCCGCCTGCTGATAGCCCTGTTCGATCGCCGAGACCGCGCCGCCGAGCGCGTCGATCTGATCGATGTAGTTGCGCGCTTCGGACTCGAGCTCGTCGGTGGTCTGCTCGATGTAGTAGGAGCCGCCGAGCGGGTCGATCACGTCGGCGACGCCGGACTCGTAGCCGATCACCTGTTGGGTGCGCAGCGCGACCTCGACGGCGTGCTCGGACGGCAGCCCGAGCGCTTCGTCGAGGGAGTTGGTGTGCAGCGACTGCGTCCCGCCGAGCACGGCGGCGAGCGCCTGCAGCGTGGTGCGGATCACGTTGTTGTCGGGCTGCTGAGCGGTCAGCGTGACGCCGCCGGTCTGGGTGTGGAAGCGGAGCATTTGGGCGCGTTCGTTCTGCGATCCGAAGCGCTCGCGGGCGATGCTCGCCCAGAGGCGTCGCGCGGCGCGGAACTTGCCGATCTCCTCCAGGAAATTGCTGTGGCAGGCGAAGAAGAAGGAGAGGCGCGGGCCGAAGCTGTCGAACTCCAGGCCCTGCTCGAGCGCTGCCTCGACGTAGGCGACGGCGTTGGCGAGCGTGAAGCCGATTTCCTGCGCGGCCGTGCAGCCGGCCTCGCGCATGTGATAGCCGGAGATTGAGATCGTGTTCCAGCGCGGCACTTCGCGGGTGCAGTAGTCGAAGCTGTCGGTGATCAGCCGCATCGATGGTTTGGGCGGATAGATGTAGGTGCCGCGCGCGACGTATTCCTTGAGGATGTCGTTCTGGACGGTGCCGCCAATCTTGTCGCGTCCGACGCCCTGCTCCTCGGCGACGGCGGCGTAGAGCGAGAGCAGGATGTTGGCGGTGGCGTTGATCGTCATCGAGGTGGTCACGCGGTCGAGCGGGATCTGGTCGAAGAGCGTGCGCATGTCGTCGATGGAGTCGATTGCGACGCCGACCTTGCCGACCTCGCCCTCGGCCATGCCGGCGTCGGAGTCGTAGCCGATCTGGGTGGGCAGGTCGAAGGCGACGGAGAGGCCGGTCTGGCCCTGGTCGAGCAGGAATCGGTAGCGGCGGTTGGAGGCTTCGGCGTCTTCCTGGCCGGCGTACTGGCGCATGGTCCAGAGTCGGCCGCGGTACATGGTGGGCTGGATGCCGCGGGTGTAGGGGTACTCGCCGGGCATGGGGTCGGCGTCGCCGTTGACGTAGATGGGGTCGAGCGGTGCGCCGGAGGAGCGGTGGAAGGCTTCGCGGCGTTCGGGGAAGCGCCCGGTCGCCTTCGAGTAGGGTCCGTCCAGCCATTCTTGCAGTTTTGCCGATGAATCCGAGCTCATGCGCCAGCTCCCTCCGCCGCACGTCACATGATATATGGGATTTACGCAGATTTGATGACGTTACCTGTTATTGGCGTTCAGGATTGAGGCATCGGTGGCTGGGACGTGCGAAGGGGCGGCGCCCTGAGGGCGCCGCCCCGCCGTGGGCATTCTCGGCTGTGACGGTCAGGCATCGCTGACCGCGCGAAAGGGCTTACGCGCGGTTGCGAATCCGACGCAGTCCGAGACCAGCCACCGAAACCGTGACGAGCGCCAGCAGCAGGCCAATCAGGCCAGCCGAAACGCCGCCGT
>JAJDZG010000065.1 GCA_022824765.1 Dehalococcoidia bacterium | reverse complement strand
CGTCACTGCGTGACACCTCCCCCGGAGGGGGAGGGATTTGTTTTGCCCCGGAGGGGAGGGATTTTTTGTTAGCAATCTAGGCAGACTCCGATGGGTTTGGTTTGGTGGATGGAGTTTCGGCCTCGGCTCCAGGAGGGTAGGAAGGCGGAATGGCCGCCGGCTTCTCCGCCTGCGACGATGAGCAGGATATCGTCTGGGCTGCGGCCGCGATGGAAGATGCCGTTGCTGCGCTCGCCTTCGGCGAGACCGTCGCGGTCGTGGCTGGCGGGCCACTTGCCGGCTGCGCGCATCTCGTCTGAGGAGCGGCTTGCGTGCTCGAAGAGATACTCTTGCACGTCCTGTTTGGTCATCCCGCCGGAGGCGGCGATCTCGGCGTGTTCGGGTGACATGACCACCAATGATTGGCCGTCGGTCAGTGCGCCGAGCGATCCCATGGCGTCGGCAAAGGTGTCGAGCAGCGGGATTGGATCGGCGGTGTAGTGATTCTCGATGTTGTAGAAGCCGGAGGCGGCGAAGACGGTCGCGGTGCTGACTTCGGGCGGGAAGCCGAGCGACTCATGCAGCGGCTCCCAGGGGCTGTTGAGGATGTTCTCGGCGATGCAACAGGCGTACTTGCCCGGCCAGCCGGTCGTTGAGCGGTCGGAGATGCCCGGCAGCATCTGGAAGACGTTCATGATCATCAGGCGAATGGCGCGGCCGATGGTGGCGTTGGCGCGATTGCCGGGTCCGAAGACGTTGACGCTGGCGTTCATGCCGATCTCGTCGCGGATGTCGCCGGAGACGATCACAACGGGCGCGGAGCCGCCCGTGCTCGCGGTGGAGCCGTGGAAGTTGTAGTCGTCCTCATTCAGGGCTTCGAGCGCGGCGAGGACGGTGGGGAAGTACTGCGGTTGGCAGCCGGCCATCACGGCGTTGATCGCGGCGGCCTGGACGGAGCACTCACGGCCCGTCGCGGGGTGACGCGCCACGATCTCCTCGGCGGGCCGGCCGGCGGCGGCGAGGAATCGCTCGACCCGTTCGCGGACGGGCGGCACGACGGGCAGACCGTCGGTCCAGCCCTGCTCGTAGCAATAGTCGATGGCGGAGAGTTCGTCGGTCAGAGCGTGCGAAGTGGTCATTTGGGCATTGTAGGGCTCCCTGCGCGCAGACCGATTCGCGATGGCGGGTTGTGACCTCCCTGCAGCTGGCGGATGGGTCGCGGCGTCATGTCGACGGCGTAGACTGCGACTCATGACGCTGTTGCGACGAGCTGGCGGACGCTGATGGCTCAGCGCGATGGGGCTGCGGGATCGGATCGGGCGCGGCCGGAGGACGACCAGCCACTCGTGAGCGGACCGTCGCTGGGCCCGATTTCATACCACTGGGTTGCTGCGATCGTCGTCTGTGTGGGCACGTTTCTGGGCGTCGTCGATAACTCCATCACCAACATCGCGCTGCCGACCCTGAGCCAGGAGTTTGGCCGTCCCGCCGACGATGTGGTCTGGGTTGCGCTGTCGTTCATCGTGGTGTCGACGGGGCTGTCGCTGACGATGGGGCGGCTGGGCGACATCTACGGGCGCAAGATGCTGTACGTGGTGGGCTTTGTGGTGCTGACCGTGGCGACGGGGTTGTCGGCGATTGCTGGTTCGCTGGAGGAGTTGATCAGCACGCGAATCCTGCAGGCGATCGGATCGGCGATGACGATGGCCAACGGCGCTGCGATCATCACGGCGGCGTTTCCGCCGTCGCGTCGCGGTACGGGGCTGGGTCTGATTGTCTCGACGGTCGGAGCGGGCGCGATGGCTGGTCCGGCGCTCGGGGGGGTGTTGCTGGACCTGATCGATTGGCGGGCCATCTTCTGGACGCGTGTGCCGCTCTGCGTGATTGGCACACTGCTGGCCTGGCGGCTGCTGGTAGATGGATCGCCGCTCAACCGTCCGCGCGGGCTGGACATCCCCGGTGCGATTCTGCTGTTTGGCATGCTGGGATGCCTCACGTTCGGCATCAATCGAGGCGAGAGTCTCGGCTGGATGTCGCCCGTGATGATCGCGATGTTCGCGCTCAGCGCCATCTTCCTGGTCAGCTTCATCATCGTGGAGCGTCGTTCGTCGTCGCCGGTCGTTGATCTGGGACTGTTCAAAGGGCGCGGCTTCAGCTTCGGAATCACGGCGGCGATCTTGCAGTTCATGGGGATGAGCGCGTCGCTGTATCTCACGCCGTGGCTGTGGCAGTACGGACGCGGCTTTGATCCGATCGAGATTGCCGCGGTGATGCTGCCGATGCCGATGGCGATGATGCTCTGGTCGCCCATTTCAGGCCGCCTGTCGGACCGTCTCGGTTCGCGCCCGCTGACGACGCTGGGCATGGTCTGCGTGTTTTCGGCGCTGTTGCTCTTGTCTCGCACGACGGCGGACACGTCGCCGCTTGACTTCATGGCGCGCATGCTGCTGCTGGGCATTGGCGCGTCCACGTTCAGCTCGCCGAACACTGCCGTGATCATGTCCGCGGTGCCGCCCCAGCAGTTGGGCACCGCCTCGGCGGCGCAGACGACGGCGCGCACGATGGGCAACGCGATCGGCGCGGCCATCTGGGTTGCGATCTTCGTATCGGTCGCGGGCGCGGTCGGCGAGACGACCGAGACGCTCAGCGCGGCGGAGTCAGCCGGCGTGATTGACGGCTTCCGCCTGGCGCTGCTGGTGGCGGCGATCTGCACGGCGCCGGGCATCCTCTTCTGCATGGTCGGCGGACAGCGCGGGGTCCGCATCGCTGCGGGCAAGGCAGCCGAGGGCGTCCAGGCGGTTCGTGCGGCGATCGAGGTGGAGATCGCCGCTGCGGTGCCGCTCTACCGCGGTCAGAAGTCGGTGCTGGATGGAACGAACGGGGCTCGACCGCTGAGCAATCGCAGCAAGAGCAGCAATCGCAGGAGTAGCGGTCGCAACGGAGCGGGCCGTGCACCGCGCTCGCCGACTGCTGAACCAGTGAGGACCCAGGGAAGGGATTCAGGATGACGCAGGTTCCAAGAGTCATTGTGGTCGGAGCGGGCAACGCGGCGCTGTGCGCGGCGCTGTCCGCGCGGGAGCACGGCGCGGAGGTGACCGTGCTGGAAAAGGCACCCGACGGCGAGCGCGGCGGCAACACCTACTTCACGGGCGGCGGCTTCCGCTTCCCCTACAACGGCATTGACGACGTTGTCCGCATCATCCCCGATCTGTCGGAGGCGGAGCAGGCGCGCGTGGATGTCGGCGCGTATCGGGACGCGCAGTTCCGCGACGACCTGGCTCGGGTGACCGACGGACTGATCGACGACGGCATGGCGTCGGCGTTGGTGCGCGAGGCCGCTCCGACGATGGAGTGGCTGCATGGTCAGGGCGTCAAGTTCACGCTGATGACTGGGCGTCAAGCGAATGAGGTGGGCGGCAAGCTGGTCTTCTACGGCGGACTGACGGTCGAGGCGGTGAGCGCGGGGAAGGGACTGTCGGACCAGGAGTTTGATGCGGCAGAGCGAGCCGGCGTCAACGTGCGCTACGGCACGAAGGTGGTGGGGCTGCTGCGCGACGGACGGCGCATCTCGGGCGTCGAGCTGTGGACGGACGACGCGGTCGAGCGGCTCGAGGCG